>SXRM01000434.1 GCA_005792545.1 Pseudomonadota bacterium | reverse complement strand
CAGCAGCACTTCCGGTGCTTGCACCAATAGCTTGGCCAGTGCAACCCGCATGCGCCAGCCGCCCGAGAGCCGGGTCACCTCGGCCCACAGGTCTTCGCGCAGAAAACCAAGGCCGCCGAGCACCGTCTGTGCGCGCACTTCCAGGTCGTCGCCGCCGGTCAGCTCAAACGCCACCATGGCCTTGTCGAGCGCGGCCAGGCCCTCTTCGCTGCCAGCCCAAGCATGGTCGTGGGCCATGCGGTCGTGGACCTGCGCGACGCGATCCTTGGCCGCGCGCCACCCGGGGATACTGTCGAGCACCGCGTGCAATACCGGCCCGATGCCGACGTCTTCGACGTCTTGCGGCAGGTAGCCGATGCGCATGGCTTTGGGGCGCTGCACCGCGCCCAGGTCGGCTTGAACCTCGCCGCAGATGATGCGCAGGAGCGTGGTCTTGCCGGCACCATTGGGGCCGACGAGGCCATAGCGGCGGCGCGGCAGAATCTGCCAGTGCACGTTCTCGAACAGCACTTGCGGGCCGTATTGTTTGGCGAGGCCTTGGAGTTGCAGCATCGGGGTCACAAGCGGGCCGGTCAGCCGCGCGGAGGCGGTAGTGTACGGCGGTTGGCGGTTGGGGGACAGGGTGCGGGATCCTGGCGCGTCACTTGCCCCCCGCCGCAAACCGGTTCACGCTCTGTGCCCCCGCGCGCAGCCGCGGGCGCTTGCGAGTCCGCTATGTCGCTTCCCGTCGACCTCGCACCAGCACTTGCCACCGCCATCGAGGCCGCCGCTGCGGCCGCCCAGCTGATCCGCGATGCCCGTGCTGCCATGGTGCCCAGCGACCACGGCAGCCATTTGCAGTGCGACGACGACGCCGAGCACCTGATCCGGGGCAAGCTCTTGGCGGCCTTTCCCGCGTTCGGCTACCTCGGCGAGGAGACCGGCAGCGTGTCGCGACCGGGCGCGCCCGTCTGGGTGGTCGACCCCAACGACGGCACTCATGCACTGGTGCGCGGCGAGCGCGGCTCGGCGGTGTCGATTGCGCTGGTGTGGCAGGGTCTGCCCGTCTTGGGTGTGGTGCATGCCGTATGTGCGCCGGACGACGCGGGCGATGTCATCGCCTGGGCCGAAGGCTGTGGGCCGCTGACCCGCAATGGCGTGGCTTTCGAGCGAGATCCGGCCACGGTCCCCAAGGTCGTGTTGGGCGCCTGGTCGAGCGTTCGCGGCATGCACAAAGCGGTGGCGCCGCTGCGGGTGCGGGTGCTGCCTAGCGTGGCGTATCGCCTGGCGCTGGTCGCGGCGGGCGACGCGGTGGCGACGTTCTCGACCTATTACCCGGCGTCGTGGGACATCGCCGGTGGACACGCGCTGCTGCGCGGCGCCGGTGGTGAACTTTACCGCGGCGACGGCCAGCCGGTCCGCTATGGCGCCGATGGCAGTGGCTCGGTCGACGGCTGTGCGGGGTGCCTGCCAGCCGAGAGAGACTGGTCGCTGCAGGCGCTGCGAGCGCTGGTCAGCCGTGGCCCACTGCCGCTCGACACTGGGCCCTTTGCACCGGTCAAGCCCTGGCCGCACTGCACCGACGCAGACCGGTTGTCGCGCGCGCAGGCCTGCTTGCTCGGCCAATTGGCGGGCGATTCGCTGGGCGGCCTCGTCGAATTTCGCGGCCCGGCGTCGATTGCCGCCGAGTACCCGGACGGGCCGCGCCTGCTCAAAGACGGCGGTTCGTGGAACCTGCGCGCCGGCCAGCCGACCGACGACAGCGAGATGGCGCTGTGCCTCGCGCGCACGCTCTGCCGCGACGGCGGCTTTGACGCCGACCAGGTGGCGCGGGGCTATCGGGCCTGGTACGACTCGCCGCCGTTCGACATCGGCCGCACCACGGCAACGGCGCTCGGCCACGCCACGGGCGCCCATCCGGCCGCCAACGCCGAAGCGCACGGCGACAAGCAGAGTCAGGCCAACGGCAGCCTGATGCGTTGCAGCCCGCTTGGCCTCTTCTGCGCCGGCCGGTCGCTGGAACAGACCGTGCTGTGGGCCAGGCAAGACGCGCGCATCACCCACCCGCACCCGGTCTGTCAGGAGGCGACCGCGCTGTTTGTGGCGACCATTGCCCATGCGATCTGGTCGGGCGAAGACCGCAAGGCGGTGTTTGCGTTTGCCCAGGCCGCCAGTCGAACACTGTGCGGAGCGCAAGTCCAGGCCGTCGTCGATCGCAGCAGGGCGGCGCCAGAGCAAGTCACCAGTCAGGCTGGGTGGTTCGAACACGCGCTGCAGCTGGCGCTGCATCATCTGCGGGGCGAGGCGACGTTTGAGCAGGCGCTGGTCGACACCGTGCGACGCGGCGGCGACACCGATACCAACGCGGCGATTGTCGGGGCGCTGCTGGGCGCGGTGCTGGGGCGCGAGGCGATTCCGCTGCAGTGGCGGACGATGGTGCTGACGTGCCGGGCCGAGGCGGAGCTTGGCGCGGCGCATCCGCGGCCGGCGTGGCTGTGGGCGACCGATGCCATGGAACTGGCAGAGGCGTTGCTGGTGGCAGGGCGAGGTTGAGCACCGAACCGTGGGTCAAGTTGCCGGCAATCGATCCGCCCCGAGCTCAACTCGCCAATACCGGTCTCGCGGCACTGGCGGCCGCGCCGTCAACGCCTGCGGATACACCCGGTAGGCGGGCAGGAACAGCTCCACATACGCCGCCACCTCGGCCTCGCTCATGGCCGGCCGGCCGGCTTGCCGAACCCGCTCTTCCGCGTCGATGCGCCAACCGGCGACCGTCTGCGGGTCGTCCACGGTCAGGTGCAGCAGCACGTCGAGTCGCTGCGTCCACTCGCGATACAGCCCTAGGTTTTCATCAACCTGCGCCCAAATCGCCTGCTGCCAGCCCACGTGCGAGGCAAGCGCCGCGGTGCCGACTGGCGCAAAGGCCAGCATCCAGCCTTCAAGCAGAACGACATCGACCGGACCGTCCACGCGGCGCCACTGCCCCATCGGCAAGCGGTCACCGCGGCCGTCAAAGGCCGTCTTGTCGTAGACTGGGACTTGGGTCGCTTGCCCCTTGCCCAGCCCGGCCAGTGCCCCCAGCGTTGCCGTGCCCAGTGCGACATCGTGTGTCCCAGCATGGCCGCGGGCTTGCAGTAGCGGGTTCTCAAGGTGCTGCAACGCCAGCCAGACTTGCAGCTTGCGTGGCAGGTAGAAGTCGTCGATGGAGACGCCGATGGCGCGCAAGCCATGCTCAGCCAGACGCGCTTCGAGCGCCCAGACGAGCGTGGTCTTGCCGGCGCCTTGCGGGCCGTTGATGCCGACGACCAGGGCGCGGTCGGTCGGGCGATGGCGCAGCTGGTCCAGGCACCAGGCGGTTGCGCGGGCGTGCCAGGCTGCGGTGCGGTCTGATAGGGGCAGAGTCAAGGGTCTCGCATCGCGCGCAACGTGACGCTGCCGGCAGCTTCGCCGCGGATTGCAGGGGCGTCAACGTCGCAGCTAGCTTGACGCCAAACGCCTGTTCTTGCTGGCGCAAGCTACGCCAGGCAGCCGCGTTATGCTACAACGCGCGCCCGCGGCCCGTGCCGCCCCAGGCCCGCCATGTCCGCGATGTCTAGCAAAATCACTACGCTGCTTGCGATCCTGCTCGCCGCATGCACTGAGGCGCCCAGCGGTCCCACGTCCGGCGGCACGACGCTGACCGACACGACCACGGTCTTCGACAGCGTCGGCCTGGGCGGGTCGGACGCCAAAGACAGCGCGGGCCCAGCGGATGGCGGAGCAGAAGCCGCCACCGGCGACGCCCCAGCCACAACCGACGTAGGAGTCACCGACACGCCCGACACCGCCGACACCGCTGACACCATCGGCACCGTCAGCTGCCCAGGCGGCCCCGGCTGCTCGTGCACAGACGCCGCCGGCTGCGCCAATGGCCTGTGTATCGACACCGCCGAAGGCAAGCGCTGCGCCCAGCCGTGCGGCAGCGGCTGCACCAAGGACACCATCTGCGCGACCTTGCCCGGCGCGGGCGGCGCCAAGTTCGAAGTGTGCGCGCCGCAGTGGGGCAAGATCTGCTACCCGTGCTCGGCCAGCGCCGACTGCCAGGCCGCGGGCGTGACCGGCGCGTTATGCGTGGATCAGGGCCCGCTCGGGCGCTTCTGCGGCGCACCTTGTACCGCCAAGGAGCAGTGCCCGAACGGCTACGACTGCCTGGTCGGCCAGTCGCCTGAAGGGCCGAAGTCCCTGCAGTGCGTCAAGGTCGACGCCGCGGGCAAGCCTTACGGCACCTGTTCGTGCACCCAGGCCGCCAAGGCTGCGGCGCTCAAGACCGCGTGTTACGGCGAGCAGAAAGACGCGGCCGGCAAAGTGGTCGGTCAATGCCCAGGGACGCGGACCTGCGCGCCGACGGGCCTTGGCCAGTGCATCCTGACCGCCCCCAAGGCAGAGGTCTGCGACGGCGTCGACAACGACTGCAACGGCCAGGTCGACGAAGCGGCGGGCGGTTGCTCGGCCGGCGAGACCTGCGTGGGCGGCAAGTGCACCGGCGGCTGCAAACCCGTCGACGGCGGCTGGAGCGCCTGGACCGCCGGCGCCTGCTCCGCGCCCTGTGGCGGCGGCACCCAGACCGACACCCGCACCTGCACCAACCCGGCGCCGGCCTGCGGCGGCAAGGCATGCGAAGGCGACGCCAGCCAGACCAAGCCGTGCAACACCCAGGCCTGCTCGGGCGACACCCTGCCGGGCGGCTTGACCGTTTATAGCCAGGCCGGCCAGGTCGTCAAAGGCGCAATCCCCGCTGGCAAAGCCAGCATGACCGTGCAGCTGTGGGGCGGCGGTGGCGGCGGCGGCTTCCCAGGCAACGGTGGGGGCGGCGGCTACGTCCAGTTCGCGCTGCCCGTGCAAGCGGGCGACCAGATCGAACTGCGGGTGGCTGCGGGCGGCGGCGTGCAGGGCGGCGCTGGCGCGAGCTACGTGTTCAAGAACGGCCAGGTCGTCGCGGTCGCGGCGGGCGGCGGCGGCGCCGGAATCGACGGTTGCTCAGGCTGCCAGGGTACGGCGGCCACCGGCGCGGGCGGCGGCGGCGGCAAGGTCGGCGGTAGCGGCGAAAACGGCGGCAACAACGACAGCTACGCCACCAACTCCGGCGGCGGCTTGGGCGCCACCCAAACGGGCGGCGGCGGTGGCGGCACCCAGAGCAACAAAAGCGCCTACAGCGGCTGCGAAGTCCAAGGCGAGCCGGGCGCAGCCCATCAAGGCGGGGCGGGTACCGGCGGAAGTCAGTGTAAACCGGCGACTGCAACCTGCCAGGCCAGCTACGAAAAGGCCGGCAGCAGTTGCCCGGGCAACGGCGGCAGCGGCGGCGGCGGCAGCGGCTACTTTGGCGGCGGCAGCGGTGCGGCCAAGTACACCTACACCGGCGGCGGCGGCGGCGGCGGGTCGTCGTGGTTGGCGGCAGAGGCGGCGCTGCTGGTCAGTGAGGCGGGCGCTGGGCTCAAGCCGGGTGGCACCTTGGCGGCGAACTACGGCAACGAAGCCGGGCAGGGCGGCGAGGGCAAGAACAAGCCCTTTGTCGGCGAGCCGGCCGTCGGGCGAGCGGGTCGCGTGGTGTTGAGTTTGTAGAAGCACCCTTTGCGAAAGGGTTTCCTGAGTGTCTAAGTGCGGAAACCGCCCGTGGTGGAAGCCCAGCTTGGCGCACACCGGCGTGACAAAATCCGATTTTTTATAGTTGGACAAAGCGCCATACCGTCGCTACGATAGGTCGCATGGATGCCATCGACTGCCACCTCCTCGAACGCCTGCAGCAAGACGGTCGGGCTACGCAGCAAGAGTTGGCCCGCGAGGTCGGCCTGTCGCAGCCATCGGTGGCCGAGCGCATCCGCAAGCTCGAAGATCGCGGCATCATCCGCGGCTACGCGGCGCGCGTCGACAGCGAGGCGCTGGGCAAAGAAATCACCGCCTTTGTCGGGGTCCAGATCGAGCACCCGCGCTACTTCGACGAGTTCGCTGCGGCCGTGCAGCGCATCGACGACATCTTGGAATGTCACCGGGTTGCCGGCGAGTACTCCTACCTGCTCAAGGTCAAGTCGGCGACGCCGGCGGCCCTGGATGACCTGCTGGTCGGCACGCTGCGGACGCTGGCTGGGGTCACGCGCACCCATACGACGATGGTGCTGCGCACCGTCAAGGAAGAAACGCTGGTGCGAGTTGCCCCAGCGCGCGCACACTACCGAGGCCGGACCAGCGCCGGTTGACAGGGGAGGACCGATGGCGATTGCGCTTTCTCACCGCGCGCTGACTGCGCAGCCGAGCGTCGTGCGCGAGATCCTCAAGGTCGCCGAGCGGCCGGACATTCTCTCGTTTGCAGGCGGCTTACCGGCGCCGGAGCTGTTTCCGGTCGAGGCGATTGCCCAGGCCCACGCCGAGGTGTTCGCCGAAGAGGGTCGGTTTGCGCTGCAGTATTCGAGCACCGAGGGCGTCGCGGTCTTGCGTGCCTGGCTGGTCGATCGCCTGACCAGCCACGGCATTCCGGCCGAAGTCGAGAGCACGCTGGTGACGCACGGGTCGCAGCAGGGCATTGACCTCGCCGGCCGCGTGCTCATCAACACGGGCACGGTGGTCGCGGTGGAGAGCCCGAGCTACCTCGCGGCGTTGCAGGCGTTTGCCGGCTATGGCGCGCGCTTTGTGACCGTCGATAGCGACGACAACGGCATGGATGTCGACGACCTGGAGCGCATTTGCCAGGCGCAGCCCGTTCGCGTGGTGTACCTGGTGTCGTGCTTCCAGAATCCCAAGGGCACCACCATGGCGCTCGATCGGCGCATCAAGCTCTTGGAGCTGGCCGAGCGCTATGATTTTGCCATCATCGAAGACGATCCCTACGGCGAATTGCGCTTTCGCGGCCAGCACCTGCCTAGCATCGCGGCGCTCGACGACAGCGGCCGCGTGGTCCGTCTCGGCTCGTTTTCCAAGACCCTGGCGCCGGGCATGCGCCTTGGCTTTGTGACTGGACCCAAGGAAGTGATTCGCGCCATGGCCGTCGCCAAGCAGGCATGCGACCTGCACACCAGCACGCTGAGCCAGCGGGTGGTGGCGCGCCTGTTGCGCAATTTCGACTATGAGGCGCACCTGACCGGCTTGCGCGCGACCTACGGCCATCGCTGCGAGGTGATGCTGCAAGGCCTGGATGCGCACATGCCGCCGGGTACGCGCTGGACCCGGCCCGAGGGCGGCATGTTCGTGTGGCTGCAGCTGCCGGATGACCTCGCGGCCGAAGACCTGTTCGCCGCTGCGATCGCCGAGAAAGTCGCGTTCGTGCCCGGCAGCGGCTTTTTTGCCAACGAGAAGCGCCACGACTTCATGCGGCTCAACTTCTCGAATTGCCAGCCGGCCGCCATCGCCGAGGGCATGGCCCGCTTGGGTCGCGTGGTGCAGCGCGCCCTGGTTGCGGAACGGCCGGCCGCGGGCGAGCGCGGTCGCGGGGTCGTGGCCCTATGAAGGGGGGTTGTTCAGACGCCGAGAACGACTTGGTAATTCGCTATCTGGTTGATCGCGCCTACAGCCCGCCGGCATACACGAACGCCGCCCAGTAGTACGGATGGGCCGGCCGTCCCGACTTGACCAGTTGCGCGCGCATCGCCGCCTGCGCCCGCCCGAGCACGCGATAAGGCTGGCAAGCCGACCCCTTGCAGCTGGCCAGATCGCGCCAGAAGTGCCCCATCAGATCGGCCGTTTCGCGGTCGGCGACCTGCCACAAGCTCATCAGCGCGCCCTGCACGCCGGCCAGGGTCAGCGCCCGCCGCAGGCCGAATACGCCGTCGCCGAAGGCCTGCCGCGCATCACCCATGCCCGTCTCGCATGCCGAGAGCACCGCCAGTTGCACCCGCGACAGGTCCAGCGCCGCAAGCTCGGCTGCCGACAGCCACCCGTCGTCGCTCGGGTCGGAGCGCTCGTCGTTGGCACCGGCGAGCACCAGGCCCGACAGCAGCAGCGGATCGCGGGCGTGGCCCTCTGGGTCTTTGGCGCAGGCGGCTGGCGCGAAGTAGCCGTGGGTGGCGATCGCGAGCCAGGTTTGCTTGGGCGCAAGCTCGGCAAAAGCTTGCTCGCGCGCTTCTGCCGCCTGTCTGCGCGCGACTGTGGCACCGGCGGCCTTCAAGACCTGCGCGGTCTGGTCGCTCTCGACCTGAGTGCCAGGCAAAGTCTGCCACGGCTGCGAAAGCGCCGACCGGCACGCGGCACTGCTGCCTTCGCCGCCGCGCAGCGCGACGGTGGTCTTGGCAAAGGGCGTGGGCGCGATCGAAAACGCCGGATTGCCGAGCACCAGCGCCGATTTCGGCCCTCCAGCCCATGCCGGCAGGCGGCGCACCCGCGGCGAGTCCACCAGCGCGAGGTCACTGCGCTCGCCGAGCAGCTGGCCATCGCCCGCCGCCAGCGCGGCGAACGGCAGAAAGTGCAGCGCGTCATCGGGCGACACCACCAGCACCTTGGCTGCTACGGTTGCCGCGGCGAGTGGGGTTATCAAGCGGTCGTAGAGCGCCCGGGCTGCTGGCCGCCAGTCCACCACGGTAGCGGTCGGGTCATCGCCAAGCGCTTGTGCACCACGGGTGGTCGCGGATTGCTCCAGAACGGCGCGAAACGCGTGCACCTGCTGGGCAATGGGCAGCGCTTCGCCGAGGTCCACTGCCCGCGCGCGGCAAGCCGCGGGAGAAACCGCCAAGGCCGCGAACTTGCGTGTGAGCCTGTAGCCGCCCGGATTGGGGTCCGTTCGCACGTAGTGGATGTAGTCCAACAGCGCAGCCTCGGCCGGCAGCGCGGCGCACAGTTCGGCGAGGTCGCGCGGTCCAGCGTCTGCCGCTTCTGTTCGCGCCGCGAGCTGCGCCTCAAGTTGATCGCGCCGCGCGCCCAGACTGACCGCCCGCTGCCGCAGCGCGGGGCTAGGCGCAACGGCCATCTGGCGGTCCAAGGCAGCGAGTTGGCCCGCGAGCGCACGCAGTTGCAGCGCCTCGGCCGGCTCTGGACCCTTGGTCTTGCGCGGCGCCAGGGCATCGAGCAGCGCACCCTTGCGGCCGAGCTCAAGCCTCACCAGCTCGGGTAGCGCGTCGGCATCGCCGGAAAGCGCGCGCTCGACCACCAGGCCGAACAGCAGCTCGTCGTCAAAAAAGGTGTGGTTGTAGGCCTCCAGCTTGACTCGAACCGGCAGCGCCGACCGTCGCAGGCTTGCCCGCCGCGCGGCCGTGGGTCCTCGGCTTTTGCGCAGCTCCGCGAGCGCGCCTTGCCGATCGCCCAGCCGCAACAGCGTAAAGCCGAGCTTGCCGTGCAGGCCCGCGACCAGTGTTGAGTTCTCGCCAAATCCCGGCGCCAGCTTGTCGATGGCATACCCGAAGAACTGCTTGGCCTTGTCCAGTTGCCCGCCGGCCAGGTATGCGCGTCCCATCACCGCGGCGATCTGGCCGGTCTGCGGGTCGTTGATGGCGCGATCCGGGTGGACCATCTGCACCGCCGCCTGCAGCAAGCCAACTGCGTCGCCCGGAAAGCCCATTTCGATGCGCATGCTCGCCAGCGCCAGCAAGAGCTCTCGCGACTGGTCGCGCTGGCCCTGATTAGACGGGTCCACCGTGCCTTGCAGCGCCTGGATGGACGCCATGGCCAGCTCTGCAACGGTCGCGCGCTGCCCGTCGCCTTTGGCAATGCCTGCCGCCCGCGCCAGCACCGTCCACGCGCCGAGGTCGCCCGTCTGGACCAGGCCCTTTGCCGCCGCCATCGCCTGATCCCACTGGACTGTCGCCTCGTCCGCCCGACCCAGCGTGGCTAGCGTGTCCGCGAGTTCCAAGCCACACAGCCCAACTTGCGCGGACCCGCTGCCGTGCCGCTTGCCCGCCAAATCGCGCTTGCGCTGCCAAGCGACTGCCAGCTCTGGAAAATCGCCGAGCGCCATCAGCGCCTCGGTCCACACCTCAAACGCCTCGTCCCGCAGATCCGCCGGGCTGCTCGCGGCGCCGAAAAGCGCCCGCTCGCACGCCACCACGGCCTCACCGGCCAGGCCGCTGTCGAGCAAGGCACGCGGGCGCGGCCGCTCGCCCGCCAGCGCCGACGCCGCAATGCACAGCCCGACCAGCGACGTCGCCAAAGCCAGGAACCCTCGCATCTTGGCCTCCCTGCGCGATTCGGCTGGCGTCAGCCGGCGATTTGGGCTACACGGGCCCGGGGCCGGCGCACCACCCGCGCCGCCAAGGGGAATCATGCACCAATTCGTACCGCGCGGCGCCAGGGCCGCGTTCCTCGTCGCGCTCGCGGCTTGTACCGCCAGCGGAGGCGGTGGCGGTTCAGGCGGGTCGAGCCCGGCAGCCGACACCCAGGCTGTCGACACCGCCGCGGACACCGGACCATCCGGCGACACGGCTGCCCGCGCGGACACCGCGACCGACAACGACGCGGCGGCCGAAGTCGCTGACGCAGCGGCCGAAGTTGCCGTGGATACTGCTGCCGCTGAAGTGGCGACAGCCGACGTCGTCAAGCCAAAGCCGTTCACCAACGGCACGCTCAAAGAGCCGGGCGACTTTGCGCCGGAATTCAGCAAGGTCGTCGCGACCGACGGCCAGGCGGCCAGCAAGGCCGACCTGATGGGCCACTGGACGGTGCTGTGGTTCTACCCCGCCGCCCAGACCAGTGGTTGAACGGCCGAGGGTTGCGGGTTCCGCGACCTCCAAAGCGAGTTCGACAGCGCTGGGGCGACGATCATCGGGTGCTCGTTCGATTCCGCCAGCAAGAATGCCAAGTTCAAACAGGTCGACATGTTCAAGTACGCGCTGTGGAGCGACCTTGGCCGCGAGCTGGCGATGCACTACGGCGCCGCCAAGTCGACCAAGCAGCTGTTCGCGGACCGCATCACGGTCGTGCTCGACGAAAACGCGCAGTGGGTGTTGTACTACAATCAGGCAGCGACCAGCTTTGACCCGGGCGGCCACCCCAAGCAAGTGCTCGACGACATCAAGGCGCTCAAAGGCTTGTGACCGCGGTGCAGCGCAACCTGTGACCGCGATAGCTCGAGCCATGCGGATTCTGCGAGCACCATGCTTCGTCTGTGCAGGCTCGCGGGTGCGGTTCCTGAACTGGGGGCAACAAGCGCCTTGTTCGCCAGAGAAGCCGCGAAATTGCCCGGCGGCTGAAAGCCACGGGCTGCCAGTGCAAAGCCTTGCCTACGCAAGGCTAAGTAATCACAGGTAAGAATCCAGCCCGGCGCAGGCCGGGCTTGGTACCCTTAGCCTGCGGCTTCAGCCGCTGGGTTCAACACCAACGTCATGCAATTGAAACTATTATCTCCTGGTGGTCCTGGACCCCAATTGGCGATCCGCACCCCTAGCCTGCTAACCAGATTGACACCCCCCTTACGGTCGCTACCATCGCCAGAGCGCCAACCGGCGCGCGGGTTCATGTGCCGCAATGACGCAACCACCTGCAGATCCTGGGGTTGCCGCCGTCAGTGCGCGCGTCCATAACTTCTCGGCCTCGCTCGAGCACGAAATCTTCAAAAGCGAGAAGCGCCGCGTCGAGGTGATGGCGCTGGTGCTGACGGCGATGCTCATCGGCATCTTGACGATCGGCCAGCTGCTCATCGACGCGGTGGGGCAGGTGATGCGCGCTCGGCTGTCACTGGCGCTCCCGCTGGCCGTGGTGGTGCCCGCACTCGCGTTTGAGCTGTGGGTGCGCAGCCTGTTGGTTCGCGCCATCGCCCGCGGAACGAGCATCCCGTTGGCGATTCGCCTGCTGTGGGTCTTCGTCGAGTTGCTGGTGCCGACGGCGATCCTGCTGGTGCTGTGCCTGGTTGCGCACCCTGCCGAAGCGCTGGTGGCGCCACCGTTCATGGTCTACGCGGCGCTGATTGCGCTGTCGGTGCTCAGCCTGGACTTGCGCGTGTGCCTTGCGGCCGGAATATTTGCAGCGGCGCAATACCTCACATTGTATTGGGTTTTCGTCTACAACGGCCCACCGCACTCGGCGTTCGTGCTGACCGCGCCGATGGCGGCGATGGCGCGGGCCTTCGTGATGGTCCTGGTCGGCGGCTTGACCGGCATCGCGGCCCGCGAACTGCGCCGCCGCTGTTTGGACTCGCTGCAGGCGCTGGAAGAAAAGCGCCAGGTGCTCGACGTGTTCGGTCAGCACGTGTCGCCGCGCGTCGTCGACAAGCTGTTGCAACAGCACTCGACGGCGCTGTCGAGCGAAACCCGCAACGTGTGCGTGATGTTCTTGGACATCCGCAACTTCACGACCTTCGCCGAAGGCCGAACGCCGGGTCAGGTGGTCGACTTTTTGAACCACCTGTTCTCGTTCATGATCGAAGAAGTCGACCGCCACGACGGCATCATCAACAAGTTCCTAGGCGACGGCTTCATGGCCGTGTTCGGCGCCCCCTTGTCCGATGGCAAAGACTGCCGCAACGCGGTCGCCGCCAGCCGCGCGATTGTGCAGCGCTTGCACGGCGAAGTGGCGGCCGGCCGCCTGCCCGTCACGCGCATCGGCATCGGTTTGCACACTGGCGAAGCGGTGACCGGCCAGGTCGGATCGGTAACTCGCAAGGAATATACGGTCATCGGCGACGTGGTCAACCTGGCTTCGCGCATCGAGTCGCTGAGCAAAGCCCACGACGCGCAGATTCTGGTCAGCGACGCCGTGCGCGACGCCGCCGGGCATGACCTGCTCGCAGATGCGACCGATCTGGGCGAGGTGGCGGTCAAAGGCCGCGCTCAGCCGGTGCGGGTCTATCGAGTGGCCTAGCTCTACGCTGCCTATTGGTGCAGGATTCCGGCGGTCCGCAAGCCGTGCCAGCTGCCGCAATAAGGAGGACCATGGCCACCCCGCACTTCGACGCCCGCCTGTTCGAGTTTCTGGTCGAGCTCCGCCAGAACAACAACCGCGACTGGTTCACCGTGAACAAGGCGCGTTTCGACAATGACGTCAAGGCACCGCTGCTGCGCTTTATCAGCGACCTGCAAGCGCCGATGGCGGCGGTAGCGCCCGAGATCGTCGTGGACCCGCGACCTGTCGGTGGTTCAATGTTTCGCATCTACCGCGACACCCGCTTTGGCACGGACAAGACGCCCTACAAGACCCACGCGGCCGCGCACTTTCGCCACAAGGCGTCGACGGACGATGTCCACGGGCCCGGCATCTACCTGCACCTAGAGCCCGGCGAGTGCCTGCTAGGCGCCGGCATCTGGTGTCCGACACCGCCGTCGCTCAAGGCCATTCGCGATGCGGTAGTCGCCGATCCGCAGGGTTGGCTCGCGGCGCGCGGTTCGCTGCCGCTGGGTGGTGAGTCGCTCAAGCGCCCTCCCGCCGGCTATGACCCCGCGCACCCGTGCATCGACGACCTCAAGCGCAAGGACTTTGTGACGATGGCGCCGCTCGGCGACGATGTCGTGTTCGGCCCCGCGCTGCTCGAGGCTGTCATCGCGCAAGTGCGGGCGTGGCGGCCGTTTCAGCAGTACCTGACGCGGGCGGTGGGATTCGCGGCGTAGTCTTGCACCGCGTCAGGGACCAGCGCGATGCGGAATCGGCGACGCAGTACCGTGTGCTGGCGCCGGCAGCTGCACCAGGCCCCAGACCACCGCCTGGCCTGCGAACTGATGGTACTCGGTCGGCAGTCGGTCGGGATCCTCCTGCGGCGGTGGCTGGCGACCGGCGGCGACCACCTTCGCCCCAGGCTGCGCGGTCAGGTCCAACAGCGGCCGGCACACCGCGCGCAACGGCAAGCCCGCGCTGTCGCGACTTTCAGGCCAACGACCGACCACGCGGGCTCGCGCCTGGCAGTGTGGACTCCGCCACACGTACACGGCGGGCGCTGCCGCCGTCACGGCTTCGCGCTGCATGCGATGCCACTGGCCCAGGTGTACCACGTCCACGCGGCGACCGGCGCTGTTCGCTAGAAAGTCTGGAAAGTCAATGATGATTTCCTGATCCGGGGTGCCCTCGCGGTCGGGCACCAGCACCACCGCGCCGTCGGGCAGCGTCGGCACCACCGGCCGCAGCGCCGCATAGACTTTGGCTTCCAAGTCTGCGAACCCATAGGCGTATGCGGACATTGCGGTCCCGCCCAGTCCCGCAAGCAGCAAAGCACCCGCCCCCACTGCCTCCAGCCGGCGTGGCCAGTTCGCGTCCTTGCCCGTCACCTGACTCAGCCTAGCCGGCATCGCAGCGCCCACCACCAGCGCCCACACTGGCGCCAGCAGCGACTGGTAGCGCAGCGCCACCGACACCGACCCGCCGATGAACAGCGCGAGACCCGCCAGCAGCAACAGCCCCGGCAGCACCACAAAGCGCCGGGTCGTGCCGCCCGCGTGCCAAAACCGCACCAACCCCACCACGAACAGCGCTTGTACTGCCCACGGCGTCCACGCCCCGTCGAACCACAGCAGGTGCGCCCAGGGCTTGAGCGGCGAGGCCTCGCTCAGCGTCGCCGACGCCAGCCGCGCGCGGTTGCTGCTGTCACCGCCGCTCAGCAGCAGCACAAACGCGGCAACGGGCAAGGCGAACCACACAGCCGCCCGCATCACGTCGCGGACACGCGGAACAGGTCCGACCAACGCCTCGGCCGACAGCACCAGAACCGCGACAGCATAGCCCGGGCCGAATGTGTGGCCGGTGGCGGTCAGCAAGGTCGCGGTGCCGAGCAAGATGTCGCCCGCGCGCCGCGCGATCGCGGGATCGGGACCTGCCTGGCCACTTTCGACCCCACGCACGCGCGCCCGAACGCCGGCTGCTAGCAGCATCAGCGCGATGCACAGCTGACCAAACACCAGGTTGCTCTCGGAGTGGCCTACGCGCACCGCCAACGGCAGCACCGCGGCAAAAAGGCCGGCCACCAGGCCTGCGCCAAGCCCCGCGGTCCACAGCCACGCAGCGACCGTCGTGACCAGCGCACTGACCACACCCACCAGCGCGCTCACGGCAAAGACTGTGCCGTCGCCGCCACCAAACGCCGCCGACAGCCACGCTTGTGGCGCAAAGAACGAGGGCCCGTAGCGCAGAATCAGCCGCGGCTGGCTCGCCAGGTCCTGCCCCAAAACGGCGCGCAAGTCCTCGATCCCATGGTTGTTGCAGTGCAGCAGCGTCGTTGGAGCGTGCCAGCGCGCGACAAACGCGACGACCGCCACCAGCGCCAGCATCGCCAGCCGCAAAGGCAAGTCGCCCTGGCCACGCCGCAAGATCCACACCGCCAACACCGCGAGCGCGACCAGCGCAATGCCCCACAAGACGCCGGCCGCGATGAGCCAGGCTATCGCCGAAGCGCGGCTGTCGGCCTTTGGCGGCTGCACGTGTGTTTCTCCGACCGGTCGCGTCCACCGCTCGACCAGACCGCCGGGATCGTGCAAGCGCACGCGCTCTGCCAACTGCAGCATTACCGCCGCCAGTCGCGGATCCGGGGTCGCCGGCTGCTGCGCAAGGTCGAAAGAAGCCGAAGGTGGCAGGCCGCCCGGCGCCATCTGCGGTGGCTGCGCACTGGCTCGGGCGGTCAGGACCAGGCGGGCTGCAGTGCCGTCCGCGACCGTGACCTGCACGGCAATGGTGTTCGATCCCACTTGTACGCCGGCGATGGTCACGTCGCCGACGCGCTGATCGGGCGCAAACGGCTCAAAGAGCCCGAGGATCTGCGTTTCGTGGCCCGGGGCAAATGCCACAAAGGGCGCCGCGCTCGCTTCCGCTGCCCAGTGGCAGACCAGCGCCCAAGCCGCCAGCGCGACGATGCGGGCCGCTGCTGCAGCACGCCCTGTCATGACTTCACCGCGGGCAGCACAGTCAGGCAACGGCTGACCAGCGCCAGTACACCCTGGCGCACTGGCGAACGATGCGCAGACCCACCGACCGAGGCCAGAATCGCAGCGCGATCGCGCAGGTAGGTGTCGTAGGCCTGCGCCAGCAGCGTGTGGTTGTTGTACCCTGGCTCCCACCCCAACTCGCGCCGCGCTTTGCCAATGTCAAACGCCAGCGACCGGCCGTACATCAGCGCGTGGTAGGCCCCGAGCGGCGACAGCCCCAGCGCAGTGGTGGCCCGCATCGCCCACTCGGCCGGCCGCAGCGGCAACGACACCACGCGACTGCCAGTCCCTGCGTGGTCTGCGAGGCGGGTCAGCGCTTCGGCCATCGTCGTCGGATCCGCGGCGCCAATGTGGTAGGTCGCAGCTCCCGGTCGCCCGATGGCGCGCACGATGGCCGCGGCAAGGTCGTCGCCGTGCACGAACTGGTAGACGTTGCGACCGCCGCCCAGCACCGGCAGGTCGCGCCCCTGCGCCAGCCACTCGAACAGAATCTGGAAGATGCCGAGTCGCCCCGGGCCGACCACCGTGCGCGGCCGCACGATAGTGACGTCCAGACCGTTCGCGGCGGCTTGCCGGCACAGGTCCTCTGCCTGCGCCTTGGCTTGCCCGTACGGGTCCATCGGC
The DNA here is from genome assembly GCA_005792545.1 of Pseudomonadota bacterium. Lineage (GTDB taxonomy): Bacteria > Myxococcota_A > UBA9042 > UBA9042 > UBA9042 > SXRM01. The sequence continues at coordinate 2,384 of SXRM01000434.1, read as the reverse complement.
CGGACCGGCGCATCTTCGGCGACGATCGGCCGGTCCGGCACGCCGAGCACGGCGCTCGACGACACCGCCACCACTTTGGCCACCCTTGCCGTACGCGCCGCCCTCAGCAGCGCCCGGCTCCCGTCCACATTGACCCGCCGCATTTGGGCCAGGTCCTTGTGCAGCGGTACGTGGGCCACGCAATGCACGACGGCGTCCACATCGGTGCACGCCCGCGCCAGCAGCGTCTCATCGCAGATGTCGCCGCACAGGTAGGCGTCGGGCGGCTGGCCTGGCCAGATCGGCTGGGCCAGGATGTCGAGCACGCGCACGGTACAGCCCGCGCGCCGCAGCTGGTCCACCACCAGCGCACCGACGTAGCCGGCACCACCGGTGACGAGGCAGGTAGACGGCGCGCGCATGGCTTCCGGCAACGCTAGAACGCGATACCCGAGTCGCGCAGCCAGCGCAGACTGCGGCGCATGCCCTCTTGCAGGTCGACCTGGGGCGCGTAGCCGAGCTCGCGCTCTGCACTGGCGGTCGTGCACGCGATGTCCTTGTCCATCTCCGACAGCACGTGCACTTTCTGGTGGTAGAGGCCGGCCGTCTGCAGCGCCCGGTCCGCCCAATACGCGACCTGTGTCGCCACCGCGGGCAAGCGCAGACGACCGCCGTGGCAGCGGATGCCAAACTCGTCGCGCATCAGTCGCTCGACGGTGTCCACGATCTCATGCATGGGGTAGGGGCGGCGGTCGGCAATCCAGAAGGTGCGGTTGCGCGCCGCCGCGTGATCGGCGCAGAGCAGCAAGCCCTGGCAAAGGTTGTCGACGTACGCCATCGACCGCAGGTTGTCGCCGCCGCCGATAATGGGCGCCTTGCCGGTCCGGATCATCGTGAAAAACGTCGTTTGCCTGGCCGGTTGGTAGGGGCCGTAGTACCACGGTGGTCGCACCACCACGGTCTCCAGGTCGCACGCAAACGCCGCCGCACGCACGGCTGCCTCGGCAAGCAACTTGCTGCGCCCATAGTGCATGTACGGCCGGTCTGCCGTCGTCTCGTCGAACCACACGTCGCGCCGGGCGTTCATGCCCGCCACCGAATTGGACGACACGTAGACCAGCCGGCGCGCCTTTGCTTGTATCGCCGCCGCCAGCACTTTCTCGGTGCCTAGGTGGTTCAGGTCGTACAGTTCGGCAATGCGCTTGGGATGGATGAGGCCGGCGCAGTGGAATACCACCGCGTCTTCGCACCCTTGCATGAACGGCCGCAGACTCTCGGGCCGCCGCAGGTCGCCGGTCACCAATTCGAGCCGCGGATCGAGACCCGCCAGCCGGCCCGCATCAACGCCGGGCAGCACCAGGGCGCGCACGCGATCCCAGCGTTCGCCGACGGCCGCGTCTTGCACCCGACCGAGCAGGGCTTCGACCAGCCGGCTGCCCAACCAGCCCGGGGCGCCGGTCACCAGGGCAATTCGCGCCATGCAGACTCCCGGCGCCGGACAGGGGAACGAGCGGCACCGCGACGAGCCGCGGCGAGGCTGCCACGGCGGACGATACCGTACGAGGGCGGCGGCAGGGCGTCAATGGTGGGGCGCCGCGTCAGGTCCGGCACCGACCGGACAGGCTAGGTGTCCGCGGCGGACAGGTCAGCGAGCACGTCACTCCGTCGAGTCTATTGGTATCAAATGGTTATGTCGCTGCCAACCGCTGGCACGGCGCTTGCACAACTGCCAGACCGCGTCTGCGCGACGCCGCCGCCGGCAGGGTGCTGGTCGGCGGCCCTCCCGCGCAGTGCCCCTGTTTGGAGGTTCCCATGTTGTCCAACCTGAAATTTGCCGCGCTCGTCGCCGCCGTGGCCGTGCTGGCCACCACCCTCTGGCAGGTCGGTCACGGCCAGACCGCTGCCGCCAAGCCGCCCGTCAAGGCCGGCGCCAACATCAGCAAAGCCGAAGTGTGGGAGACCTGGCCCTTCCAGGACAGCGACGAGTACGTCGGCCACGAAAAATGCGGCGCGCCCATCGCTGTGCACAAGTGGGACCGCAACGGCTGGGTCAACTATCACAAGCTGTGCGTCAAGGTGACGGTCAAAGCGCGCTGCGGTTGCACCAAGTTGACCACCACCTACATCAAGTACGAGGGCGAGGCCAAGTGGCTGCACGGCACCGTCAACTCCGAGTCTGAAGAGGTCACCTGTCCAGTGCCCGTCGCCAAGGAGGTCATCGCCCAGTGCAAGGCCGAAGTAGAGGCCAAGAAGACCTGCCGGTCGCTTAAAGGGTGTATGCAAAAACTTGACCAGCAACCAATCCGTGCGAGAACCCCGTCTGGGCGAGGAGGCGGTCATGGTTCTGGGAGAGCAGGTGCGGCAGAGGGTCGTCGGGTTGCTGAGAGATGGCGTTGATATTAAAT
>SXRM01000433.1 GCA_005792545.1 Pseudomonadota bacterium | reverse complement strand
GGCGCCCAGAAGGCGCGACGCGACGCGGCGACCGACGGAGGCGTGCTTGCGGCACGCCGCAGGGAGGATGCAAGGAGCAACAAGGCATGCTGGGATGCATCGTGAGCCGCAGTCGGCGTTCTTTTGAATACTCCCTCTAAGGTGGACCTCGTACATGGCCGCACCCGACCCGAATCAGCGCTTTTGTCCGGCGTGCGGCGCCTACACGCCGACGCAGACCTGTCCGGTCGACGGCACCTTTACGGTCGTGCTCAAGAAGTACGCCGCTGGCACCGAAATCAGGCCCGGCGACATCGTTGGCGAGCGCTATAAGATCGTCAGGCCGCTCGGCGAGGGCGGCTACTCGTCGGTGTTTGCCGGTCAGCACGTGATCACCGGGCAAGAGACGGCGATCAAGGTCCTCAAGGCGTCGTGGCCGGGGCCGGACGAGCAGGCAGTGCGCCGCTTCTACCGCGAGGCACGCGTGACGGCGGGCCTTGCCCATCCCAACACAGTGCGGGTGTTCGACGTCGGCCAGACCGAAGCCGGTGCGTTCTGGCTGGCAATGGAATTGCTGCACGGCGACAGCCTGGAGCAGATGCTGCAGACGCGCGCCAACGGCAAGCCGCCCGACCGGGTCGGCCCGGGCGAGGTGCTGACCCAGGACGAGTGCATCAAGTTCGCCATCCCGGTGCTGCGCAGCCTGCACGAGGCACATGGGCAGCTGCTGGTGCACCGCGATTTGAAGCCCGCCAACGTGGTGCTGGCCGAGGTGGCCGGCGAGACCATCGTCAAGGTGCTCGACTTCGGCATCGCGCAGACACGCGGATCGACGCTGACCACCACCGGCATGGCGCTCGGCACGCCCGCGTACATGAGCCCGGAGCAATGCCAGGGCCTGGAGCTCGACGGCCGCAGCGACCTGTACTCGATGGGCATCGTGCTGTGGCGGTGCGTGACCGGCGACGTGCCGTTTGCCGACGCCAACCCGGTCAAGCTCATGCAGGCGCACCTGTCGCGACCGCTGCCCGATATCTGGAGGCGGGCGCGCACGCCGCTGACGCAGCCGTTCGTCGATGTGTTGCTCAAGGCCCTGCGCAAAGACAAAGATGCGCGCTACCAGCAGGCCAGCGCCATGCGCGAAGCGCTGGAAGCGGCGAGCGGCGAGATGAGCCGAACCGCCATGGACATGCAGGCGTTTCGCCTGGACGGCAAGGCGCCGCCGCCGCGCGCGCGCCCGCGCGGCGAGCCGTCGCAGGCACTGGCCGCGGTGGACCGCCCGCGCAGCGATTTGCAGCCGCTGGTGCGGCCGGCCAAAGTGCAGCTGGAAATCACCGTTCCCAACCCGCCGACGCCGACAGCGCAGGTGGTGCCCGCCAGCGCGCCCCAGCCCGCCAAGCCCACGGCGGCCGTCGCGCAGACGCCAGCGTCGCCGGCCCGCCAGTTACGGCCGCGGCCACGGGCGCCCGACGAACCCGCAGCGACTGCCAACGACCGCGCGCCGTCACCGGCAGCGAGCGAACCCGCTGCGCCAGGTGCAGCCGGCGTGGTGCGGATGTCGCAGCCGCCCATGCCTGGCCCTGCAGCGCCGCCCGGTCCACGGCCGGTGTCGCAACCGGTGCTGTTGCCCGAACGCGCCGGACCGCGCGTGGAAAGCGGCCCCCACGATCCTGGCCTGATTCGCAAGGCCACACTGGCGTCTTCGCCGCTGCGCGCCGACAAGGTGTCCGACGGTGACACCGACCGCCACAAAGCGCTGCACATCAGCCCGGCCCGCGAGCCGGGCGAGCCGGCGCCCAAGCCTAAGAAGATCTGGCGCAAGACCATCCCCATGCGCGGCGGCAACGTCGTCAGCGGCCTGCAGCCCGCGAATGAACCCGGCGACACCGAACCCATGTAGGTCTTCAAAATGATTCATAGAATCATTTGGATGACCTGTCGCTTGCTGGGTGAGTCGCCCGCTCGCGGCCTCGGCGGCCGACTCGTGGCTCCGTTTTTGGGTACCGGACGTCGTGTTTCGATCTGCACGACTCAAGCAGGCGACGTCGCGGCGAGCACAGGTTGACGATGACTGAAACCGACCAGAACAGCACCGCGAAAAGCCAGGACATCACCTCGATCCTGGTCGAAGACCGCGCTTTTGCGCCGCCAGCCGCGTTTGCCGCAAGCGCGCTGCTGGGGGATGCCGCCGCCGTCCAAGCGCTGCGAGACCGCGCCGCCGCCGACCCGGTCGGCTACTGGTGCGAGGTGGCCCGCGAGGATCTGCGCTGGTCCAAGCCCTTTACGCAGGGTCTGGACTGGAGCGACGCCCCCCACGCGCGGTGGTTCGCCGACGGCGAGTTGAACCTGTCGGACAACTGCCTGGACCGCCACGTGCAGAGCTGGCGGCGCAACAAGGCGGCGATCATCTGGGAAGGCGAACCGGTGGGCGACGCCGGCCCCGAGATTCGCACGCTGACCTACGCGCAACTGTTGGAACAGGTACAGAAATTTGCGGCCGTGTTGCAAAGTCTGGGCGTGCAGGCCGGCGACCGGGTGTGCCTGTACCTGCCGCTCATCCCCGAGGCAGCGATCGCCATGCTGGCGTGCGCACGCATCGGCGCCGCGCACTCAGTGGTGTTTGGCGGGTTTTCGGCCGAGGCGCTGCGCGACCGCACCAACGACGCCGGGGCCAAGGTCATCGTCACCGCCGACGGCGGCTACCGGCGCGGCAGCCTGTTGCGTCTCAAAGACGTGGTCGATCAGGCGCTGGTGCAGCACGGCGGCGCACCGAGCGTGCAGCACGTGGTGGTGGTGCGGCGCGCGGGCAACGACATCGCCTGGGCACCCGGTCGCGACCATTGGTGGCATGAGCGCATGGCCGCGGCGCCCGCAGGCCTGGCGCCGGTGTCGCTGCCGGCCGAGCACCCGCTGTTTATCCTGTACACCTCGGGTACCACCGGCAAACCCAAAGGCATCCTGCATACGACCGGTGGCTACGCGGCGCATGTCACCCGCACGGCGCGCTGGGTTTTCGACCTGCGCGACGACGATTGGTTCTGGTGTACCGC
>SXRM01000432.1 GCA_005792545.1 Pseudomonadota bacterium | reverse complement strand
CCCAGACTGCCTTCAAAGTGTCTGTAAATCAGCGGCCTTACATGACGACCACACATAACCGAACAGGCATGTCGCCAACCAGTTGATTCTGCTAGCTATGCCTTCGTGGTCAAGCGCACTCTCTGCGATCTGCGCCCAACAGACGCTGCGCCACGCGCGCAGAGCCGTTTTCGGCCACCATCCGTTCGCTGTCCGACGAGGCCCGGACCTTGGCGACCTCCCACAATTCCGCTGCTTTCTTGAACGCCGCCTCGTCACCCAACTCTTCGTAGGCCTTGGCGGCTTCGGACTCCATGCGCGCTTGTGGGTACTTGACCAGGGCTGCCGTCAGCGCGTCGACATGCTGCTGCGGCGTCAGGTTGCGCAGCGGTGCGATCTTCTCTTCCGCCGACGCTTTGAGTGCAGCATCCGGTTCGATCTTGAGATAGGCCTCCAGCAGGACCAGCGCCTTGCGCAAGTGGCCGACCTCTTGCCATGCCCGACCCGCGTACCGCAGGTTCTTGGGATTGCCCGGTTCCAACTGAGCAGCTTTCTCAAACGCGACCGCGGCTTCCCAATACTGCGCCGCCTTAAAGGCCTCAGCGCCCTTTTCGGCAAAATGCTGCGCATCCTCGCCGCCGGCCTGTGCGCGCAGCGGCACGCAAAGCAGCACTAGCGCCAGCAAGCGCCCTGCGCATCGTGCGTGGGCTGCAAGGCGCGCGCTGCTGCTCACTGCCGCCCCATCCGTCCGGGTCATGGTCCATTCCACGGCGGCTTGATGCCGTTCCTGTTGGCGATGGTGCAACTTTGCTGCCCACGACGCAACGGGCGCCGCGTCGCGCCAATGCAGTCCAGCGGCTCGACTGCCTCGCTCCCGCAGCGCGGCTGTTGCAAAACAGCCTCCACCGCGGAACGCGCCGCGCAAGTAGTGATAAATCCGCAAGTATTTTGAAGGGGTAGCGCGGCGGTCCCCACGAAAAGGCAGCGTCGCGGACCTTTTTCAACAACCTCGCAGCGGGTGCGGGGTCTTGCCGTCAGTCGATGAGCAGGATGTCTTTCTTGCCGCCCTTGGGTGGGTCCGGCTTGTCGGGCTTGTCTGGCTTGGCGGTCTTGTCGTCCTTGACCGGCGGCTTGTCGGGCTTGCCGCCGTTCTGGACTTTGTGCGGCGGTGCGACCGCAGCTTTCTTAAGTTCTAGCTTGACGCTGTGGACCTCGCCGGCGGCAACTTCAATCTCGGTCGTTTCGTCGCCGAAGCCGGCTTTGCTGGCCTTGATGGTGTGCTTGCCCACCGGCAAGCGTGCTTCGCCGCCGATGACCTGGGTACCGTCGATCTCGACGCGGGCATCCGCCGGTTCGACCGTGAGCTTGACCTTGGCATCGCCCGTTGGCGCAGGTGCTGCGGCGGGCGCCGCGGCCGGCGCAGCCGCTGGAGCAGGGGTTGGTGCAGCCGTGGGAGCAGGGGTTGGTGCCGGGGCCACCGCAGCAGCGGGCGCAGGTGCCGGTGTCGGTGCCGGTGTCGGTGCCGGTGTCGGTGCCGCTGCCGGCGCGGGTACGGGCGCGACGTTCGCCTCAGTTGGCGCGGTCGCGGCTGGCTTGGATTCGCCGCCGCCCTTGATGGCCAGCACCCCAAAGACCGCCGCAATCACGACCGCACCAGCCGCCGCGACCAGCATCAGGTTGCTCTTGGGGGCTTGCGTCGACGGTTGCCCGGCCGGCGGTTGGTCGGCAGTCGGCGCAGGCGCAGCGGCAGCACGCGCGGCTTTGCCCGCGGACGCGCTCATCGGCATGGTTGGCACCGACTGCAGCGTGACCTGCGGCGCCACTTTTTGCGAGTCGCTCATCGCGCGCTTGAGCTCGCGCGACTCTTCCTCGCCGATGGTGGCACCCATATCGTCTTCGCCGCCGGCAGCCCCAGCGCCTACGACCACCTTGCTGCTGTTGTTGGCCTGGCGGGCCGCCGGCTTGGCGCCAAAATTGGGGGCCTGGGCCATGCCGGTGACAACCGAGACGCCAAAATCCTGGAAATTAACGAGGCTGCGCGCATGGACACCTGGCGTCTCCATGCCTGCGGTCAAGGCCGCGGCCATCTCGTCCGCGGTCGAGAAGCGCTCGTCGGCGTCGCGCGCCATGCCCCGGTACACGGCGTCGCACACGCCTTGCGGCGTTTCGATGGCCAGCGTGTCGTGCACCCGCGGCGGATCTTCCTGCACCCGCCGCAGCAGCATCGTCAGCGGCGAGTCGGCAGTAAAGGGTGCCACGCCTGTCAGGCCCTCGTGCAAGATGATCGCCAGCGAATACAGGTCGGTGCGAATGTCCACCTGCTGGCCGCGCGCCTGTTCCGGCGACATGTAGCGCGGCGTGCCGATGATGGCGCCGGTCGACGTCATGTCCGCGGTACTGTCGCCCGACACGCACTTTGCGATGCCGAAATCGAGCACTTTGACGAAGTCCGCTTCGCCGTGCACCGACTGCAAGAAGATGTTGTCGGGCTTGAGGTCACGGTGGACCAGACCCTTGGCGTGGGCCTCCGACAGAGCCTTGAGCACCTGGGTGGCGATGTGCACGAGGCGCCTGGGCGCGAGCGGCGCCTCTTTGCGAAACAGGTCGGTCAGCGTCCGACCCTCCAGGAACTCCATCGCCAGATACAGACAGCCGTCGTCAATCTGGCCAAAGTCGAATACGCGTACGGTGTTGGGGTGCTTGAGCTTGCTGGTGGTCTTGGCCTCCTGGCGGAAACGCGCCACCACATCCATCGACCCCTGGACGTCGGTCTTGAGGACCTTGATCGCCACCTGATCGCCCGTCGCAGCGTGCTGGGCCTTGTAGACCGCGCCAAAACCGCCCTGACCGATGACACCCTGGATCTTGTAGCGCCCGCCGATGATCTGGCCCACGCGATCGGCAGCCGTCGCCTCTTTCTGCTTGGCGACCAGCGTCATCTCGCCGTCGACCGGGCAGTTGTTGAGCATGGTCTTAAAGGGTGTATGCAAAAACTTGACCAGCAACCAATCCGTGCGAGAACCCCGTCTGGGCGAGGAGGCGGTCATGGTTCTGGGAGAGCAGGTGCGGCAGAGGGTCGTCGGGTTGCTGAGAGATGGCGTTGATATTAAAT
>SXRM01000048.1 GCA_005792545.1 Pseudomonadota bacterium | reverse complement strand
CCCACGTGCCGACCGGAATCGTGGTGGCCTGTCAGGCCGAGCGCAGTCAGCACAAGAACCGCAACTTTGCGATGAAAATGCTGAACGCGCGGCTGGTTGACCTGGAGCGCCGCAAGCGCAACGCCGTCAAAGAAGAAGTCGAAGCGGCCAAGCTCGGCATCAACTTTGGCAGCCAGATTCGCAGCTATGTGTTGCAGCCGTACCAGATGGTCAAGGATCACCGCACCGGCTTTGCGACCAGCGATACGGCCGGCGTGCTCAATGGCAAGCTTGAAGAGCTGATGACCGCCTATCTGCTGGCCGCGGCGACGGGCGAGCCGCTCAAGGTCCAGATCGACGACGATTAGCGCGCCACCTACGGCTTGATTCCGCCCAACCCGAACGCGTAGACGGTGCCGATGTCGACCGCCGGTGCACCGTTGATGCCGGTCGCAGGCGTACCGAGCGGACCGCCGACCGCGATGAAGGGCTTGCCGCCGACCACTCCGGCGTGCAGGAACTCGCCGACCCGACCGAGCGCCGGCACGCTCTCGCCGGCCAGCGCCATCACGGGCACCGCTGCCACGCCCTTGCCGGGCACGAAGCGGTAGACCCGCACGCCGCCAGCAAACGCTGTGCCGCCGACGTTGCCGAGCGGGCTGCCGACCACGATGCCGGCAAAGCCCTTGCCGCCCGGCCGCGGCACCACGGCCACGGCACTTCCCAAACGCTCACCGGCGACCACGCCCTCGATCGACAAGTCGACGCCGTTTGGGTCGATGAGCGGGGGCTTGTTGGCTGGGACCACGCCATCCTCCCACGGCTGCGGCGTCTGTTTGGCGAGATAGCTGCCGAGCACGACCCATGCCGCGCCGACCGTGTTGCCGCTTTTGGCGTGGCCGACGGCGCCGACTGCGAGATCGGGCAGGCTATCGCCGTCCAGGTCGCCGGCCGCCATGGCAAAACCGCCCTGGGCATTGGCCTCGTTGCTGTACAGCACCACCGCCTTCGGTTCGCTGTGCTTGCACTTGACACCATGGCCATACAGCACCGCGACGGCGCCCTGGTCGTTCTTGCCTGGTTGATCGGCGGCCGACAGCCCGATTGCTACTTCGTCGCAGCCGTCGCCATCGATGTCGCCGACGCCCGTTACACTTCGGCCCATCGCGTCGCTGGTATTGGGACCGTACAGCAGCAAGTCGGGGCACTGGACGTGAATGCCGGGCGTTGCCGACTGCTTGCGGCCGCGGATCAGCATCGCGCCACCGCAGTTCTGGCGCTGAGGCTGGTCCCACGCGACCGACCCGGCGATGAGGTCGTCGAGGCCGTCGCCGTCGTAGTCAAAGCCACCGGCGACGACTTCAATGGTCTGGCTCGGCTGCGGGCCGTAGATGACCCAGCGCGGGTTCTTGGTCGCGCCCGCGGTCGAGCTGAACACATAGACGGCGCCGGCGTCTGAAAACGCTTTGAATGTCTTTGGCTTGGCGGGGTCCATTAAGCACGTGGTCGCCTCAGGCAACGTCACGTACGCGCTGGAGTACGTGGTCGGCGCATCCTCTGAACGCGCGATGACCGCCAGGTCAGGCTTGCCGTCGCCGTCGAAGTTGCCGGCGGGCGCCAGCGCGAAGCCGACCTGATCGCCTGAGCTGTGGCCGGCAAAGTCCAACCAGTCAAAGCTGGCCTTGGCCGCGACGCCGGAAGCGCCGCCTTTGAACAGCCACACACTGCCGGTCGTCGCCTCAAAACCTTTGGGGTCGTCCAGGTTGGGCGCGCCGGCCACCAGATCACCCAGGCCGTCGCCGTCAAGGTCACCCGCAAACGCGACAGCCGCGCCGTAGCGATGGCCGCTGGCCGCGCCCGGCATGGCGAGCTTTTGGGCGGTGTCGCCGGCGCCCGCGTACACATACGTCTGTCCAATCGCCGCGCCCTGATCGTTGGCGCTAGGTGCGACGGCCACCACGGCCGGTTTGCCGCTGCCATCAGGCTTGGGCAGCACTGCCGCGAATAGCCCGAAACGGTCGCCGCCCATGCCGCCCGCCCACTGCGCAGTTGGCATCGGACCCGGCAGCGAACCCTTCTTGCCGGCGTACAGCGCCAGCACGCCGGCATCCGTTGCGCTCGCAGGCTTGCCATCGGCCGCCGGCAGCTCGAACAGTGAGTGGCCGACCAGCAGGTCGAGCATGCCGTCGTCCGTCGCATCGCCGATCGCCACGCCGCCGCCAAAGGCATCGTTGGCCTTGGGGCCGACGGCCGACCAGTCGCTGTCCATGCAGTCGCCGATCGCCGGGGTCGGCTGGTTGGGCAGCGCCTCGCCCGCGAACACCCGCACTGCGCCGACATTGGTCGGCACGGGCTTGAGCAAGATGTTGTCATGGAGGCGCTGCGTCACGGCCAGATCAGCCTTGCCGTCGCCGTTCAGATCACCCATGGCGAGCCAGCGGCCGAGCGCGCTGGTTGCATCGTTGACGTTCTTGGGTGCCCACGCGCGCACTGGCTGGTCCGAGACGCCGCCTTGCGTCTGCGCACTGGCCTTGACGCCTTTGTACAGGAACACCGCGCCGTCGCTCGCCGCGCCGCCCGGCTGCGCGTAGTTGAGCGCCGTCACCGCCAAATCGCAGGCCCCGTCGCCATTATAGTCGCCGGCCGCAACGGTCTGCCCCAGGCGCAGCCCTGCCGTGGCTTTCCAGGTCCCGTCGACCGGCAGCGCGCCGAACAGTTTCTGCTCGGCCTTGTCGACGAAGCCACCGTCGTGGCCCAGGAAGATGTGCACCGCGCCCTGGTCGCCCATTTGCGGTACCAGGTCGCGGTCTTCGCCAAACGGGGTGCCGACCGCCAGATCCAGCCAGCCGTCGGCGTTGAAGTCGCACACCGCGAGCGAGGTGCCGAACTGGTCGTTGGCAAACGGGCCAATCAGCGCGCGCTTTGGTTTTTCGTCGAACAGCCCGGTCTTGCCGATGCGCCCGAACACCAGCACCTGGCCCGCATCGCTGGCGCCTGCATCGGCCAGCGGCGCGCCCACGACTAGATCCGCGCTGCCGTCCTTGTCCAGGTCGCCCGTTGCCACCGCGAGGCCAAACCGCTCTTCCTGACCCACACCATGCAGCACTTGCGACGCCTCCGCGTTCAGGCCTTTGGGTCCGGCGCTGTACAGAAACACGGCGCCGTCATTGAAGTGGGTCACGTCCGCCTCGGGCCATCCCAACGCAAGGTCGGTGTAGGCACCGGCGCCCGTGGGCACCGCCACAGCCTGCGCAAGCTCGAAGTAGTCGCCGGTGCGCGGCAGGTCGGGCATTAACGGCGCCAGCACCTCAATCTCGACCTGCGCCGACTGCGCCGTCATCTGGTCGGTCAGCGTCACCGTCGCCGAGCCCACCTGCGCGCCGGTGACCGTACTGCCGGCAACCACCGCGGCCGCCGCCGATGAACTGGCAATGACTACGCCAGAGCCGCCCGACCACGTCAGCTTGGCCGCGCTGCCGAGCGGGATTGCCCACCGCTCTGGTTGCGGCACCAGCGCCGCGCCGACGGCGACGGTCACCGCAATGGCTTCCGTCTGTCCGGTACCCGTATCCGTGATGACCACGACGTCTTGACCCGGTTTGCTGCCGGCGACATACAGGCCCTTGGCTGCGCCGCTGACGGTGGCGCCGCTTTGGTTGGGATTGACGGCATAAACGTACTGCCCTGATCCTTTGGTGGGCTGGATGGTCAGCTTGCCACCGGGTGGCAGCAGCGCGCTCGCCGTCGGCACGACCATGGGTTGCAGCACCGTCAGCTCGGCCGTGGCGCTACCTACGCAGCCCTGGTCAGTCAGCGTTACCACATCGGTTACCAGCGAGACGTCGCCGGCCAGGTAGAGGCCCGTGTACTGGTTGACAAGGCCGTCAGACGCATTGGTCGTCAAGGTGTACTGGTACTTGCCCGTACCACCGCTGGCCTGCAGCGCGACGATGTCGAACGGCAACAACATCTTTTTTTGCGGCGAGACCTTGAGCGGCGGGTTGCACGGCAGTGCCTGCGTGGTCTCTGGCCCGGTGTCCAGCCCAAAGCTGGTGTCCTTGACGGCGTCGGGCTTGGTGTCGCCGCCGCTATCGGCTGCAACCTCTGCTGCAGTCTCAGCTTGGGTATCTGCCGGACCGCTATCCGCCACGGCGTCTACAACGTCCACCGTCACATCGACCGCGACGGTGTCGGCAGTGGTCTCCGCGGCGACATCCGGCGCAGCATCCACCGGCGGCAACTCGGGCGCGACTTCGATGGCCACTTCCGCAGCCACTTCCGCAGCCACTTCTTGGGTCCCACTGTCTGCCGGCTCAGCGTCAAGGGCGGACGTGTCCGCGCTCGCGGCGACGTCAGGCGGCTGCGTATCGGCGGCAACGCCAGGGTCCGCGGCCGCTTGCACATCAGTCGCAGTCGCGGCATCTTGCGCGGGGGCGGGATCGTTGCCACAGGCAGCTGCGACAGCACCGAACCACGCCACAACCAGCCGCGCTCCAAACAGCGCGCGACCGGCGTTGCTGCGCCATTGTTGGGTGTTCTGCATGTCCTGCCCCCCTGCCTGTCCGCGCCGCGTGCCTGATGGCCGTACCGCGCACGTCCAGCGCTTTGGCCGATCGCTGCGTCCATGTCCGGCGCAGTGCCTACCCAGGTCCAGCGCCCAGACGGTCCGCCCGCCCGATGCTGGCATGTTGGCGCGCGCACTGGCAAGCCTGATTTGGCTCGGCGCCACCATCGGCTGTGGTGAAGCGCCCGCCCCGCAACCGGCCGCCGATTCCGCCAACACCGCCGAGACCACGACCGGCGACGCCGCTGTAGCGCCGGACGCTGCATCGGCGGATCATGGCCAGGCTGGCGACGCCGCAGGGCCTGAGACGGCACCGGGCCCCGACATCAGCGGCGACGCTGGCGCGGATGCGGCTGCGGAAACCTCGCTCGACACCGCCGACGTCTTGGACGGTTTGGCAGAAATCGCCGCAGACGCCGCAGACACCGCAGACGCCGCAGACACCGCGGTAAACGATAGTAGTGACCAGGATGTTGCGACCGCGGAGGTCGGCGACAACCCGCAGCCCGACGTGGCGCAGGACGCGGGCCAAGACGTGGCCATCGGCCCGCCGAAGCCAGAGCCCGCCGTGGTGGGGCCAGCCGTTGCTGTCACCGAACAACTGCTGCACAAGGCGCCGGTCGCGTTTGCGGCGGCGGCGCAGGGTGCGCTGGTCCTGGCTCAGGCCGGCACCCAGACCCTGATCGCAAGCGATCCGGAGTTGCCGCCGGTGCAACTGGGCGGCAATCCCGGCACTGCGCACGCCGTCGCCGTTTTCGCGCCGGACCAGTTGCTGGTCGCCAGCAATACCGGCATCTACGGTGTGGTCAAGTCCAAGCTGCTGATTTCGCCGCTGCAGGCCGTGGTGGGAGGCCCGCCGCTCGCGCTGTTTGTGCACGCAGCGGCTGGCAAGCCCTGGCTGTGGGCGGTCGCCAACACCGGCGTCTGGCGCCACGATGGAGCCGTCGCTCAGCCACTGCAGGTCCAGGGTCAGGACGCGGCGGCGCTCGCGGACGCCATCTGGCGGGCCGGCCCCGACGTCGCCATCGACGCCAGCACGGGTCAGCCCAAGGTCGGGGGCAAGTCGACGCCCGCTGTGTGGCTGTACCTGCAAGGCGCAGTGCACGCGCTGGTGGTCAGCGGCAACACCGGCAAGCTATGGCTTGACGAGCCGATTGCTCAGGGCCTCGACCTGCGCTGCGACGGCGCCGGCCACGTGTGGCTGCGGGCGAGCGATGGGACGGTCCATCGGCGCAACCCAGATGGCGCCTGGCAGTGGCTGGCGCTGCCCGAGGCGGTGACTGCACTGGTGGCGCGGCCTGACTTGCCGATGGCGGCGCTGCAGACCGCGAGCGGTCTGTGGTTGCACCAAGACGGCGTGTTCTTCCCTGTGACCGCAAGCGGCGGCTGGAATTTGCGCGATTTGACAGCGACTGGCGCACTGGTGGCGACCGGCAGTAACGGCCTGGCCCGGTTGGTGCCGGGCGAGGTCAAGCCGCCGCCGCCGCCGAGCTGGGCCGCGACGGTCGAGCCGATCTACAAATCACGCTGCGCCAATTGCCACGGCCCCACGGCCGTCACCGTCAAGCTGCAGACCGCACAGCTGTGGCAGCAATGGTACCCCAAGATCCTGATCCAGCTCGAATCCGACGCGATGCCGCTGCTGCCGCCCAAGCTCAACGCTCAAGACAAGGCGCTGGTCAAAGCCTGGGGCAAGGGCGGATTCGCTCCGTAGGTGTGCCGCACCTGCGGCTCGCCAGAGGCCCGTTTGCGCGGCCCCTCGCCCACCTGTTCACGACTCGCAGCGTCCGCGGCCTTGACACCGCCCGGGCAGACTCCTTGTTTTCGCGGCCGTCGGCCACGGCCTGCATTGCATTTTTCGGCGGCGGCTGCCGGCAGCAGAACTGGCGCGCACAAGGGCTCTCATGGCGAAACGCGACTACTACGAAGTGCTGGGCGTGCCGCGCGACGCCAACGATGCTGACATCAAGAAGGCATTCCGCCAGCAGGCGCTTCAGAACCACCCCGACCGCAATCCGGGCGACGCGGCCGCTGAAGAGCGCTTCAAGGAGGCGGCTGAGGCCTACGACGTGCTGGCCGATTCCGAAAAGCGCCAGCGTTATGACCGCTTTGGACACGCCGCGATGGGCGGCGGCGGAGCGGCCAACTACGCCAACATGGATGATCTTTTCAGCCATTTCGGCGACATCTTTGGCGACATCTTCGGTGGCGGCGGTCGTGGGCGCGCGCGCCAGGGCGCCGGCCGCGGCGCTGACTTGCGGTGCGATATCGAAATCTCGCTCGAAGATGCGGTCAGCGGCGTCCGTCGCGAGCTCGAGCTGCCGAGGTTGGAGCCCTGTGGCACCTGCCATGGATCGGGCGCCAAGCCGGGTAGCGAACCCGATACCTGCGCGCAGTGCCGCGGTCGCGGCCAGGTCTCGACGCGCCAGGGTCCGTTCATGTTCTCGGTGACCTGTCCGGCATGCGGCGGCCAGGGCAAGACACTCAAACCTGGCAGCCGCTGTGGCGCCTGTGACGGCGCCGGGCAACAACGGAACGCCCGCAAGGTCACGGTCAAAGTGCCGGCAGGCGTCGACACCGGCAACCGTCTGCGCGTGAGCGGCGAAGGCGAGCGAGGCGGTACCGGGCAGCAGCCTGGCGACCTATACGTCGTTGTACACGTCCAGCCCCACCAGCGGTTTCGCCGCATCGACAACGACCTGCACTGCGACATCGAAGTCGACGTGGTGTCGGCGGTGCTCGGCGGTCTGGTCGGCGTGCCGCTCATCGACGGGTCGACCGAACGCGTCAAGCTGCCGGCGGGCATCCAGCCGGGCGAGCAGTTGCGGATTCGCGGTCGCGGTGTGCCGGTCGTCAACAGCGGCGCGCGCGGCGACCAGTTTGCGCACGTGCGCGTAGTCGTGCCCAAGAAGCTCAGCGCTGAGCAACGCGCGCTCTACGAGCAGTTGGCGGCCACCAACCCGGCTCCTGCGCTCTAAATTCAAAGAAATTAGCCGGTTTTCTTGCGCGCGCCCCGGCAATTGCGCCGATCGGGTGTCCGTGCTAAGGTCGCCGCGGTGGATTCCACCGCGGGGGAGTCGGCCCGGTGCGCGCAGTTCGGTTGGCCTACAACGGCCAGCCCCAAGCCGATTGGCCTTGCGCTAGTTGGTCTTGCGGTGAAGCGGCGTAACCCGGTGGGCGCGGTCGCAATCGCGGATTGCGGGCGCGCACGCGATTCGCGCAGGTCGGTGACGGCCGGCGCGGCCCACGGGCGATGGCGGCGAGCACTGCGGCGCTCGGTAGTCAGGCCCGTCCGCACCTGATGCCGCCCGGTCGGTCACGCCGGGCACTTTGAACCCCACTCGGCCCGGGCGAACGGGCCGTCGGACAGAGGTTTCGCCGCGCGACCAGCGTGAAACGCGCCAGCGAGTTGCCTACGGAGTACGACCCATGACGTTCTATCGATCGATTCTCGGTCCCCTTGGTGTGCGCCAGGCCGCCTGGGCGGCATTGTGCGCGGCGCTTATGGCCACTGCCTGCGCCGAAATCGAGCACGCCAGCCCCGCCGACGCCGAGAAGCTCGCAACGCTGCGCGCCGAGCGCGAAGAAAACGAAGTACTGTCGCGCTTCCAACAGAAGAAGAAAGAGAAGGCGCGCGCTGAGGGTCGCGACGCAGATGCGCTCTACGACGATGCCGAACCGCTGCGCCAGAGCGCAGAGTTCCAGGCGATTTTCGCCGAGATCAAAAAGACGCTGCACGACGCCAAGCTCAAGGAGTACGTCACGCGGCCTGCAGCCACCGTGCAAAACTGCATCGCGCTGGCATCTGGCGGCTCGGGACCGGCCGAGATCGACAACTGCGTGCTCAAGACACCGACCGACGAGAAGATCAACCCGGTCAAGCTGGCCGTGCTGATGGTGCTCATCGTCATCCTGGGTATCGCGGCACTGTTTGCCTACCGGTCGACCCGCGTGCGCGCGGACACCGTGGCGCTGGCTGCCGGCAAGCTCGGTCTCAAAGTCGAGCAGGGCCAGCAGGCAACGGTGGCGACTGGCACCTACAAGGACTACGCCATCAAGATGGAGTCGAGCCCACCAGAAGCCGGGCAGGGCGACCGCTTCATGCGCGTCATCGTGCTGAGCAAGGTCAATCCGGCCGCAGTCGTGCGCTTTGGCCCGGTTGCGCCGCCGACTGGCTTGGACCTGCCGGACCTGGACGCCCCCGAAGTCGACGACGGCCGCATCCCGGAGGGCTACAAGTTGCGGCTGGCGGCTGGGTTCTCTGCCGAAGAACTGCTCTCGGGCGATACCGGTTTCCAGTTGCGCGTGTTCGATCCGGTCGATGTGCGGGTGCACGACGGCGTCTGCGGCGTGACGTGCTGGCAGATTCCGCCCACCACCGACAAGGTGGTGGAGTTCATTGAACTGGCGCTGGCAGCGGCCAAGTTGTATCCGTAGCTGCACCGAGTCTGCTGGCAAGGCGAATCGGCACTGGATACCGGACCAGCCCCAGAAACCGGACCAGCCCCAGAAACCGGACCAGCCCCAGAAACCGGACCAGCCCGCAGAAACCGGACCAGCCCCAGAAACTGGATCAGCCCCAGAAACTGGATCAGCCCCAGAAACTGGATCAGCCCCAGAAACTGGATCAGCCCCAGAAACTGGATCAGCTCCAGAAACCTGGGCGGCACCGGCAATCGAGCGGGCCCCGGAAATCCAAGCAGCTCCAGAAATCGAAACAGCTCCTGCGGAGTTAAGGCGCTGCGCCCGGCCGCGGGCGCCGGGTGACTGCCGTGCGTGGGCTTGCTGCCGCCATCATCATGCTCGTCGTCGCCGCTGCTTTCGGCGCGGCCACCGGTCTCGCTGGTCGTATCGTCTACCTGGCCGGTCTCTACGAAGCCGCCGCGGCGCTCGCGCTGGGTGCGCTAGCTGTCGCGGTGTGCCATCTGCTGGCGTTGGCGCCCGGTCGCGGCGCCGTGCTACTCGCAGGAATGGCTGCGGCGACGTGGTTGGCGTGCCATGAGGTCGCCGATGCTTGGGCCACCTGGCAGGATCAGGCCCGATGGCTGCGCAGCGAGCCAGTGGCGATGGCCCAGGACCTGGCGGTGGCCCAGGTGGACCGGCCCGAGGAACTCGTAGACCTTGGTCTGCGCGCGGAGACGGGACAGGCCGGCCTTGTCGGCTCCTGGCTGATGCAGCACCGGCGCGGGCCTATGATGCTGCGAACCCTATCCGCGCAGCGTGCGCTTCCGGGTGGCCTGGTCGCCGTGGCCTTGGCGCTGGCCGTGCGCGCAACGCTTGTCGGCCTCGCCGTCTGGCGCGCGCTGCAGCGCCTTGCCAATGAACCGCGCTGCGGTCGCTGCGGACGCTACCTGAGCCGCAAGGAAATCGGCCGTGTGGACGACGCCCAGCTGCGGCAGTTGGTCGTCGCCTGGGCAGCGGGGGTGAGCGAGCGGCCCCCGCCGGACGGTCACGCCGGAGCCTATCGCGTGCTGCTAGACCAGTGTCCGCGCGGCCATCATGTGCGCCCGGGGCTGAGCGCCGTGCTGTTGCGTGGCCACGGTTGGTCTGCCGCAACACCGGGCATCGTCGCCGCGCTTCCGCCGGTGCTTGCCGCAGGTCCTCCGTCAGGGCAGGGCAGCTGATCCAGCGACGATGCTGGCGCGCCGCTGTTCGAAGCCGGGGGGCGCAATCCAGCCCAACGGCCGCGGTGCTGGCCCGAAGCCAATGCGATCACCGTAGCCAAAACCGATCTTGAGGTGGCTGCCGTCGATATACAGCGCGCCCGTCAACATTCGCGAGGTGACCGTCAGATCGCCATCGAAGCAGCCACCTGTCAGCGGCTCGCCGCGCACTGCCCAAGTCATGAGTTCGCGCACGCGGTACTGCAACCGCGGACTGTCGATGGGCAGTACCTCGCCACCCGCCGATCGGATCGCCGCCGTCGAACCGGCTGCGGTGGCAACCCAGATGCCCGACGACTTGTGGTCCTGGGCGACGCCGTCCAATTCCATCTGGTAGCGCGTGGTCTCTGCTGGCACTTTGTGTGCCAGCAGCACGTCGTTCAACGCCAGATCACGCAGCGGCTGACCGTTGACGCTGACCTGCATTCGCCACAGCGGCTGGCTGCGCAGTTGGCGACTGGCAAGCTGGTCGAGTAGCGCGGCGAAGCCTGCGCCGTCGGTAGCACAGAAGTAGCCAATAGAACTGCTGGTGGCGCTGTTGACCCCCAACATCGGCGGGCCATCGCCGCGGTCACTGGCCGCAATCGCGTGCGACGCCGACAAGAACGTGCCGTCGCCACCCACGGTTACCACCAGGTCGGCCCACGCGGCAAGGCGGCGGCTCAGCTGGGGCGCCACACGATGCTCCAAGCCACGAGTCGCCAGCGCCGCCAGCACCGCCTCGACGCTGGCTACGTGCTCGCGGTGCGCCTGGGCCACCCGGTGCGCGACTGGCTGACCCTCTTGCAGCGCACGCTGCAGGCGGGCGTCGGGATGCGTCTGCAATTGTTCGATAGCGCTAGATTTCTTGACCACCGCCACCCGTCGGGGCGCAATGGCATCGCCCACGCGATGGCCGCCGAGCTGTCGAATTACCGGGACGGACACCACCTAGCTCAACGACACCGGCAGTCGGCCGCCAGTCGGATCGGTCAACATGTCGTCAAACTCCGCATCGGTGTGCCCTTGCTGGGGCACGAGCGGCAGTGCCATACGGAACACCGTGCCAAAGTTGACGTCGGAGTCGAAGGTCAATGCGCCGCCATGCGCGCGCACGATTTGTCGCGAGATGTCCAGGCCCAGGCCGATGCCTTTGTCGCCCTTGGTGGTGTAGAAGGGTTCAAACACGCGACTGCGCGACTCAGCCGAGATGCCGCTGCCGTTGTCGCGCACTTCAACGATGGCCGATCGCGCATCCGTGCGCACCACCAGTTCAACATAGCCATTCTTGCGGTGCTCGATCGCTTCGCCAGCGTTGCGGATGAGGTTGATGAGTACCTGACGGATCCGCGCGGCGTCCATCGGCACCAGCGGCCTGTCAAGCAACGTCAGGCGCACGTCGGCAGTTCGCAGGATGCGGTCGCAGCGCAAAAAGCGCACGACTTGATCGAGCACGGTAGCCAGGTCCTCGGGCTGCACGGCCATGTCGACTTTGGCACCGCTGGCGAAGGTGCGGATTTCGTCGACAAGCCCAAGAATGCGCCGCTGCGCGTCGAGCATCAGGTGCGAGGCTTCCTGGATTTCCTGATCCGCCGGGTACTTGGCCGCGATCATGTCGGCGAGCATGAACGGACTCAGGTGGTTCTTGACCTCGTGGGCGATGCCGCTCGACAGCCGACCCAGCACGCCCATGCGCTCAGACGCGATGAGGCGCTGCTGCGTGGCCAGCAATTGGTCCTGTGCCGCACGCAGTTCGAGAATGGCGCGTTCGCGGGCCTGAGAGACTTCAAGGTGATCAAGCGCGACGCCGAGCATCGAGCCCAGCACGCTCAGCAGGTGCAGGTCGTTATCGTCGAAAGCGTTGACGCTGCGGTGGTTTTCGACCTCGATAAGCCCAAGCAGTCGGTTCGACACCAACACGGGCACCACCAGCAGTGACCGCACGCGGCTGATGATGACGGATTCCGCGGTGGCGAAGCGTTCGTCGGTCGCGGCGTCGGCCGTGATGACGGCGCAGCGCTGCTGCAAGACCATGTCGGCCACGGTCTTGGACAGGACCAGATCTTGCTCGGGCGGCGTGGCTGCCGAGGCCGCGTCGCCGTTGGTGGACGAGAAGGCACCGCTTGGTGACGTGCGCTTTTGCACCACTTTGGGGATGAGTTGGCCCTTGTCGTCCAGCAACATCACCGCCGCGCGATCGCCCTGCACCACCTGCAGAACCAGGTTCAGCAGACCGGGCAACGTGTCGCGCAAGTTGGCGTAGCGCTGAAGTATCTTGCTGGCCTCGACCAGCAGCGCAAAGCTGCGGGTCTTCCGCAACAATGGCAGCACCGGCACGTCGTCAAAGCGCTCGGTCATGCCGACACCAAGCGAGTCGAACACGTCTTGCGCGGTCATGTGGCTCGGATCGATCGGACCTGAGATTGGATCGACCGGCTTGACCAGGCGCGGAGCGACCGGGTGCAGGTCGGTGACGACCCGAACGACATTGCTGTCTTCGGCTAGAACTTCGACTTCGAACTGGGTTACGCCGATGCGCACGACGTCGCCGGGCTTGAGCTTGGTCCGCTCACAGCGCTCCGTGTTGACCCAAGTGCCGTTGTGGCTACCGAGATCCTCAACGAAGAGATCGTCGTCTTGCACAAAGAAGCGCGCGTGCTCGCGCGAGGAGCGACGATCGGGAACGAAAATGGTGCACGTCGTCGCCCGGCCGACCACCACCTCGCCGGTGACCGCAAACGCTTGCCCGCGCAAGTCGCCGGAAAGCACGCGCAAATTGACCCGGCGGGTAGTGGCCATTGCTGCCCGACCGCGGCCATTGCTCGCCGCGGCAAGGAGCAGATGCTGGGATTGTGAACGGCAGGTGTCAAGCGTCTACTCGACAGTGCGAGACTGGAGCACATGTGTCGCGGCTGCGGCGGTTTTCTTGGCGCCCGCGCGTTGCCGGGTATGCTTGGTGCGGGCCGACCTGGTCCAAGAAGCGTTGCGCCGGTGACCCACGCCGCACCTGAGCCCATCTTGCAAGTCGCTGGCGTTTACAAGGCGTTTGGCGGTCACGCGGTGCTGCGCGGCGTGGACTTGGACATCGCCGAGGGCGAGATCACGGTCATCATCGGCGGTTCGGGCAGCGGGAAGAGCGTGCTCATCAAGCACCTGGTTGCGCTCTTGCGGCCCGATCGCGGCGAGGTTCGTTTTCGAGGCCGCGATATCTTCGCCATGGGAGACGCAGAGTTGCTGGACGTTCGCCGCCATTTTGGGATGCTGTTTCAGAATGCAGCGCTGTTTGATTCGATGAACGTCTATGAAAACGTGGCGTTTCCTCTGCGTGAGCACCAGCGGCTCAAGCCCGCGCAGGAGCGCGAGCTCGTGCTCGAAGCGTTGCAGGCGCTAAAGCTCGACCACGCCGTGCACAAGTTTCCGGCGGAGCTTTCGGGCGGAATGCGCAAACGCGTGGCCCTGGCGCGCGCGACGATCTTGCGGCCAGAGATCCTTATCTACGACGAACCGACCACCGGCCTGGACCCGGTGATGATCAAGCAGGTCGACGACATGATCGCCGAAACGCAGGAACGGTTGCACGTTACCTCAGTGGTGATTTCGCACGACATGGCCTCGACGTTTCGCATCGCGCACCACATCGCGATGCTGTACCAGGGCCAGATCATTGAATCGGGCAAGCCCGCGGCCTTTCGTGCCAGCGCCAACCCGATCGTGCGCGACTTCATTTTTGTCAGCGGCACCGGACCGCTACAGGCCGCCACCGCAGGTGCCGCATGAGCACCAAGCGCGCCGCCCTGGCAGTCGGCCTTTTTGCGGTGCTGGCCGTCGCGGCAACCGTTGTCGGCGTGGCCTTCTCGAATCGCGGCATCGGCGCTGGACCCGACACATACCGGCTGCGGGCGCTATTCGATGACGTGACCGGCATCGCTCCCGGCACCAAAGTGACCATTGCCGGCGTACGAGTCGGTGAAGTCCACGACCTCGAGCTCAAAGGCCAGCGCGTCGAAGTCGGCTTGCGGTTGCTGCGCAAAATCAAGGTGTACCGCGGCACCAGCGCGCCCGACGGATCGGTGCGCAATGGCGCGGTGCTCACGCGCCTGCAGGCTTCGCTCTTGGGCGATTACTACCTCGAGCTTGCCCCTGGCATGGCGGGCCAGGTGCTCAAGGACGGCGACGAAATCGCCCTGGTGATTACCGCTACCGCGCTGCAGCAGACCCTGCAGAAGATGGACCGCGCGGCTGACGTTGTGCCCAAGATCGACCAGATCGCCAGCGACGTCGCCAAGATCACCCACAATGCGGCGCTGGTCCTGGGCGGCGAGTCGGGCGCTGATCAAATCTCCAAGATCACCAACAATCTGGTCAGCGCGAGCGATGATCTGGCCAAGACCACTCACGCGCTGCGCGACCGGCTGACGCAGGGCGTGCTGGCGCCGGGCGGCGATCTGGATCGCGGCATGCACGGCTTTGCTGACACGGCGCAGAAGTTGAGTTCGCTCACTGGCCGGCTCGACGTCATCATCTCGCGCACGGCTGGTTCGATGGATGAAGCCGGCAAGAGCGTGCTGCGCAGCATCGAGAACGTAGAAGTTGTGACCACCCAGGTTCGCGACCTGGTGGGCCGCAACAAGAGCGGTGTCGACGATACCGTTGGGACCATCACCAATGCGATCAAGAAGGTTCAGGACGCGCTCGGCCGCTTTGACAAGATCATGGCGCACGTCGAGCACGTGGCCTCCGATGTCGATGCGGGCAAGGGCAACGTCGGGCGGCTGCTGCGCGACGAGACGCTGGTGCGCAGCTCAGAGCAATTATTGAGCTCAACCAGCAGCTTGTTGAAGCGCTACATCGATCTTGAGATTGGAATCGACTACAAGCTTGCGGCCCATGCCGTACGCGCTGGTGAGGTGGGTCAGCTCGACTGGCAGTCGCATTTGTCGTTGCGCCTGCAGCCAAGTCAAGAAAAATACGTGCTTTTGACACTCACCGCCAACAACCTGCCGGTGACGCGGACCACAACCCGGCAAACAACCTTCGGTCAGGATCAGGCGCCGTTTACTGAGACACTGGTCGAGAGCGAGAGCGTTCCCCGCTTCGGCGTCCAGTATGCGCGGCGCTTTGGATCGGTGGTCTTGCGCGGTGGCCTCATCGAAAACACCGCCGGCGGCGGCGTGGATCTCGACGTCGTGCGCGACAAGCTGTCGATTTCTGCAGACTTGTTCCGATTTCGCGACCTGCCGCGACCGCGGTTGCGCGCCAGCCTGTCCTGGGTGTTCGTGCCGCACTTGTACGCGTGGCTGGGTGGCGACGAGTTGCTGTTTCCCAGCAGCAGAGCTGACTTGTTCTTCGGCTTGGGGCTGACGTTTACCGACAACGACCTGTTCGTGCTGTTCACCTCAGCGCCCAGCGTCAGTTTCAAGTGATGCCGAGGTCCCGCAGGTAAGAGGCTGCATCGGCTTGCGCGACCGTGGCTTGCGAGCCGGCGCGCAAGTCCTTGACAACGACTGTACCTGCCGCCACCTCGTCCGAGCCAATGACGAGCACCGCGCGCGCACCGCGCTTGCTGGCCCGCTCGAATTGTTTGCCGAGCTTGCCGCCGCCCAGTTCCATCTCGACCCGCAACCCCGCGCGCCGAAGTTCGCCAACCAAGCGCAGCGTGGGAGCCGCCAATTCTGGCGCCATGACCGTTGCGTACACAGGCACCGCAGCCTCGTTGCCGCCGACGAGCTCAAGCTCTTGCAGCGCGGCAAACAGCCGATCGAGGCCCACCGAAATGCCAACCGCCGGCACCGCACTGCCCGCAAACAGCCCAATCAAGTTGTCGTATCGACCGCCCGACATGACCGCACCCATGCCTGCGACCTTGGCGTCGGTCAGGCGCGTTTCGTAGATGATGCCGGTGTAGTAGTCCAAGCCGCGGGCGATGGCGGCGTCAAACACGATGGCGCCTCCGTGTCCTGCCGCGTTGCACAAGTCCAAGACAACCTGGATGCGGTCCAACGCCGCGACAAATGCCGCATCGCCTGCGACTGCCGCGCGCGCAGACCAATCGGCGACGGTTGTCCCCGCGGTAAAGGCCTGAACGACAGCGGCGGCGCCACCGGCGTCCAAGCCTGCCTGTGCCTCGATTTCAGCCTGGACCGCCGCCGGCGGCATTTTGTCGAGCTTGTCAATTGCGCGGATGCAAGCCAATTGAGCGCCCGCAGCGTCCACCCCGTGCAGGCGCAGCACGCCGAACAGCACTTCGCGGTGGTTCAGGTGCAGCTGCGCCGCGGCCACGCCCAATTCGCGCAGCACAGCGAGCCCTGCGACCAGGACCTCCGCGTCGGCCACCGCGCTATCCGCACCACAGATGTCTGCGTCGCATTGGACGAATTCGCGGTAGCGACCGCGCTGCGGCTTGTCTGCGCGCCATACCGGCGCGACCTGATAGCGGCGAAACGGAATCTGCAGCGCCCCGCGATGCTGCGCGACCACGCGCGCCAGCGGCACGGTCAGGTCATAGCGCAGGGCAACCTGACGCTCGCCGTGATCCGTGAACCGATACAAGAGTTTATCGCCTTCGTCGCCGTATTTTCCGGTCAGGGTCTCCGCGTACTCCAAAGCCGGGGTCTGCAGCGGGGCAAAGCCGTGGCGTTCGAACACAGCCTCGATGCTGCGGATCATGCGCTGGCGCGGCGCCATATCGGCCGGCAAGTAGTCGCGAAAGCCTTTGAGCGTCTGGACTTGCATAATGGGGGGGTCCGTGCAAACTGGCGTTGCGGGGGCGCTGGTGTACGCGCTCGGACAAAAATCGGCAAGTCGGTGCCAAAGCGTGGACTGCGCTCCGGTCGTCGGTCCTTTGGCGCCGAATCCTGCCGCGTTTTGTTCCGGTTTGCCTTGCCGCTGCGGGTTGTGCCCGACTACGATCTGCGGGCGGCCAAGGAGCTGCATACGGAATCGTGCATGACTGGAATCCATCGCCGCGCCCTGGACACCGCACTGCCAGCGGTTGGGCGCGACGTCGAGGCCTGGTGCGCCAAGTGCGGCCTGGCGCTCGAACACGTGATCGTGGCCATGGTCGGCCAGACGGTCGTGCAGGTGCGCTGCCGGACTTGCGGCGGCACCCACAAATACAAGAGCACCCGTGAACTGGCGGAGGCCGCGCCGGCGCGGGCCAGTCGCGCAGCGGCCGCCGATTCACCCGGCAGCTCAAAGCGCGCGCCTGCGGCGGCCAAAGCGCCAAAGGTCGTGGCCGAGAGCCCGGAGGTCCGCGCTGCCCGGACACTGTGGCAGCGCAAGATGGCCGCTGCCGACCGTGCGCGGGCGACGCCCTATGCCGCCAGCCTTCAGCCGCTGCTCGGCCAATTGGTCGACCACGCTACCTTTGGCTATGGCATCGTCGAGCAGACCATGGAAGGCAAAGCGCAGTTCCTGTTTGAGCAGGGCTACAAGGTGCTGATCGTGGGTCGCTGATCGATCACGATCGACCACGCCGCAAAATCGCTGACGTCTCATGCGACTGGAGAGGCGCGGAATTGCCGCCCCTGCCAGATGCGCTACGATGCGCGCGCGCCCTGCCGGGGGCGTCGGATGTCTCATGGACACCAGCGATCCGCGCCTGATCAGCTACTCGTTGCTCGCCGTCGTCGTCGTCGCCGGAACGTGGGCTATCCGCCACATGATGGCACGGTTTTCCGCCGAGGCCGCGGAGCGCAACAAGCCAGGTGCTGACGTGCAGGCGGCATTAGCGCGCGGCGACGTGGCGCATGCGGCGCGGCTGGCCAGCGACGGCGGCGATCACGAACAGGCGGCGCGGCTATTCGAGCGGCTCGGGCGTCTGGGCGATGCCGCGCGTTCTTATCGTCAGGCCAAAAACATCGATCGCGCCGCCGACCTGTTCGAACAGGCCAAGGAGTATGCTGCCGCAGCCGTGTGCTACAAGCGGTTGGGCAATGCCAGCGCGCAGTTGCGGATGTTGCAGGCCGGCAAGGACTGGGCTGGCGCGGCAGAGCTGGCCGAGCAAACCAACGACCTCGCGCTTGCCGCCGACCTGTATCAGCGCACGGGTCAGCATGACAAAGCCATCGCGCTCTTGCGCAAGCTAGGCAAACCGCAGGCAGCGGCAAAACTGCAGGCCGGACTGCTGGAGGCGCAGCAGCACTGGGCTCAAGCAGCCGAACAATGGCAGGTCGCCGCGGAGTGGCAGCGTGCGCTGGCTTGCGTAGAAAAGGCTGGCGACGTCACAGGCTCTGCCGCGATCCTGGTCCGCTTGGGTCGAGTCGAAGAGGCGGCAGAGCGATACGCCGCGGCGGGCGCTCACGGCGAGGCGGCGCAGCTGTTTGAGAGTATTGGGTTATACCGCAAGGCCGCGCTCAACCATCAGCGGGTCAGCAACGTCGAGCGGGCCATCCACTGCCTGACGCTCGAGGGCGACAAGCTGACGGTGGTCAAGCTGCGCACCGCGCTTGGGCAGACCGATGAGGCGCTTCGCGTCGCGCTGTCGGTGGACCCGTCTGAGGCGGCCTACGTCGAAATCACCACCATGGCTGCGCATCTGGCTGTCGACAAAGGCGACAAAGCTCTGGCTGGTCGCACCTTTGCGGCGTTGCTGCAAGCGCCCTTACCCGAGGCAGAGCGCGCGGCGCACGGCCGTCAGGCACTCGAATTGCTGCTCGAAGTCAACGATGCCATGCGGGCGCGCCAAGTCTTCGACAAGCTGCTGCCGCTGGCTCAGCCGGCGAGCGACCTTGCGCTGTTTCTTCGGTCAACCGAGCCCAAGCTGCCGTCGCCTACACCGCCGAGTTCGCGACCGCCGCCGCAGCGCCCCAAGAACGAAGCCGGCACGCCCGGGTTGCGACGGGACGCTGCAGCTGAGACCGCGGCGGCCGTCGCCGAGTACACACTCGACGACTTTGGAGAGGGCGACGAAGGGCAGTGGCCAAACGGCGTGCCGCCTTCGCTGGCTTCGCGGTATGGCGGCCTGGACCGGCTGGGCCAGGGCGGCAACGGCGTGGTCTACAAGGCCACGGACAAGCTGCTTGGCCGGCAGGTCGTCCTCAAGTTCATGTTGGAAGGGTCGATGCCGACCGACATGCAGCGCAAGTACTTTTTGCGCGAGGTCAAGCTCGCCGCCCAGTTGAACCATCCAAACGTCGTGCACATCTACGACATGGGCGAGTCTGAGGGCGTGCTTTGGTATGCCATGGAGTTCGTCGCCGGCAAGTCGTTGACGTCCTATCTGCAGTTTGGCTGCCCGGTCGAAGACGCCAAGTGGGTATGCAGCATTTTGGATCAGTTTGCTGCCGCACTCGATTGCGCGCACCAGGCCGGGCTGGTTCATCGCGACATCAAGCCGGACAACGTGCTTGTGGCCAATGACGGCGCGGTCAAGCTGCTGGACTTCGGCCTCGCTCGTGTGCGCGACGAAGGGTTTGGCGAACTAAGCGTCCTGGCGGGCACGCCCTACTACATGGCTCCAGAGCAGCTCGATGGATCCGCAGTGGACCACCGGGCTGACCTCTACGCGCTTGGCGTCGTAGTGTTCCGTATGTTCACTGGCTACCTACCTTTTTCCGAGGGCAACGTCTTCGTGGCACATGCCGTCGAGCCGGTGCCGGATCCGCGCAAACTGAACCCCAAGCTGGACGAGCGAGCTGTGCGCATCGTGAACAAAGCGATGGCCAAAAAGCCAAAGGACCGCTATGCCACGGCCAAAGAACTGGCCGAGGATGTGCGCGCGATGTGCGGCCTTGGCAAATAGGGTCAATAGAGGGTTGGACGCTTCCCCCCATTGTTCAAGTATCTGACTACATTAAGCTCCCCCCCGGCGCGCCGGCGCCATTTCTGCTGCGGCTAGCCGAAATCGTTCAATGATGCGAGCTTGCCGGCTTGGCGCGCCAACCGCCCTAAAGGCGCGACCGCGCCAAACGTCCACAGCGGGAACCGCACTGCCTTCGCCCGCTTGCCCCGCAGCGCCCGCTCGGTTTGCCTTTCCAACTCCCGGCGCGCGTTG
>SXRM01000431.1 GCA_005792545.1 Pseudomonadota bacterium | reverse complement strand
TTGCCGTGATCGACGTGGGCAATGATGCCAATGTTGCGGACGCGGTCCATGTGAAATTCCGGCGGCGTCGCGCGAGGCGCGCGCGAAGCGAGGGGCCGATTGATCGGCGAAATGGCGGGAGGTAAGAGGACTTATCGGCGATTCGCCGCGGCGCTCGCGCTGAAGTCGCACGGGCACTGGCGTGGCACTTTGGTGCGGTGGACGCGGCAGCGCTCGCGGGTGACGTCGCAGCGCGCGCCGAGCGGGCCATTGGCAGGCCGGGCGGCGGCGGCGTCGCACACCCGATTGGAGAGGATGCAGCTTTCTGCCGAGCGGTTGCACATTTCGTAGCACAACAGCAAGGCATCGTCCTGCGAAGCAGTAGACGCGATCTGGTAGCCAAGCTGCATTTGCCGCGAGGTGTACTCGTCGATGCGCACTTGCTCTTCTTCGGGCAGGTCGCCCAACCGGTCCACGATTTCCGGTCCACCGGAGCACGCCGTCGCCGCCCAGGCGCAGCACAGCCACCCAAAAACGGCGCGAATTGCCGAGGGTGCAGCGCAATGGCTTGGGGGGGCGCGGCGCATGTTGGTCCAGGGGCGGCGGTTTGCCGCGGTGCAAGTGTAGGCGGGCTTGGGGCGCGGTTCAAGGCCCGCGCTTACTTGGCCACACAACGTTGTGGGTGCGCCGCACATTCGGATTGGTGAGCCGCGGCCGGGGTTGCCCGAAAGCGCGGTACAGCAGAAAATACAGCGACGGCCCTCGCCGCGCGTGCTGCCAACCATGGTCCCAGCCACAGCAACAGCGCCGACGCATCCCGATCCGACAACAGTCGTCAACTTGTTTGACGCGTCGGTGGTAGCGGAGCCGAACAAGGTGATCTTGCGCTGCAAAGTCGCCGGGGTCTGGCACACGACTACGTTTGCGCAATGGCGAGCGCTCTCCGCCAAGTGGGCGCGAGGCCTCGTCGCACTTGGCATGCAGCCGGGTGACGTGGCGGGGATCATGGCGACCACGCGCCGCGAATGGGTGTGGGCCGACATGGCGATCCTGCTTGGTGGCGGCGTCACCGTGCCCATCTACCCAAGCAATCTCGCCGAAGACGCTGCTTACGTCGCCAACCACAGCAAGATGCGCTTTGTGTTTGTCGAAGATCCGGGTCAGCTGCGCAAGCTGTTAGCGAACCGTGGCGAACTCAGCCAGTTGGAGCGGGTAATTTTGTGGGACGATGTGTCCAGGCCGCCGGATCCGGGTGCGGGCGCAGGCGCAACTGCGGTCACGCTGGCGGATTTGGGCGATCTGCCGCGCGGTTGGGTGTTGCGCACCGCCGAATTGGAAGCCCTCGCCGAGTCCGTGGACGAGTCGGTGCTTGCACAGCGGCGAGCGGCGCTCGATCCGGACCAACCGTGCACGATTGTGTACACATCGGGGACGACCGGCCGGCCTAAGGGCGCGGTGCTGAGCCACCGGGCGTTGGTGTTCGAGGTCAACGCCTGCCGCACGGCGCTGGACGTCTACGCGGACGACACGCTGCTCCTTTTTCTGCCGCTGGCGCACAGCTTTGCCAAGGTGGTGTACATCGTTTGCGTCGGCATGCGCACGCAGATGGTGATGCCCGAGTCAATGGCAACGCTGGTGCGGGACCTGCCTGAAGCGGCGCCGACGGTGATGCCGAGCGTCCCGCGGGTGTTTGAAAAGGTGCACACCCAGATCATGGCCGGCGTCCATGCCGCGGGCCCGGTCCGCAAGGCGGTGTTCGACGCGGCCCTGCAAGTCGGCCATCGCGTGGCTCGCCTGCAGCTGCAGGGCAAGCAGCCGGACACGCTGCTGGCGCTGCAACATCGCGTGGCGCAGCGGGTGGTGTTCTCAAAGATTGCCAAGGTTTTTGGTGGCCGCGTACGCGCGTTCATCTCTGGTGGCGCGCCGTTGTCGCGCGACCTCGCGGAGTTCTTTTTTGCCGTTGGCTTGCCGGTCTACGAGGGCTACGGCATGACCGAGAACTGCGCTGCCGCCACCGCCAACCGGCCGGGCGCGTGTCGCCTCGGCACGGTGGGGCTGCCGATCGCCGGCGTCGAAATCGCGATCGCCAGCGACGGCGAGGTGTTGATCCGCGGCGGCAACCTAATGACCGGCTATCTGCACGCACCGGAGGCCACTGCGGAAGCGCTCGACAGCGACGGTTGGCTGCATACCGGCGACATCGGCGAGGTCGACGCCGACGGTTACCTGCGGATTACCGACCGCAAGAAGGATCTCATCATCACCGCCGCAGGCAAAAACATCGCCCCGCAAAACGTCGAGTCGCACTTCAAGGGCAGCCGCTACATCAGCAACTGCATGGTGTACGGCGACCGCCGCAAGTTTTTGTCGATGCTGGTCACGCTTGACGAGGACGCGGTGCGGACCTGGGCGGCGGCACATGGCACTGGCGAGGGCGAATTCGCAGAACTAGTTCGATCACCACAGGTTTTTCGGCTCGTTCAGCGTGAAATCGACGACCGCAACCGCGGGCTCGCCAGCTTTGAGACGGTCAAGAAGTTCGCGGTGCTCGAGCGCGAATTCACCATTGAAGATGGCGACCTGACGCCGTCGATGAAGCTGCGGCGGCGCGAGGTCACGCGCAAGCATCAGTCGCTCCTAGATTCGTTTTACACCGAGCACTACTGAGCTTTGCCCAACCTGGAGTCCATGCCGCCCGCCCACCCGCCAGCAGTCATCTGCCTGCCCACCTACAACGAACGCGAGAACCTGCCGCTGCTGGTGGCTGAGGTCCGCGCGCTGCTGCCCGACGTCGACATCCTGGTCATCGACGACAACAGTCCCGATGGCACTGGCGCAATCGCAGACGGTCTTGCGGCCGCGGATCCGCGTGTGCATGTGCTGCACCGACCCGGCAAGCAAGGCCTGGGCCGCGCCTACCTCGCCGGCTTTCGGTGGGCGCTTGCGCGAGATTACGCGCTGATTTTCGAGATGGATTGCGACTTTTCGCACCCGCCGCGGTTCTTGCCGCAGTTTTTGGCCAAGGCGCAGACCTGTGATCTCGTGCTCGGCTCGCGCTACATCCCCGGTGGCGGCACCGTGGACTGGGACTGGCGGCGGCGGCTGATCTCGCGCGGCGGCAACACTTATGCCCAACTGATCCTAGGCTTGCCCTACCGCGATCTCACGGGTGGGTTCAAGTGTTTTCACCGCCGTGTGCTGCAGGCGCTGCCGCTCGACGAGATCGTGTCGAATGGCTACGTGTTTCAGATCGAATTGACCTGGCGCGCGGTATTGGCCGGGTTTTCGGTCGGCGAAGTGCCCATCCAATTTCCGGACCGCACCCGCGGCCAATCCAAGATGAGCGGTTCGATCGTGCGCGAAGCCGTGGTCAATGTTTGGAAATTGCGTATTGCCAAGGCACGCTTGGCGCGGCAGGCCGGCGAAGCCCGTCCGGCAGCCGGCTGGGGCGGCGATAAATAGGGCTGGCCAGCACGGCCCAAACGTGCGATCCTTGCACAGTTGCGCGAATGCTGGCCTCTGGCGTCGCCGACACCCAACCCAAGCGCCGCCCCGCACAGCCGGACCAGCAAGCCGGCGAGGCTGCGATCTGAACGGCCCGCCGCCGCGCCCAACCGACGGCCCCTGTTTTCGCGAGGTTTGAGATGAACGCCACCCACAATGCGCTACTCGGCAAGGGCAGCGAATTCGACGGCAAGCTGACGTTTGAGGGCACAGTGCAGATAGACGGCCGCTTTTCGGGCGAGATCATGAGCGAAGGCACCTTGATCATTGGCGAAGGCGCCGACGTGCAGGCAGAGATTCGCTGCGGTTCAGTGGTGGTGCACGGCAACGTCGTAGGCAACGTCACGGCGACCGATACGGTCGAGTTGATTGCGCCTGCCAGCCTGCGTGGCAACATCGCGTCGCCGGCGCTGCACATCGGCAAGGGCGTGTTTTTTGATGGCAATTGCCAGATGACCAGCAAGCACACGCCGGCCGCGATGCCCGCAGCCCGGCCGACGGTGCCCGCAGCCCAAATCGCGCGGTCGATTCAGCCGCCGCCACTGCAGCCAGCTGGCCTGCGCGAGTCGCAGCAAATTCAGGCCCCCGTTCATGCGGCACCTGCGCAACGGCCCAGCGGAATCTATTTGCCGGAGCCGACGACCGTGCGCGGTTCGGGCGAACTGCCGCACAAATTCTAAGTCTCCCGCCAAGGTCACGCGGGCGAGCCTCGATCCGTGCCTACGCCGCTGCTCCATCCCAACGCTGTTCGTCAGGTCGGCTCAGGGCGTCCACTGATCGTGCTTGCGATGGGCGGCAACGCGCTGATGCAAGCCGGTGACGACGGCTCGCTGGCACAGCAGTACAAGCGCGCCGTCGAGGTCGCCAAGGTCCTGCATGGCCTGTGCCGGCGCGGCTACCGCGTCATGCTGGTGCACGGCAACGGGCCACAGGTGGGGCAAGAGCTCATCCGCAGCGAAGAGGCCTCGACCAAGGTGCCCATCGCCAGCCTTGACGCTTGTGTGGCTTCGACGCAGGGCACGATGGGCTACCAGCTTGAGCTGGCGCTATACAACCAGTCGCACACGTTGCGTGTCGCGACGGTGCTGACACTGGTCGAAGTCGCCAGGGATGACGCTGGTTTTTCGCGACCGACCAAGCCTGTGGGCCCATTTTTTACGGCCATGCGCGCGCGCGAGCTGATTCGGCGCAACAAGTGGCAGATGGTCGAAGACGCTGGCCGCGGCTGGCGCAAAGTCGTCGCAAGCCCGCGACCCGTAGACGTGGTCAACATCGGCGCTATCGACGCGGCCATGTCGCGCATGGACATCGTGATTGCAGGCGGCGGCGGTGGCGTCCCGGTCGTGCGCGATGCTGCGGCGCGGCTGACGGGCGTCGAGGCGGTGATCGACAAGGATCTGACGTCGTCGCTGTTGGGCCAACTGCTGGGCGCGCAGATGATGGTGGTCTTGACGGCCGTGGACCATGTCAGCCTCGACTTTGGCAAGCCGACCGAGCGACGCGTGGATCAGATGACCACCGCTGAGGCACACGCCCACCTTGCGCAAGGTCAGTTTCCGCCTGGCTCAATGGGACCCAAGATCCAGGCGTGCATCGACTTCGCGCGCGCCACTGGGCGACCAGCGGCGATCGGGTCAGTCGGCAATGTGGCGCGCATCCTGGCCGGACGATCGGGGACACGCGTCGTCGAAGCCTGACTATACCAGTCGAAGTCGCGAAGACCGGGAACAAGGCGCAACCCCAAAAACAGCCGCGGCCGCCGTCAGGCGCAAACCAGACGGCGGCCGCGCCGCGTTGTTCCCGGCTACGGACTAGGGAGGCGGCGCCGCGCCGTTGCACTCACCGCAAGTCGATCCCGCGCACGTCGCGGCCTTGCCCTTGCCGTCGGCCGTACAGCAATCTTTCTGCTCTAAGCACACCGCGTCACAGAAGCAGGCGCCGCCAGGGGCGCCCTTGCCGCAATACTGGTCGCAGACGTGCGCGCCGGTTGCTTTGCAGTCCGCCGCGCAGTTGGTCGGCGTTTCGCCTGCTTCGCAGGTACCGTTGCCGCACTTGGGCACAGTAGTTTTGCAGTCGGCCGCGCAGTTGGTCGGCGTTTCGCCTGCTTCGCAGGTGCCGTTGCCGCACTTGGGTCCGGTCGAGGTGCCGCACGGGTCGGGGCACTCTTTCTGTTGCGCGCACTGGGCGATGGCAATGATCTCCGACTGCGCCTTCGTGCCAGCATCGGTGCACTTGGACTTGGAACACGCTTCGTCGCACTTGCAGCCGACCATGCAGTTGTAGAAGTCCACGCAGTCCTTATTGGCGCCGCACGCGGTCATCTGGGAGGTGCAAGCGCTCCAGCCACATTGGATGGTCTTGGAGAAGGTGGCGTCGCAGTCCATTGGGCAGTTCTCGCCGCTGGCGCACTTGCCATCGCCACACTTGGCGCCTGTCGTCTTGCAGTCAGCGGAGCAGTTGCTGGGCGTCTCGCCGGACTCGCAGTTGCCATTGCCGCACACGGGGCCCGTGGTCTTGCAGTCCTTGGGGCAGGTCTCGACGTTTTCGTTGGGCGACTCGCAAACGTTGTTGCCGCAAACGGGGCCGGTGGTCTTGCAGTCTTTCGGGCACGTCTCGACGTTTTCGCCGGGCGCTTCGCAAACGTTGTTGCCGCACACCGCGCCTGTGGTCTTGCAGTCTGCGGCGCACGTGGTCGGCGTTTCACCTGATTCGCAAGCGCCATTGCCGCAGACCGGCGTCGTCGCACCGGGCACGCACTTTTGCTGGCTGGAGCACAATTGAACCGCGGTGGCCGCCGGGTTGGTCTCCGGTGGCTGCGGGCACTTGGCGATGCAGGCAAGGTCCTTGCAGCCTTCGAGGCACTTGAATGCAGCCGCACACACCGCATCTGCCTTGCACGCCGCGACTTGCGATGCGCACTTGGTGTTCATGCACTTGACGAGGTCGGTGACGTTGAGGGTGACATCGCCGCCGCCGGTACCGTCCGGCACTGATGTGGTGCTATCGCCCACCGTCGCAGTGTCACCGCCGCCCGTCGCGTCCTGGCCCGTGGTGGTGGTGTCGGTCCCGGTGTTGTTGACCTGCGGGACCTCGCACTTGGCCTTGGTCAGCTTGGCGTTGGCGTCAAACGCGGTGGTGCAGACAGCAGGAGCCTGGCACTCTGCGCCGTCTGGCGCCCACTTGCCGCCGAGCGCGTTGGCCGGGCGCAGATCGCAGAGAGTGCGCTTGACCACGAAGGCATAGCTAGCAGAATCAACTGGTTGGCGACATGCCTGTTCGGTTATGTGTGGTCGTCATGTAAGGCCGCTGATTTACAGACACTTTGAAGGCAGTCTG
>SXRM01000047.1 GCA_005792545.1 Pseudomonadota bacterium | reverse complement strand
GCCTGCGCCGGGCTATTTTTCCCTTGTGATGATCTAGCCTTGCGGAGGCAAGGCTTTGCACCCACAGGCCGCGGCTTCAGCCGCCGGCAGTATCTACCAGGACCGTGTGGGTACCATGCCAGCGATCGCCCCCATTTCAGGCACTGCACCCGTTTGCCGCTGTCCACCCGGACGGCGCGCGGCTTTTGCGCTAAACTTGCGCCTCGCTGGTTCGCTGAGAGTCGACTCCATGGGCAACGCGCTACCAATCGAAAGACTGCTACACGCGGGCGTCCGCCACGCGATCGGCTGGCGCTCAGGTGCCTTTGCCGAACTGCACGCGGGCGCGATGGCGCAATACGACCAGGCCTCGCCGGCCCAAGCCCGTGCCCGGTCGCTGCGCCTGCTGCGGCATGTCGTATTCCGCGCCTACCACCACGTGCCGCACTACCACCAGGTCTTGACCGAGCGGCGGTTGACGCCCCGCGACGTGCGAGACTTCGACGACTTGCGCTTGCTGCCCTTGCTCGGGCGCGACGACATCCGGCGCGCCGGCAGCGCGCTCCATGCCGGTGGCCGCAGCCGCATCGGGGCGCGCAAAGACGCCACTGGGGGCAGCACCGGCACGCCCGTGGAGTTCTTGCGCTCTGTGACCCAAGCCGCGGCGATCATCGCCAACGAAGACCGCACCTGGCGCTGGTACGGGGTCGCGCCGGGCGCGCGGCAAGCACTGATTTGGGGCGCAGACCGCGACGTGCCACCCACCGAGGACGCGCTGCGCTGGCCGAATCGCTTGCTGGGCATCCGCAGGCTGAACGCGTTTGCGCTGGACGACGACCGCTGCGCGATTTTCGCGGGGCAACTCAATGACTTTCAGCCAGAAATCATCTACGGCTACGCGACGGCCCTGCACCGGTTTGCCCAGTGGACACAGGCGAATCCGGGGCGGCTGCGGATCTCGCCGCTGGCGATTCGGTCCTCGGCTGAAGTGCTGCTGCCAGAAGCCCGGGCCAGTATCGAGGCGGCGTTTGGCGGCCCGGTTTTTGACTACTACGGCGCCCGCGATTGCGGCCCCATTGCTGGCGAGTGTCGGGCGCGCGACGGCATGCACGTCTACACCGATGTGACCTGGGTCGAAATCGTCCGCGACGACGGCAGCCCCTGCGCGCCGGGCGAAGTCGGCGAAGTGGTCATCACCAAGCTGCTGGAACACGCGATGCCGCTGATTCGCTACCGCACCGGCGACCGGGCCGCGTGGCACACGGGCGAGCAGCCTTGTTCCTGCGGACTGACGTTGCCGCGCATGACCCAGCTGGCAGGCCGGGTCGGCGACTTCGTGGTGACGCCAAAGGGCGCCTCCGTCCACGGCGAGTATTTTACGCACCTCTTTTACCACGCTGCCGGCGTTGCGCGGTTTCAGGTGCGCCAAGTGGCCGCGGACCGGCTGCGGATTCTGGTCGAACCGTCGCCAGGTCAGGTCCCTGCGGCCGAGTTGCTCGCCTACGTCCAGCAAGCCAGCGCGGACAAGTTTGGCGCGGGACCCGATGCCGTCACCGTCGAGTTGGTCCGCCAAATCGTCCCGGGAGCCACCGGCAAGCACCGCTTCGTGCTGCCACTGGGCGCCACTGCCGCCGAGCCCCTGGCGTGGATGCCGCAATGACCCGCGACTTGCAGCTGTGCGAAGCGCTCTGCGCCTGGTTTGTCGACGCCGGCCAGGTCGTTGTGCTGGTTTCTGGAGGTGTGGACAGCGCCGTGCTCGCCCATGCTGCGCGCCGTGCCCTCGGCGACCGTGCGATGGCGGCAACCGGCGTTTCGCACAGCTTGGCAGAGGCCGATCGCGCATCAGCGACGGCGATGTGCGCGGACCTGGGCATGGCTCACCTTGAGTTCGCGACCGACGAACTCGCGGATCCAAACTACGTCGCCAACCCGGTCGACCGCTGCTACCACTGCAAGGCAGAGCTGTTCTCGGCGGCGCGAGCGGCGCTGCTCGGTCCTTTCGCCAGCGCCGCGATCATTGAAGGCACCCATACCGACGACTTGTTGGGCCACCGCCCCGGCGCGCGCGCGGCCACGGAGGCCGGCGTTCGCAGTCCGTTTGTCGAGTTGGGCTGGTCCAAGGCACAGGTTCGCTGCGCGGCGGAGCAATTGGGCTTGCCGCCAGCGCTTGCCCAACGCCCGGCCAGTCCCTGTCTCGCTTCGCGGCTGCCGTACGGCACCCACGTCACGGCCGACCGCCTGCACGCCGTCGAGGCAGCAGAACTGATCCTGCGCCAGCGGGGTTACCGCCAGTGCCGCGTCCGCCACCATGGCACTATCGCGCGCATCGAGCTGCCCGCCGCGCAATTGGCGCAGTTTGTCGCGCACGATGGGCGCGAGGTTGCGGCGGCGCTGCGCCCGTTGGGCTTCGTCTACACCACTGTAGACGTTCTCGGTTTGCGCTCCGGCAGCATGCTTGAGGCGACTCGCTCGCTGTCGATCGGCGCACCATGACGACGACAGGGCGCGAGGGCGAGGCGTCGCTATTTTGCTGGGATGAGGAACGCGCACAGCGGACCGGCGTGCCAGAAGTCGTGTATGCCGAACACAAGCGGCCGGATCACTTGGTGGCGATCGTGGGCGCGATGGCGCGGCGCGGTGCCGCTGTGCTGCTGACCAGGCTCAAGCCAGAGCACATGGAGCCGCTGCGCTCGGCGTTTGCGTCCGTGCAGATCGATGAGGTCGCCCGCACGGCGGTGTTGCCGGCCAGCGATCCGGGCCGCGATCCGCCCGCGGTGACGGGTGACCTGTTGGTGGTTTGCGCCGGTACCAGCGATTTGCCGATTGCCCTGGAGGCCGTCAACACGGCCCGGTTCTTGGGGGCCAGGCCCGAGCACATCGCCGATGTCGGCGTCGCCGGACTGCACCGACTGCTGGCCCATCGCGAACGGCTTGCGCGAGCTGAATGCATCGTGTGCGTGGCCGGCATGGAGGGCGCGTTGCCTTCGGTGGTCGCCGGCTTGGTGCGCGCGCCGGTGGTGGCGGTGCCCACCAGTGTGGGCTACGGTGCCAGCTTGGGCGGCGTGACTGCGATGCTGGCGATGCTGTCCTCTTGTGCGCCCGGCGTGGTCGTGGTCAACATCGACAATGGCTTTGGCGCCGCGGTCGCTGCCGTTCGCATCTTGCGAGCCCGCCATGGCGGAGCCACGGATAGGGGCCCATGACCCGTTGCCTGTACCTCGACTGCCACAGTGGCATTGCCGGCGACATGGTGCTCGGCGCCTTGCTGGACGTGGGCGGCGATACCCAAGCGTTGGCAAGCGGCATCGCCGCGTTGGGCCTGGCGGGCGTTCGCGTGCAAATCGACCGCGTGTTCAAGTGCGGCATCGCCTGTACGCGCGCCGTGGTTGCCGACCCTGGCCCAGCAGTCGAGCGTCGCTTGCCCGACATCGCGGCGTTGATTCGATCTGCGGCGTTGCCCATGGCGGTGGTGCAAGGGGCCGTGGCGACGTTCGAGGCGCTTGCGGTGGCCGAAGCTCAAGTGCACGGCTGCGATCCCGGCGAAGTGCACTTTCATGAGGTCGGGGCGGTCGACGCCATCGGCGATATCGTCGGGGCGTGGCTGTTGCTGCACAGTCTTGCGCCAGAAGTGGTGCGCGCTTCACCGGTCCGCACCGGATTTGGTTATGTGCGCGCCGCGCATGGCCAGATGCCCGTCCCTGCGCCGGCGACGGCGCTGTTGCTGCGCGGACTGGTGTCGTACGCCGGCCCAACTGCGGGCGAATGGACGACCCCGACCGGCGCAGCGATTCTACAGACGTGGACCAAGGGCAGCGAACGGCAACCGCCGATGGTGGTCGAGCGCGTCGGTTGGGGCGCCGGAACCCGCGATGCGCCGCACCCCAACGCCCTGCGCGCGGTCCTGGGCACCCTGCCGTCGCGCGATGCTGCTGGCGAGCCGTGGCAATTTGAAGCGGTCAACGAGTTGACTTGCCACGTCGACGACATGTCAGGCGTCGAGGTCGGCTTCCTGCGCGAGCGTTTGGTCGTGGCCGGCGCAGTAGACGTCTGGGTGACCCCCACCCAGGGCAAGAAGGGGCGTCCTTCGGTCCAGGTGTCCGCGCTGACCGGTGTCGATGGGACCAACGAAGCGCTGCGAACGCTGTTTGCGCATGCGTCCACGCTGGGCGTGCGGGTCAGCCCGACGACGCGGGCCGTGTTGCCGCGCGACGTCGTGCGGGTCCAAACCCCTTGGGGGTCTGTGCGCGCCAAGCGGACGGTGGTCGACGGCCTGCTGCGCTTGCGGCCCGAATACGAAGACTGCGCGATGGTCGCCCGAGCAGCCCGTGTCACCCTGCGCGAGGTTTGGCAGGCGACAGAGCAAGCGGCCGGCGCCGACGTGCAAACAGAATCCGCAGCGCCGGACAATCTGGGGACTGGAGAACAATAGTTTGAACACTCTCGGTAACCGGCGGAGCCGCAAGTCGGCCTTCGAGGCCGCGCGCTGGCGACCCACGAAACAAGCCATCGGGCCAGAGAAATGATTGAGTAAATCAACTCCATGGCCTTAAAGCATCGCCCGACTCTCTCAGGGAGACCAGACTTTGAACCATCCCACCCCCTCCGACGGTCGCGTTGCCGTGGTTCGCGGAACAGCAGCCTACCCAGCAGACGCGCCGTACCACCCCGATACGCGGTTTCCGGAATTGGCTGCGCTTGGCGCCGCGGTCGGCCCTGCGGACAGTAACCCGGCCTACCGGATGGTGCGCGAGGCCCTGGTCCACTTGGGCGGCGGCATTGGCGCACCCGGCGACCCGGCTTGGAACCCACTGGCCGCGTGGATACGTCCGGGCGACCGCGTGCTGCTCAAGCCCAACTGGGTGATGGACTGGCATCCCAATGAGGCCATGCTGGGCGAACAGCTGGCCCTCGACAGCCTGGTGACCCATCCAGCGGTGTTGCGCGCAGTTTTGGACTACGCGCAGTTGGCGTTGGGCGGCCGCGGCCAGCTGACCATCGCCGATGCGCCGTTGCAAGCGTGCGACCTGCCACGCCTTCAACAACGAACGCACATTGCTGCGCTGACCGAGCATTTTGCCGCACTCGCGCGAGCAGGAATGCCGGTGGTGCCGGTCACCACGGAGGATCTGCGGCTGGAAATCGCAGCAGCGTCCAGCCTGCCAGGCGGCATCGGCCAGGTCTACCGCAAGGTCCGACGCGACGACGAGGGCCGCCACCTGTTCGTGCAGGTCGGCGAGGCCAGCCAGCTAGAACCCATCGCCGCGGACTGGCAGCGCTTTCGCGTCACTTGCTACGACCCCTCAGCCATGGGCGAAGCGCATCGCCCTGGACACCACATGTACTGCATTGGCCGCGCAGTGCTTGAGG
This sequence comes from Pseudomonadota bacterium, assembly GCA_005792545.1. GTDB lineage: Bacteria > Myxococcota_A > UBA9042 > UBA9042 > UBA9042 > SXRM01. The sequence goes on along the minus strand of SXRM01000047.1, from coordinate 23,849 downwards.
CGGACTGTGTCATTGACCTGCCGAAGTTCAAGACGCACAAGAAGTCCGGAATCACGGTCGCGCTCAAGAACCTGATTGGCATCAACGGCCACAAGAGCTACCTACCCCACCACCGGCGCGGTTCGATTGCCAGCGGCGGCGACGAGTTTCTGGCTGCCGATCCCCTCAAAGAGGCCGGCGCAGCTTTGCAGGACCGACAACACACAGACGGTCAAGCGCCGTGGCTGCAACGCGCGGCAGCGCTTGGAGCGTCGGGACTTGCCGCGGTCAATCGTGCTTTGCGACAAGATGGCACCGAGTCGGGGTCCTGGTACGGCAACGACACCATCTGGCGCACCTGCATCGACCTGAACCGGGTGCTTTTGTATGCCGATGCGCAGGGTCAATTTCCGCGCGCTGCGGACGCCCAGCCGTGTCGGCGGGTGTTGCATATCGTCGACGGCATCATTGGCGGCGACTGCGATGGTCCGCTGAACCCTCGGCCACAGCTCGCCGGCGTGGTCCTTGCTGGCGGTCACGCGGCATTCGTCGACATTGCGGCTGCACTGGTGATGGGGCTGGACTGGCGCGCCATCCCCATCGTGGCCGGCGCGTTCGCCCCGGGCGAGGGCCCGGCTCTGTGCCGATTGCCACCAGAAGCGCTGGAACTCGTTGGCAACGTGTCTTCGTGGTGCGGCGCAGGAGCGGCCGTGCTGGACGGACTGCCGGGCGCTTTGGATTTTCAGCCAGCGACCGGGTGGGAGGGCGCAGTGGATCGCGGGGCCTACCGGACGCCGCGCTTGCCGGCGGACGCGTCTGTTCGGCCAATGGGTGCGCTGTGGCGTTCTGACGACCTGGACCGCTTGATTGGGCCAAGGTAGGCCCCTGACGCGTTCGAGCGCACGAACACCATGCCCCAGGCCTGGCTGCCACACCAGCCGCGGTGGAACGGGGCGTGACCACCCTCGTGGGCGCCAAGGTCGCGCCCATCCTGGTGGCACGACCCCGTGTTGGCATAGCCGAATGCCCAGCCATAGGCCTGCGTGTCGTTTGAGTTCCAGTGAAAGCCGGTATTCCAACTCGGCGAGGCACCGTAGGTGATGGTCCACTGGTGGCAAGTCGAGCTCTTCACCTGGCTCTGGTTCTGGTTCATCTTGAAGGTGCAGTCATCGCGGTGAAAGATCTCGGCGCCCTTGTAGGGCCCAATCGCACCGCCGTCGCCGGGGGTCACCACCCAGTAGCCAATTGCGCCGGACCCGGACGTGCGAAGCGCGTTGACGGCCGCGTCACTGAGCTTGTACAGGGTGTCATTGGACGGCTTGTTGGGGTCGCTCGGCGGTGGGTCCGATGCGCCGGTGCGGTCGGCACTGGCAATGTTCAAGCCGATGCCGGCCTTGAGCACCAGCGTCCAGCCACCGCCGTAGTCCGTCATGTTGCAGTAGGCTTGGAAGCTGCCGCCGGCCAGCGTCTTGAGCCAGTAGGACCCCGACTTTGCAACTGGCTGGGCCTTGAGGATCTCGAGGCAGTTCTTGGCAGGCGCGTTGATCGTGCCTAATTCGCCAACCACGGCCAACGCCTTGAAGGTCTTGCCATCGCAGAACAGTAGCGTCGAACTGGTGCTGTTGAAATAGACGAGGCCAGCGGTGTCCGCGGCGCATAGCGCGGGGTCTTTGGCCGCAATCTGCAAGCGCAGGTTGAGTGCCGTGTTCAGCGCAAAGTCGGTGTCGGCGCCAAACGTCTGCTTGTCTTTCCAGCTGTTGGCCGCAGCGAGTTTGGCAAAGGGCGAAAGGTCAGGGCCGCCGGTCAGGTCGGCGTAGGCGCCGCTGGTCGCGACCTTGGCCAGCTTGCCCGCCGCGACCCAGTCCGCCGGTACTTTGTCACTGACGTGGGCGGTGGCGACACAGCCCGTGCAATCCAGGGTCTTGGCTTTTTCAGCGGCTTTGGCGCTCGCCGCCTCGTCGGCAAACGAGGCAGAGTCTGCCTGTTTGGCCTTGTCGGCCAGCTTGGCGGTGTTGGCCCCCAGCGCGAAGTTGGCGGCGCCACCCGGCGACTCGGCCAGCGCCCAATTGAAAGACACGTGATTGGCGCCGACCGCGCCCACTGCGATCTTGTCACCGGTCACCGCAGCCTTCGCCAGGTCGTCGGCGCCAATGCAAGCGGAGCACTGCACATCCGCAGCCAGCGCAGCCATGGTGGCGTGGGCCGCGAACGGCACCTTGCGCAGTGCCACCCGCGGCAGCTCCGGGTCGCCGCCGACCGTGACACCCACCCACAGCGGCTTGCCGTTGGCGAAAACAGCGGTGTCGAGCTTGGCGTCGCCGGAGCCGAGCGCCACGGTGAACATGCCCTGCGCCACCGGCACCGCTAGGAAGAAGTCTTTGAAGACGCTGTTGCCGCCGCTCGGCGCATCGAAAAGGGCGATCGACAACGGGTAGTTGCCGTCAGCCACCGCACCGCCGCCAGTGGCCGAGAGCCGGCCTTGCGCGGCGAGTTCGAAAGGCTCAGCCAGGGCTGGCGCGGCCGCCAGCAGCGCAGTACAGGCGGCAAACAATTGCCAACGCCAGGGATTTGCAAGGGTGTACATGGCCGGAACCTCGCGAGGAAAGGGCGGCAAGTATGGCACGGCGGGCGGCCGCGGCGCAAAGCCAGGCATGGACCGCGGGTGCGGTTCCTGAAATGGGGGCGATCGCTGGCAGGGTACCCACACGGTCCTGGTGGATACTGCCGGCGGCTGAAGCCGCGGCCTGTGGGTGCAAGCCTTGCCTCCGCAAGGCTAGATCATCACAAGGGAAAAATAGCCCGGCGCAGGCCGGGCTTGGTACAGCTAGCCTGCGGCTTCAGCCGCCGGGTCCAACCTGAACGCCATGCGTATTCACTGGTTCCGCGCGCCTCGCCGTAGACCCCAATGCGCGATCCGCACCCATGGACCGCATGCCCAAGTGCGCTTGACCCTTCCGGCCCCGCTCGCGACAATGGGCCGGCGCCGCGGCTGCGCCAATCGACCTGCGAGGTTGCCATGTTGCGATTCCCTCCCCACCTGCGTTGTGCGCTCGCTTCATTGGTCCTGGGCATGCCTGCTGTGACCGCAGCGGCGATTCCCGGCACGGTGGCCGTCCAGGGCACGGTGCTGTCTGCGGCCGGTCCGGCAGTTGACGGCGATTACTTCTTGACGTTTGCCCTCTACGCCGCCAAAGAAGGCGGCACGCCAGTGTGGAAGGATGCGCCGCAGGTGGTGCCGCTCAAGGGCGGCGTGTTTTCGACGGCCATCGGCGTCAGCACGCCGATCACGGCGCAAGTGTTGGCGCCCGTTCAAGAAGCCTGGCTAGGCGTCACCGTCGGATCCGACCCTGAACTCGCGCGCAAGCCGTTGGCTTCAGTGGTGTTCGCGGTGCGCGCGGCTGCTGCTGAGAGCGTGGACTGCTCCGGTTGCATTGGCGCCGCGCAGTTGGACCCCAAGCTGCTGGCTGGCTATGCCAAGGCCGCCGACCTGAGCGGCTACGCCAAGACCGGCGACCTGCAAGTGTTTGCCCAGAAATCCGAACTTGCCGACTACGTCAAAGCCGCGGCGCTGGCCAAGGTAGCTGCCAGCGGCGACTACAAGGACCTTGCCAGCACGCCAAAACTCGCCGATATCGCCACCACCGGCAACTATGGCGACCTGCTCAACTTGCCGAAGCTGGCAAAAGTGGCGACGAGCGGGGCATACGCGGACCTGACGGGCGCCCCGGTGCTCGCCAAGGTCGGCGAAGCGTGCGGCACCAACCTCGTCATGCGCGGCATCAAGGCCGACGGCAGCTACGACTGCATCGCTGGCGGCCTGAGCGTGGACCTGCTGCCCAAGGACGGCCTGGACGAAATCAGCAACGGCCTGCTCACCAACCAGTTCAGCGACAGCTTTGGCAGCACCAAGACCCCGGTCGACATCCCGGACGCGCAGGGCGTGGGCGTCAGCGACACCATCACCATCCCAGATCTGGGCTTGGCGCAAGGCATCTCGGTGGCGGTCGACGTCGCCAACTCGGACATCTCCAAGGTCCGCATCACCCTGTTCGGCCCGGCCGGCGCGCAGTACACGCTGTACGACCAGGGCAAGAACGGCAACGCCATCAAGGGTAGCTGGCCCAATCCAGACAAGCTGGTCGCCGGCGACCTCACCAACTGGAATGGCAAGAACCCCCAGGGCATCTGGTCCATCAACGTCGCCGACCTCGCCGGCACCCAGGGCGGCAAAGACGGCAAGCTCAACAGCTGGTCGCTGACCGTCAAGACCTTGTCGAGCAAGAAAGTCGCAGCGGAAGGCACGCTGGTCGTCAACAATGGCTTGAAGCTCACCGTCGCCGGCAGTCACCCCGTGACCTGTGACGCCACGCAGATGGGCTACACCTACGTCAACAGCAAAGACAAGGCGCTGTATGTCTGCAACGGGCAAGAGTGGTATCCGCTCGCGCTATCGGTGTTTGGCACGCAGGCCAATCCCGCGCTGCACTGCAACGAACTCAAGGCCAAGCAGCCGACCGCGCCAAGTGGCGTGTACTGGATTGACCCAGACGGCGGCTCGGCCGCCAATGCGCTGCAGACCTACTGCGACATGACCAGCTACGGCGGCGGCTGGACGCTGGTCGCGCGCATGACCAACGGCTGCATGACCGATAGCAATAGCGCCGTGGGCACGCTGTCGTCGCCGAGCCAGGCCCAATGCGCCAAGCTCAGCGATGCGACCATCAACGCCATTCGCGCGGCCGGCGGCAGCGCCGGCGTGTTTTGGGGTTACCACGACAACGCCAACTACAAGCTGCCGGCGAGCGGCCGCTTCATCAAAATCACCAGCGGCTCGTTCGACGCCAACAAGTCGCAGGGCGGACTGCAGCAGCAGTGCAGTTGCCAGCCCAATGGCCCCTTCAGCACGCCGTACAGTGCGCACGGCACCATGAGTGGCGTCTACAACCACTCGGGCGGCGGCTGGGAGTGTGTCACGGCCGGCCAGAGCGGCTGCGACAACAGCACGGTGTTCAGTTCCGGGCTATTCTTGTACCAGCACGCGCTCAATCAGGCCGGCACGTTTCCGTCTGACTCGCACGGCGTTGGCGGTGGGGCCAATGGGTGGCTGTTGTTGCGGTAGGGTCGCCACTACGCGTGCCCGAGGCGGCGCAGGTCATTGGCGGGACTGCCACAGCTGTGCCATCACGCTTGCGAAGCCGGTGCAGCACCGCGACAATGCGCCGGCACCGCGACGCTGCGGCAGCTGGACTACCGAAATGAAAGCGAGCTCATGCTTCGCAGCGTTGGCCCTGGTGCTGGCGGCCTGCGAATCCAACCCACCTTCCCAGGTCGCCGAAACATCTGGGGGCCAGCAGTCCGACGTCTCGGTCAGTGCGCCGGACGCTGTCGAAACGGCCTCCGCTGATGCAGCGCCTGCGGACAGTGGCGCGACCGTTGACGCGGCGACGGACGCGGTCAAAGACGCGTCAAGCGATACGCCGCAACTTGACCTGACGACCACGGAGACTGCATCGGCAGATGCGCAAGCGGATGCTCAGGCCGAAACCCAGGCCGACACGCAAACAACCGCCGACGCGGCCGCAACCTGTCCGACGGGTTCGTTTCTGCCGATGAACGAAGGGGTGTGCAAGCAAGCAAGCTGCGCCAACATGGGCGCCGCGGTGCAGGGAGCGCTCGCGGCTGCTGTGGCAAAGGCCGAAGCCGGGTGCGCAGCCGACGGCGACTGCACGCTGGTCCCGACCTCGACCGCGTGCGGGGGCACCTGCGGCGTAGCGGTCCGTAAGGATGCTGCGGAGGAAATGTCCAAGGTCGTCGCGTGGCTGGACGCCAACATTTGCAAGCCTCAGGGCTACGGCGGCAAGTGCGGCTACGCCACGCCGGGCTGCATGGCGCCGAAAGTGGGCTGCGCCGGCGGCAAGTGCGTGTACAGCAAGGAAACGGCAGTCAAATGTGCACTTCCGCAGCCGCCGAACACCGAGTGCACTGGGACCGTTTGGACCTGCAAAGACGGCTACTTCAAGGGCTACGGCAGCACCGACTGCGTGGAAGCCACCTGCGAGAACCTGACCAAAGCCAAGAACGACGCGATTCAAGGCGCCATCGCCAAGTCGCAGGCATGCTCGGGCAGCGACGACTGCGTGCACATCGCGACCAGCACCGACTGCGGCGGCACCTGTGGCGCCAGCGTCAACTCGGGGATGCAGAACGACGTGCTCAAGGTCGTCGGCTGGGTCGACGACAACCTGTGCAAGCCGTTTGGCTTCAAGGCCAAGTGCGGCTACTCGACGCCCAAGTGCATGGCGCCGGCGCCGACCTGCGGCAAGGGCATGTGCTGGATGACGGCAACGGGGCCGTAGGCGGATAGACTTCGGGCAGGTTGCGACGCAGACGGAGCGAAAGCTGCGAGCTTGCGACCCACCGAGCAAGCAAGAACTGCATTCGCCAATGACCTTGGGGGCATCGCGATCCAGGACGCCTGGTCGCAGCCGCCTGCCCACCGCTCACTTCTCCGGCAAAATCCGGTACACGATCCCCGTCCCCGAACCGTCTTGACCTTCGCCGACCCACGCCACCAGCGTGCCGCCTTGCAACCACGCGGCCACCGGCGCCGACTGATTGCCCGCTGAAGTGCGGTTGGCTTGAATGCGCGGCCCGGTCTGTGCGCCCTTGGCATCCAACGCCGCGAACTGCACTGCGAGGCCGCTGCCGTCCAGTTGGTCGTTCTGCCAGGTCAGTTGAAAGGTACCGCCCGGCACGTCCATGACCGCCGGTGCGGTGTGATTGCCCGGCAAGGCGGCCATCAACGCTTGGGTCCCGCCGACGGCCATCGTGGTCAAGTCGACCGGGTTGCAATACAGCCGCCAGGCATTGACCGGCTGCTCTTGGTAACAGGCCAACATCGTCGTGCCAGAGACCGCGGCGTGCGCAAACCGCTGGTCAAACGCGGCGCTCATCAAGGTGAGGTACCCTGAGGTCGGCTGCCCTTGTGCGTTGATCTTGCGCATCAAGATGTCCCAGCCTTTGCTGGCTCCGGGCAGCGAATACTCCCAAATGACGAGGTACGACTGGTTTGATTCCAGCGCCACCACCGTCGGGTTGCCCACTGACCCGCCAGGCTGGTTGTAAACGGTCGAGCCCTCCGTGCCAAGCGGCTTGCCGGACTTGTCAAAAGACCGGCAACGTATCGTCGGCACCGGCGGATTGGGGTGGTGCCACGCCGCAAGCCACTGGCCGTTGTCGAGCATGGCCACCGCAGGAGAGTGCTGTTGCCCTTGGGTCAACTCGTTGACGACCACCTCTGAAGTGAGCGCCTGGCCATCGCTGTCAAAGACGCGTCCGACGATGCCGTCCTGGCTGCCATCCTGGCCGTAGCTGTTCCACACCGCGACAAAGCGGGCGATGCCGGCGGCAACGGCGGGCGTGCTTTGGTTATCGACGGTGGTCTTGTTCAAGCCGATTTCGCCGCTGACGGGTTTGCCGTTGTGGTCCAGGACGCGGGCGCGGATTTCCTGGCCGTCCAAGCCGGGCACGAAACCGGTCCACGCCAGCATGGCCCGACCGCCTTCGGGCGTGGCGGCGACAGTCAACTGGTTCTGGTCCAGCAGCGTCGTCGTGTTGGCGATGCGCTCCAGCCGAACGCCAGTTGGCTTGTGCAGGGGCGAAAACCGGCGGGTGTAGGCGATGCCGGCGCCGTCGCGGTAGGCGACCACGTAGTCGCCGTTGGTGAGCCGCACGATGCTCGGGTCCACCTGGTCGCCGACAGTCTGGCTGTTGATGACCCAGGGCTTGCTGAAGTTGCTCGGCGCACTCCAGTTGGTGGTCTGACCCACGATGCCCCAGCCGCTGCCGTCGACATTGGGCGAGGCGTACACGACCAGAATCGTGCCGCCGCCGAGTTCGACCATGTCGCAGCCGCCCTTGCCGACGCCGTTGCCGAGCACTGTAAACACCTGCACTCCGCCGTTGCCGCCGCCGAGGCCACCAAACAACTCACCACCTGCACCACCCGTGAACAGCGAAAACGTCGTGCCGCCGGCGTCTGCGATGGCAGCGCAGACCTTGACGTTGGCCATTTTGCTGGTCGTAAGAGCGGCCGTGGTCTTGCCCGTCGCCGGATTGAAGCGGAGATTCGCGACGCCGGGGCTGCCGAGGCCAACGGGGCCACCGTAGCTCAGCCATAGCTCGCCGGGCGCGGTGGGCGCGGTGGCCACTTCGAATTGGGCGAGCATGGGGGTGAACTCCACTGGCACTTTGGTGCCAAGCTTGCCGTCCAGACCCACCGGCGCGCACGCCAGTTCGCGAGCAGGATCCTGCGGTATGCCGCCGATTGCCGCGTGGAAGGCGGCACACAACCAAACTTTGCCCTCTGCCGTCTGGACCAATCGCGCACGACCTTCGTAGCCTGCGTAGCTGCCAACGGGTGTGACCGCTGTGCCGCCGAGCGCACCCAGATTGCTCGCCGAGTTTTGTTGGTTGACACCAAACAAAGTTGCTGTGCCAATTGGGCTGGCATTAGACGCAACGCTTACGTTGGTGTACCCGAGGTGCAATGTGGTTGCGAGCAGCGACCCCCCGGCTGTCACGAACGGCCGATTGGCGCCCTGCACCAAGGATTGATTGTTGTCCAGCCGCAAAGGTTCATTCAGGCGGCTGCCATTGCCATCCACGCTGCGGAGCCAGGTCGCGCTCGGCTGCGTGCTCCACTGAACCGCATAACCGTTGTTGGGCAATGCGGCCATGCCGGGCGTGCGGTCGGCCTCGCCGGCGCCGGTCTGGGCCTCGTCGCCGCACACATCGCCGATTCCTTCGCATTTTCCTGCCTTGCACAGGTCCAGCGGCGTGCAGTCGATGTCGTCGTCGCAACCGGTGCCATCGGCGAGCGCGATGGGCGTGCACTTGTTGGCGGCCTCGTCGCACTTGCCGACGGTGCAGGCGCCGCCGACTTCGGCCTGACAGTCGCGCGCTTTGCCACCACACAGCCCGTTGCCGTCGCAGCTGTCGGCCACCGTGCAAAACTGGCCATCGTCGCAAGGTCCACTGTTATAGCTGTGCACGCAGCCCTTGGCCGATGTGCATGCGTCGTTGGTGCAGAAATCCTGGTCGTCGCAATCGACCGGTGCGCCGGCCTTGCAAGTGCCGCCCAAGCACTGGTCGCCTTGCGTACACGGATTACCGTCGGTGCAAGACGCCGTCGCAGGCAAGTTGATGCAGCCGCTGCCGGGCGCACAATCGTCCTTCGAGCACGGATTGCCGTCATCGCACGACACCAGTTTGTTGCCCAGGCACCCGCCTTGCTGACAGCCGTCGCCGGTGGTGCAGGCATTGCCGTCGTTGCACGGGCCGCTGACGGCTTGCGCAATGCAACCTTTGACGGATGAACACGTATCGAGCGTACACGGATTGCCGTCGTCGCAGCTGACGACTTGGGCGCCTGGTAGGCACGCCGTGCCTTTGCAGGTGTCACCCGCGGTACAAGGATTGCCGTCGTCGCAGCCGACCGTTTGTGCCGTGTGCACGCAGCCCTTGCCCGGCACGCAGGCGTCGACCGTGCATGGGTTGGCGTCGCCGCAGTCGACCTCAGCCGTGCCCGCGCACTTGCCGCCCGCGCAAGCGTCGCCGGTGCTGCACGGGTTGCCGTCGGTGCAGGTTGCGTCTTGCGCGGTATGCACGCAGCCCAGGCCCGTCTTGCATGGGTCGGCGGTGCACGGATTGCCGTCGCTGCAATCAAGCGCTTGGGTGGCGAGGCATGCGCCCTGCTTGCACGCGTCGCCGATGGTGCACGGGTTGTCGTCGCTACAGGGGCCGCTCTGCGCCTGGTGCACGCAGCCGGCCAGCGGCGAGCAGGCGTCGGCCGTGCACACCAGACCGTCGTCGCAGTCCTGCACGCCGTTGCCCGACACGCACTTGCCGTCTGCACAGCTGTCGCCAAGGGTGCACAGGTTGCCGTCGTCACAGGCGCCGGGTAGCTTTTCGTGGATGCAGCCCTCGCCTTTCTTGCAGCTGTCGGCCGTGCACGGGTTGCTGTCGCCGCACGGCGTCGGCGCGTGGGTGCAGGCCTTGGCGACCGGGTCGCACAGGTCGACCGTACACGGTTCGTTGTCGTCGCAGCCGGGCTGGGTGCCGACGCAGGTGCCGTTCTTGCACAAGTCTGCCGCGGTGCACGCCAGGCCGTCGTCGCAGTTCTTGTTGTCGTTGATGGGCTTGGGCAGGCACTTGCCGCTGCTGGGCTCGCAAAGTAGGCCCGCGCAGACGCCACCGGTCGGGCAAACGATGACCGTGGCGGTCGCCGGTGTGCACAGACCGATCGCCTTGGGCCCCTGCAGTTCTGAGCAGGCCAACTGGCCATTGCAGGCATTGCCGTCATCGAAGACGGCACAGTTCTGGTCCACGCCGCACTGGCACTGGTTTAGCCCGGCGAGACACTTACCGGTCTGGCAGCGGTCGCCCACCGTGCAAGGGTTGCCGTCGGCATCGCAGGTGCCGAATTCGTTGAACGCGACCAGCGCGCACTGTCCGGTCTTGGGCGCGCAGACGTTGTGCAGGCACGCCGTGTCGTTCACGGTCGGGCAGAAGACCACGGTCGTCGGGTTGACCTGGCATTTCCCCGATTTCTTGTCGCAGTACAGCTTGCCGTTGCAGGCGTCGCCGTCGTCCAAGAGCGTGCAGTCGTTGTCGTTTTGGCATTGGCACGCGTTGGTGCTGGCGACACAGGCACCACTTTGGCACTGGTCATTGGCCGTGCAGGGATTGGCGTCGGCTTCGCATGCCCCAAAATCGTTGATGGCTACCGTCTCGCATTTGGCCGTCTTGGGGTTGCACAGGTTCTTGCTGCAGGTGGTGTCGTCGGCGCTCGGGCAGGCGACTACGGTCGCCGGGTTGACCTTGCAGCTCTTGGCAATCTGGTCGCAGTACAGCGTGCCGTTGCAAGGATCGCCGTCTTCTTGGGCGACGCAGTCGGCGTTGTTCTGGCACTGACACAGCGAGGGTCCCGCCTTGCAGGTGCCCTGCTCGCAAGTGTCGACTCCGGTGCAGGCGTTGCCGTCGGCTTCGCAGGGCTGCCCTTCGTTCTTGGCTTGCAGCGCGCAGGTGCCGGTCTTGGGGTTGCAGACCGCGGCTGCGCACGCGCTGTCGAGGTTGGTGTTGCACTGCACGACCGTCGCCGGATTGACAAGGCAGGTGTTGGTCGCGAGGTGGCAGAACAGCGTGCCGTTGCACAAGTTGCCATCTTCTTTGGCCGCGCAGTCGCTGTCTTTCTGGCAGGCGCAGGTGTTGGTCGTCGCTTTGCAGGCGCCTTTGGCACAAGCCGACTGGGTGCATGGGTTGCCGTCGTCGCAGGGTCCGCCCTCTGCCAAGCCAACCAGGCTGCACGCTCCAGTCTTGCTGTCGCACAGGTTCTTTTGACAGGCCGTGTCGGCGGAAGTCGGGCAGGTGACGACGGTCTTGGGATTGAACTGGCACTTGCCGGTCGCCTTGTTGCAGAAAAGTGTGCCGTTGCAGGCGTCGCCGTCTTCGGCCTTTGCGCACTCGACGTCATTGGTGCAGCACACGTTGGTGCCCGCTTTGCAGGAGCCGGCCTCGCAGTGGTCGCCTTGCGTGCACGCCAGACCGTCGCTGCAGGTGGCGTTGGTGGGCAGGTTGACGCTCTCGCACTTGCCGGTGCCGGGCGCGCAAAGGGTATCGGTGCACGGCTTGCCGTCGTCGGCGCACTTGACCACCGTTGACGGGTTGACCAGGCACGCATGGCTGGTCGGGTCGCAGTACAGCGTGCCGTTGCACAGGTCGCCGTCTTCCTTGATCGCGCAGTCGGCGGTGGACTTGCAGGCGCAAATGGCGAGGCCACCGCTACACTTGCCGGCTGCGCAAGCCGTGTCGACCGTGCAGGCGTCGCCGTCCTCGCAAGCGAGGGTTTCGGCCATCGGCAGGTGAGCACAAGCGCCGGTCTTGGGGTCACAGCTGTCGCCCGTGCAGGCGTTGAGGTCATCGCACGGGGTCGCTGCACCGCCTTTGCATGCACCGGCCACACAAGTGCTGCCCTGTGTGCACGGATTGTTGTCGTCGCACAGCACGGGCGGAGCACCGTCGATCGCGACGACGCCCGCGAAGGCCCTGTGTGCACGGATTGTTGTCGTCGCACAGCACCGCGTCCGCGACCGCAGCATACACGCAGCCAAGGCCCGGATCGCATACCGCGTATTGGCATACCGAACTCGGCTTGGGACAATCGGCCGGGCACTTGGCCGCCACGGCGTCGGTCGCTGCGACCTGGCTGTCCGCAGTTGGCGCGTCCGGGCCACCGTCGGCGGCAATGTCGCCAGCGCCAGCGTCGACTGTCGCGTCCGCAACCCCTGCGTCAGTCGCAGCACGAGTTGTGTCCACGTTGGGATCGCTGTCCGCGGCCACAGCGAGGTCGCCACCGGTGTGCCCGGCGTCCGCGGCAGAGACGTCGGTGGCGCTGTCTGCACCCGTCGCAGCTGGTTCGCTACATGCGCAAAGCAAGCCCAGCGCCGCTAGCCAGGCCAGGCCCGCGCGCACGTATCCGTAAAATATCGGCATAGCTTCCGCCCCCGGTCCATGCGAACCGCCCCGCTCGCAAGCCTAGCCGGGCTGCCGGGGTGGCGCAAACGCGGGTTGCCGCGTGCCTTGGCGTCGGCCACAATGCGCTGCCCGGCCGATCCTTCGATCACGGTTGACCAAGAAACGCCTTGCAATTCATTCGTCTGAACAAAGGGGGGGATCATGATCGACACCCACGCCCACATCATGAACCTGCACTACGGTGGCCCCTACGAGGGCGGCACGCAGGGTCTCGTCGAGCGGGCCGTCGCGGCCGGCGTGCGCCACATCAACTGCGTGGGGGCTGGCGGCGACATCGACGAAGTCCACTCCGCGCTAGTGGCGACGCGCACCTGGCCCGGCGTGAGCGCCATTTGCGGCATTCACCCGCACGACGCGCGACGCCTGGCCGATGGCGCAGCGGGCGAGACGCTGAAAGCGGCGGTGGCCGTCGCGTGCGCCGACGAGGCTTGCGTTGCCGTGGGCGAGACCGGCCTGGACTTCCACTACGACTTGTCTGAACGGGACCAGCAGTTCGCGGCCTTCGAGTGGCACGTGGCGCTGGCGCGCAGCCTGGGCAAGCCCCTGTGCATCCACACCCGCAACGCGGAGCCCGAGACGCTACAAGTTTTGCGACAAACTGGCGCTCAAAATGTGGGCGGCGTCATCCACTGCTTCTCGGGCACCGCCGACTTCGGGCTGCGCTGCGTCGAAGAGCTCGGGTTCTATCTGTCGGTCCCGGGCATCGTCACCTTCAAGAACCCCGGTGAGCTGCCCGAAGCCGTCCGCCGCTGTCCGCTCGACCGCTTGCTCATCGAGACCGACAGCCCGTTTCTGGCGCCGATCCCGTTTCGCGGCAAACGCTGCGAGCCGGCACTGATCGGGCACACGCTGCGAAAAGTGGCGGAAATCAAGGGAATCACCGAAGCCGAGGCACTGCGCGCGACCAGCGCCAACGCGGTCCGTCTGTTTGGCGACCGGCTCTGCACAGTGCTCTCGGCGGCGGCGATGGTGGGGCCTACGACCCGCTGACGTCGGCCGGCACCGACACGGCGTCGGTCGCGGCGCTCACGTCTGCCGGAGCGCCCACGTCGGCAGTCACATCAGCGGCGACATCGGCTGCGACGTCGGCTGCCGCATCGGCAACGGCGTCCAGCGGCGCTGGGGCGTCGGCCGGCGGGCTGTCCGCCGCAGCGGTGTCGGGTTGCGCGCCGTCGGCGGCCTTGGCGTCGGCAGCGGTGGCGCCATCTGCCAACGCGACGCTATCCGCCTTGGCATCGCCGGTTGCGCCTGCATCTGCGGCGGGCTTGGCGTCCTCGGCACATCCGAGCGCCACAACCGCGACCGCGCTGACGAACAGCTTGCGTATGGAGAAACGAGCCATCGGGGATCCTCACTTGGTCAACCGGCCCACTTGCGGGCCGTCGGAACAGTGTGGGTTCGCCAAGGTCGGGCACAAAATAGCCTGGTCCAAGCCGTGACAAGCCTGTCAGCGTGACAACCGTGTCCAATCAGGGTGTTGGAGCATTCGCGGAAGGTGAGCGGATTCTGTGTGATTTCAGCGGTATTCGCGCGGCAGCTGGAAATCAAGTCGGGTCATCGGGCCGCAGCAGCACCGCGGCTCCCGGCATGAAATCGGCCACGCCGCCGCGGATCAGCCACGCCCGCTGGTGATCGGCGGCGACCCAAGCCGCCTCGAACGGCTCTTGCACCAGTGCTGCAGATTCGTGGCGCAGCGCACGGATGGCCGCCAATGCCTGCAAGTGAGCCAGCAGCGCTGCAGACGCCGGGGCCAGCGGCGCCCCGGTGACCGGATCGGCGAGCAAGTCCAGGCCGCTCATGGGTCCGCCCGACTGCGGCGTCTTGCCAACAGGATTGCGCACGCCGCCAGCGCAGCAGGCCACAGCCACAGCGGCGAACTGCTTGACTTGGCCGTCGCACAGCCAGGTGGGTCGGCTGCTGCTGGCGTGCTGCTCTTTGCGGCAGAACTGTCGCCCTTGGCGTCAACACCGGTTGAGGCGGGCGCGGCCTCGTCGATATCCAGCCACTTGCCATCCGGCGTCAACACGCGCACGCCGGTGATTTCCGCCCAGCGCAGTGCCTTGCCTGCATCGGCCGTCGCCACATCGGCCAACCCGACCTCGTCTGCCTGGGTCTGCACCTCGATGGCAATGCGCTGGACCGGACCTGCAAGCTCGAATTGCTGGTAGGCGCCGCCCACCTCACTGAATTCGCGCATGACCTTGCGGTCGAACAACAGGCGCGCCTTGGCCTCGATGGGGCGCAAGTTCTGGCGATAGTTGAGCTTGACCGCCTTGGCCTCCCACGGCAACCCCCGCTCGACCAGCAGCGTACCGCCGACGACCAGCTGCCGCGCCTCGATGCGCGCACCGCCCGTCGGCCGCAAGTCTACCCAGCCTTTTAGGTTTGCGCTCGGATACGTCCACCAGCCCGCCGCCCGCCAGCGCGCCGACCGGATGGCAACAGCAGTGCCGACCGTTTGCCAGCGATCCTCAGCGATGCGGAACGTCCAGGCGATCTCGGGGCCCTTCGGCAATTCGTCGAGGGTGACGTCCAGACCGAGCGGTCCGGTATGCGTCGCCGGCACATTCTGCGACGACCAGACCACCTTGCGGCCGACTTCCAGTTCTGCCGTCAAGCCGTTGGCGGCGAGCAGCTTGGCGTCGAGCGCAACGGTGGCGGACACCCGCTCGATCGGCGCCAGCGTCACCGAGGTCGCGGCGCGCACCTGCCCGGTGGTCCACCACGCCGGCGGATGGTGCCACATCGTCAGCTGCATCCCGGTGTCTTCCGCGGCCGACGGCGTCACGTCGGCGACCAGGCCATACGAGCCGACGTGCTCTACGCGCCAGGGGCCGTTGGTATCGACACCGGTGCGGCGCACCCGCAAATCGAACACCTGGGCGCGAAATTTCTCGGGCGCAACCGTCGGCGCATCGGCGCGCACCTCGATCGCGACTTCCTGGCCCCACAAGCCGTTGGCGACCTGCTTGCCGGGCTTGTCGGCGGCGATTTCGGCCACGCCGACGCGCAGCCGCAGGTGCACACCGTCCGGCAGGTCCTCTGGCTGGCTGGTCCACTCAACCTGGTCAAATGGCTCCAAGAAGTTGTGCTCGGCCCGCACGGCCCCAGCCAGCGTGCCCTGCGCGCGCACGTCGACGCCGTCGTTCTGCCGCAGCGCCGGCAGCCAGCCAGTTGCCGCGGGCGTCGCCGTGAACCACCACGGACCGCGCCGCACGTGTACGGGTCCAAGCTCGGCGGACGCCTCGACAGGCACCGCGATTTCCTTGAGCGCTGTGGTGTGCAGGCACAGTGTGGTGCCTTTGCCAAACTCGATGCGCTCATCGCCCGTCGCCACGAACTGCCCCAGCAACGCATCGTCGAGCGCGACCTCGGTCGCAAACGGATGGGCGCCAAAGCTGTACGCGATCGACGCGTAGCCCTCGTCAAACGGACCGAGCAACGGCGTCAGGCACGAACTGACCTTGCCAGCCAGCGGATACGGATTGTCGGCCCAGTGGTGGTGGCGCACCGTCCAACCTTCGGCTTCGGGTATCAGCACCGCTACGCCGCTGTGCTCGACCTGTTGGCTTTGCCACCCGGCGCTCGGAACGACGCCGGTCGCGCACAAGAACGAACTTGGCCCGAGCGTCGCAACCTTGGGATGCGAGTTGTCCTGCGCCTGCACTTTGACCGCATGCGGCTTGCCGTCTTTGAGGGTCTTGGGCGTTGCCCACCAGAAACCGTGCCCCGGGTGCTTGGGGTGCGCCAGGTCGGCGATACCGCTGGCAAGGACCGTGTCGCCCTCGCGCAAACTGACCGGCACCGGCTTGGGCGTGTCCGGGTCTTTGGCCCAACCGGCTACGGCGGAGCACGTCGCTTGATCGAGCTGGCCCTGCGGCAGGCACACGCAGTCCTTGGCGCAGCTGCCGCAGCTCTCGCCGTTGTCGCAGGCGCCATTGCCGCAGCACGACCCGCAGTCCTTGGCGCAGCTGCCGCACGACTCGCCGTTGTCGCACTTGCCATTGCCGCAGCAGCTGCCGCAATCGTTGGGGCAGTTGGCACAGTTCTCAGCGCCTTCACACTTGTTGTTGGGGCACACGGGGCCAGGCGGCGGCAGTCCCTTCTTGATGATAAAGCCGCTGTTGAAATAGCTCTTGTCGTACGTCCACTTGCGCATCCCGTAGTTGCAGGTGCCGCAGCAGTTCATCTCGGTGACGTTGATCTTGTTGCCGTTGACGCTCTCGACCCAGGCGACGTGGCCGTACTGGCCCTTGGTGCTAGTGGCGATGCTGCCGGGCACTGGGTCGCCGAGGACCTGGTAGTTGCCGTTTTTGCTGGCGTAGCTCGCCCATGTGTTGGCGTTGCCCCAGCCGGGCAGGCCGACTTTCCAGTTGCAGCACGCGGCCTTCCAAGCCCACCACGTGCAATTACTGCCGTTGCTGCAGCAGGGGTATGGGTTGTTGGCGCCGCACTGGCAGTCGTCCTTCTGATTGCCGCATTGGGGTACCGCGGCCGCTTCGACGGTCGCCAAGGTGCACGTTGCGACGCAAACGGCAGTGAACCAGCGCGCGGCTTTCATGGCGCACCTGCCTTGGCTAGACCCGCGACAACGGCATTGCAATGCCCTTGTGCAACAGCGTTTGGCACCGCGCATGCGACGTGGACGAGGCGTTCACCGGCAGCGATGAACACGACGGTGCGCGCATGGCTCTGCGGGGAAGCCGCGACGTCGCCGCGCAAACCCTTCCAGCGTGGCACGCCTGCTTCGACAGGGCGCAAAAGCGTTTGCCTTGCCAGCTCTTGCCAGGCAGCCGCCACCCACCCCCCAGCCGATTGCGCGCGCGGGTTGGCGTAGACTTCGACGCGCACAAGCTCGCTACCGGCCACCGACAATGTGGCTTGCGCGAGCCATTGGCCAGACGCCGGGGCGGCAGCGGCCTCGACCTTGGCGGTCATGCCGGCGGGCACGTCAACAGCGATGCCGGCGGCGACGACACCGTGGCGTTGTGTGCGCTCCGCCGCCGCCGGCGAGCGCATAGCAGGCAACGAGGCCAGCGCCGCCACGGCAACCGCTGCCGATAACCGAGCGCGCAAGCGCTGCCGAACGGGATGCCAGGCCATGGCCGATTCCTCGCGGCGGCCACCGTGCGGCGCGCCGGGGCTAGGATAGACCTTGGGTCGGCGTTGGCAATTGCGATCGCAGCAGATTGCCGGTCGCGCGCAACGGCGGTCAGGCGTGTTCGTCAGCGGAGCATTGCCGCGATGTAGGTGTCCTTGTCTTCGTCTTGGAACAGGACATTGCGGCTGTTCATCTCGGCCTTGCTCATGTTCCACAGCAGTTGCATGGTTGCCGAAGGCGTGTTCGAGACGATGAACGACCGCAGCTGCACCGACGGGTCGCCGAGGCGCTGGGCGATCTCTTGGATGGTCTGGTGGAAGGCAAGCTTGGGGTCGGTCGGGCCCAGGTTGCGAATGCCTTTGGGGTCGACAAACACCACCCGCTGTCGACCGCCATCGACGAGCCACAAGAGAAAGTCCGGGTGAAAATTGCCGGCCTCGAAAAAGCCAACGCCGCGGCCCTTGCTCAGGTTCCGCAGTAGATACAGCTGCCGCGTCCGGAATTCCTCGGCGTGCTGGTCGTAAAACGCCTCGAGGTCCTCGACAAATACGCTTTCGCCCTTGCTCAACGGCGCCGGGCTGATCTCGACGATTGTCGAGTCCAGGTACGACATGGGCTGCTTCAGGTGCCGCCCGCGTTGAACGGCTTTGATGCCCTGGAATTCCCACGGCTTGAACTCGCCTTTGCCGATCGACGCCTTGAGCTCGTTTAGCCTGGCGACGACGTCCGCGCGCGACTGGTCGAGCAGAATCCGGTAGTGGCCCTCATCACCCGCATCAACTGACGCCAAGAAGTTGGGGTCTTCGGCATGTAGCGCCCGGCACTCAAGGTGAAGCATCTCCCATCGGCGTTTGCGAAAAGTGTAAAAGCGCTCAGTGTACTTCTTCAGCAGGGCGACAGCGATCTCCTCCCACAGGTGCACTTTGCGCCCGAACCCATCGGCTTCGAAACCCGTAAACGCCAATTCAGCCTGGGGAATCAGCAGGCGGTACCACTTCTTGTCGCGCAGCAGGGCCTCGATCGCCGACCGCGTGAGGTTGAGCTTGTGCCAGCCGCGCTCGGTTTTGTAGCGCTCCAGTGCGAAATAGACGCGGTCGAGATCAACGAAGGCGACGTGCCGGTCGTCCAGGTTCGTCTCATGAGGTGCAGCGCCAGCATCGCCGCCCAGCAGCGCTGCGGAGCGCATCGACTGAATCTTGGGGTACCAGTTGAGCACGAGGCGGTGGTCGGCGAGCTGCTTGGCCTCGTTGGCATCGCCCAGGTCCGGCGGGGCCAGCGTGACCATCGGGCCGAGTTTGCGAAACGCATCGCCGAACTCGGTGGGGACGCCGTCGATGCCTTTGTTCTGGCGGATGGTCTTGAGCGGCCGCGTACCGAGGTTTTTCAGGACAGGCAGCAGGAACTCGATGCGCTCATCGTTGGTCGGCAGCCCTTCTTCTGCAAGAAAGTCACGAAACTGTGCCATATAGTCGGCGTGGATCCCGAAGATGCCCAGGGTTTCGAGCGCGGCGATGCATTCTGGCCGCTGCACGCCGTCGGGCAGCGCGGCCCTCATGCTGCGCTTGAGGCTCATCGCGTAGCCTTTCAAGCGGACGCCGCGGCCAAACAACTGGATGATCTGGGCACCCTCGCCCTTGCCGACGTTCATCAATCCCAGAGTCGAGACCCGCCAACTGCTCCAACCCTCGGTGAACTTCTTGGAGCCGATGAGCAAGTTCACGGTCGAGTCCGGCTGGTTGATGTCGTGGAACAGCGAGCCGACAAAGGCGCAGTCGCCGGTCTGTAAGCCACTGCGCTGGCACAGGTCCACCAACTTGCCAGCGTCGCCGACGTTGACGACGCCAAACGCCTGGTTGTCGGCGCCAATCCGCAGGGCCACCTCGCCAGTCGCGCCCTTGAGGTTTTCGACGTACAGCTCGCCCCCCGCAGGCGCATGGAACAGCGTCGCCAGGGTGTCGTCAAAGACCTGGGCCGGGTTCAAGCCGCACGCAGTCAGGTACTTGAAGCGCTCTGCGAACAGATTGCGTCCGTTGGCGGTCACCAGCCCTTGGTTCAACACCCTGTCGATGCACGCGATGCTGGCGGCCCGATTCGCGACGTAGCGGGAAAAAAAGCGCAGGATCTCGACAATATCCGAGCCATCGCGCGTCGCCAGCGTCGCCGTCACGCTGCCACCGACAAAGACCCAAAGCGGCTTCTCCAGGTGGAATTCCGCGAACGCCGCGCTTTGCTCACGGTACAGCCGCTGCTGCTGGTAGAACGACAGCAGGCCGGCGACCAGGTACAGCTCCAGGTGGTCGCGCTGGGTGCCTTGATCCAGGTTCAATATCTGGTAATCCTTGCCAAAACCGTCGCCGTAGAAATAGCGGTACGAGTAGTCGAACAGCGTGCTCTTGGCGTACACGTCGGTGAGCTTGGGCTCGCCCTTGACCGCCTGCCCGAACGTTGCCGAGTACTCGAAGGAAAAGCCCTTCTCGCACAGCGCGTTGCGGTAGCGCATCCACGTGCCGTGTTCGCCGCTGCTCGCGCCGCGATGGCCCTCGTCGACGAGGACCAAGTTGTTGCCTTCAAATGCCTCGATGGCAACAGTCTTTTCGCCCATCTCGTCGCGCAGTCTGGTGACTTCGAGAATCTCGATGGCGCGGCCCCCAAACAGCCCGCGACCGCCTTTCTTGAACAACTCCGCGTCGACCCCCGACAATCGAAACTCGCGCAGGTGCTGCTGCGAAAGTCCCTCGTTGGGCGTGAGCAGGATGACCCGATTCAGCTCGCGACCGCGACCGCGTTTGTACAAAGCGTGCTGATATTGCAGGATATTGGCGTGCATCAGCAGCGTCTTGCCGGCGCCCGTTGCCATCCAGAATGCGAGCTTGTTCAGCTGCGGCCAGGCGTCGCCCTTTTCGCCCAGCGGTTCGACCTGGTCGCTCTTGGGCTTGCCGTCGTTGTACGTTGCAATCTTGGCGTTCAGCGCCGCTAGCAATCCGGGCGCGTCGCCGAAGTACCGGTCAAGGTAGATTTCGGTGAACAAAAGCGCGAGGTACTGAAAGTACTTCCACACAATTGGCGCTTCGCCTTGGGCCAGCCGCCGGTCGTTGAGGCGCCGCGTATGCCTGACGATGTGGTCATCGTATTCGAGCAACCGCTCTGGCGGCAGCGTAGGCGAACAGAAGCGTTGGGCAACCAACACGTGATGAAAGCGGTGGATGTTGTTGTCATCGAGGCCTTCCAGCGTCTCGCTGCGCAGTGGCTCCGCAAGTTCTGAGAAAGACTTGACATTAAACAGCGAAAGCAGCCACTGATGCAGCACCAGCTTATAGGCAAAGGGCGCTTGTGGCTGTACGTTGCTTCGACCGCGCGTCGCTGCGTTCTGTTTGGGTTGTGCGGGCGGCATCATGCGTCCACGCCGGCAAACATCAGACGGTGGAAATCCTCCTCGATGAGCCGCACTTTCCACCGGTCGCCGGCGGACTTCATGTTGGCAAGGTTGTTGCCGCCATTGACCCAGATGACATCGATTGGCTGGCCTTTAGACCCGTAGCCTTGGTGCGCGAACCACTCATCCAAGACCAGGTTGTCCTGCTCCGGCTGCGACGGCAGCTTGCGCCAGATGACGAGCGCCTTGCGGCCATCGGGTAGCGTGCCCGTCACGGTCCGA
This sequence comes from Pseudomonadota bacterium, assembly GCA_005792545.1. GTDB lineage: Bacteria > Myxococcota_A > UBA9042 > UBA9042 > UBA9042 > SXRM01. The sequence continues at coordinate 2,520 of SXRM01000047.1, read as the reverse complement.
AACCAGTAGCTTCCAGCCGCATCGTGCTGCAGCGGGCCGACCAGACGTAGCCGCCGCTCTGGGTCCCGTTCAAAGGCAGCCGAAAGGGTCTGCGGCGCTGCGATTTGCCGCATTGCGATGCCGACGAGCCAGTTGAAGGTCTCCAGCAGGTCGACGTTGACCTTGCGGCGCTCTGTGGATCCGGGCCGCTTGACCAGCAAGCCGTAGCAGGTCGGGTCGCGAAAGGCGTCGATGTTGAGCAGCGACGGGCTGCCGCGCGTCTCCACATTGAGCATGTAGCGCAGCCTGTATTGCTCGGCGAGCCCGTCCGCGCCCTGAGCTTCGGGCGACGCGAGCAGCTGTTGTTGCTGGTCGGTTCGGCGGACTTCGAGGTTGTTCAGCGAGTCCTCGTAGGACTCCAGGCGCAGCACTTTGACGATGCGCGGGCAGTTCCCTGCCTGCTCGACCGTGGCGACTCGCTTGGGCTTGCCGTCGAGCCACTCCGGCGCAAACGCCACCTTCTTGATGCGCGGCAGCAGCACCGTCTCAAAGTGCGGCCCCATCTCGCCCAAGATGAACTTGCGCCGGCCGCCGTCGGCGTAGGTGTGGGTGATGACGGCGTGGGCAGTCGTCCCAGAACCGCCAAACGCGTCTACGACCAGCGCCGCTTTGGCGTGGTGCAAGGCGACAAAGTGGGCGATGAGGTCGACGGGCTTGGGGTGCGGAAAAGAGTCCTTGGCAAATCCCAAGTTTGCAAACTGGTCCGAGGCATAGTGGCTGTTGAACGTGGTCTTGGACCACACCGACGCCGGCTTGACGCGTGGGTCGTCATCCAGAATATCCTTCTGGTACACCGTCCACTCGTCGCGGCGCTGCATGGGCTTTGCCAAGAGCTCGGCGACGCGCGCTCGGGCGGTGTCGATGCCCCAGCGCCATCGGCCGTCGCTGCCGTCCGGCCGAATCGGACAAATACCGCGGTGGCCAGGCGGCGCTTGCGCATCTGTGCTCACGGTCAGGGCGTGGGTCGCTTCGTTGAAGTGGAAGTAATAGTACATGTTCGGACGGTCCTGCCGTCGATCGCCCTTGCCGGTCTTGCGCAAGTCCGTCTCGCGGAAGCGCTCGCCTGCCTCAGTCTCGTTGCGATACCGGCGCGTCACATTCTCTTCGGCCTTCCAGCCCACCGTGCGACAGGCCTCGCCGGCGTAGACCAACAGCTGTTCGTGGGCGGTGGCGATGTGCGCCTCGTCTGAGCGGCCCTGTGGGTTGTTGACGTTGGCGACATCGCTGACGTGGGCTTGCGTTCCGAGCACGAAGTCAGCGAGCCAGCGCAAGTGCATGTGTTCGCGACCGTCAATGCTCATGCCGAGCAGGTAGTCCTCATGGAGCAGGGGCTGGACACCGCGGAGCATAGCCTCCATGGCCGCCATCCACGACGAGTGCTGGTAGCCGTCCTTGTAGGCGAAGTCGTCGCCACCGGTGTTGTAGGGTGGGTCGAGATAGACGCAGTTGACCTGCTCGCGGTAGCGTGCCGCCATCAAGCGCAGCATGGGCACGTTTTCGGCATGGCAGACGACGCCGGCCACGGCCTGGTCGAGATCGGCGACTGCGGCGATCAACTGCTCAGCCGTCGTTGCATCCAGGTTGCGCGTGTCCACCATCAGCGTCGGATGGGCGCGCAGAAAGGCAGGGGTCAGTGGCACGCTGTAGGCGGGCCGCTGCTGGTCGCCGGCCAACGTGTCGATGCGGCAGAGCTTGACCCACTCCTGCCGCTGCGCGTCGCACGCGGCGATTTGCGGGTAGAACGACTCAGCAATCGCCCCGATCGCGATGCAATAGTGCGTCTCGACAACAAATTTCTGTTTGAGCCACAGCTTTTTCTGAAACTCCTCCAGCTGCGCCAGAAAGTCGATGACTTTTCCGGCAACCCTGCGGATGACCTTGATCTTGGACAAGTACTGCTCGACACGCGGTGCGCTCTCGCGCTCGATGTCATCCAAGTGCATCACCTCGTTCTTGATGTAGAAATCGAGCTCACGGCGCAAGAAACCGCCGAGGTCCTTGTGGATGAAGTAGTCGACGGTGTTCCTGGCCGTGTAGCGACGCAAGTGCGCCTCGAGCCGGCAGTAGTCCGCTGGCTCGCCCGACGCCGTGACGTGCGGTGTGCGCAGCGCGGCCATCCAAGCGCCAAGCTCCGCATCCGCAGCCGCAAGCAACCGCCGGACCGCGAGAGCCGTGAGGTCCTTCTGGGCAGGGGGCCGAGTCTTGCCGGCGCGGCTGTCTGCGGGCCAGTCGGCTAGCGTCGCCGGCCGGTACGCAAAGCGAATCACCAATTCCGGCCCAGACTGGCCCGGCTCTTGCGTCGCAAACTCGGCGGCACTTGTGCCCCTGGCCAGCACAAAGACGCGGTCCTTGTTCTCGGCCACCTTGACATTGCCGTGCTCGCCCTCTGCGGCGTCGCTCAGGCGAAAATGCACCCGCATCGGCCGGTCAGCGTCGTCCGGGCAAAGGCAAAACGCGTAATCGCGCAAGTATTCGCTGGTC
>SXRM01000430.1 GCA_005792545.1 Pseudomonadota bacterium | reverse complement strand
TGGTTGAGCAAGAAGCCGGGCAAGGAGGCGTGGGTTGAGCCGGTGGTGGATCGGGCGCAGCGGACTTGGCGGTTTGAGGTGCGGACTGGCAAGCCGGGCGATGTGGCGGCGGTGGACGCGGGGACGAAGACGGGGCGAGGCGATTTTGCGTGCTTGCTGAGCGGACAACCGATGCCCGCGGCATACATTCGGGAGCAAGGGCAAGGTGGCGGATTGCGCGACCGACTAATGACTGTTGTCGCTGAAGGCAAGCGTGGACGGGTATACCTGTCGCCGACCGATGAGCAGGAAGCTGTGGCGCGAGTTCAGGTGCCCGCTGGTGCGCCGGACACGGATTTGCCGGTGCAGGCCCTCGGGTTTCGCGTACAGAATTACGGCATTAGTCGCCACGTCCAGCTTCAAACCCCACGCCAAGCGGTATTTCTTGATGAGTTTTGCAGACTTGCCGCAGGTGTCCCACATCGAGTTTGGTCAGACCTAGTCAACAGCGCAGCAAGCAAGGAGTATGCGAACGCGATTGGCCTGCTCGCAGCCCTCAGCGCGAGCAAGGCGGCGCGGTTTTCAACGACTCTCTCGTATTGGCGACCAGATGAGGGGAAGCTGTCCCGCGCGTTCGGCAGGCAGACGGTTCAAATGACTTGGGATTTTGCGGAGACCAACCCGTTCTCATCTACGGGCGGTGACCTAGAGGGATTGGCTAATGGAACGGCTGATGTGTTGATCTCCGCGGTTCCGCAGTCGAGCGCAAACGGAAAAGCCTACCAAGCAGATGCCGCAACATACCTATCGACAGGCCCGCTGGAAGTGATTTCCTCCGACCCGCCCTACTACGACAACATTGCCTATGCGGACCTTTCAGACTGCTTCTACGTGTGGCTCCGCATCGCTGCGGCCAGCATTCTGCCGGAGCTGTTCTCAACAGTACTTACGCCAAAAGACGCTGAAATTATTTCTGAGCCGAATCGGCGTGGAGGTCGCGAGGCTGCCCTTCGGTTCTTCGAGGATCGAATCGGCGTTGCAGTGTCGAGAATAGTCGACGCCATGGCACCGGCCGCCCCTGCAACGCTCTACTACGCGTACAAGCAGTCTGAGGATGACGAAGTGGACGGAGCGACGGTTTCGGCGTCGACGGGTTGGGAGACGTTTCTAGGTGCATTGGTCGCATCGGGCTTGCAAACAACGGGCACGATCCCAATTCATACTGAGGGCCGGACTCGGATGCGCGCACAAGCTTCCAACGCCCTAGCCACCAGCATCGTCCTAGTCTGCCGCAAACGCCCCCCAACCGCCCCGACGATCACCCGCGCCGACTTTCGCCGCCAGCTCCGCGCCGAACTCCCCGCCGCCCTCAAAGCCCTGCAACACGGCAACATCGCCCCGGTCGACATGGCCCAAGCCTCGATCGGCCCCGGCATGGCCATCTACTCGCGCTGCACCCGCGTGCTCGAAGCCGACGGCGCTGCCATGACCGTGCGCACCGCCTTGCAACTCATCAACCAAGCGCTCGACGAATACCTGGCCGAACAGGAAGGCGAATTCGACCCCGACACCCGCTTTGCGCTGACCTGGTTCGAAACCCGCGCATTCGACGCCGGTCCCTACGGCGAAGCCGAAACCCTCGCCAAAGCCCGCAACGTCAGCGTGCAAGGCGTGGCCGAAGCCGGCATCCTGCACGCCGCAGCCGGCAAGGTGCGCCTTTACAAGCGCGCGGAATTGCCCGCCAACTGGGACCCAGCACACGACCGCCGGCCGACTGTTTGGGAAGCCGCGCAGCACCTCATCAAGCGGCTGGACGAAAAGGGCGAGGCCAAAGCCGCCGAACTGGTCGCTGCACTCGGGGCACGCGCAGCACCGGCCCGTGACCTCGCTTACCGCCTTTACAACGTCTGCGAGCGCAAGGGGTGGGCCGAGGAAGGCCGGGCGTACAACGGCCTGGTCATTGCCTGGCCGGAGTTGGAGAAGTTGGCGGCCAACGTCGCCGCTGAGACGGGTGGGCCGGCGCAGCGGGATTTGTTTTAGCGTGGCAACATCTTGCGGCTCGGCGGCTCCGGCCGACCGGCATCTAATCGGAGCCAGCGACCAATGATCGGCAAGATTCACATTCGCGGGTTCAAGTCACTGGCCGATGTCGAAGTCGATCTGGGCCGGGTCAACGTATTCATCGGCGCGAACGGCACCGGCAAAAGCGCGTTCTTGGAAGCGATTGGCCTGCTTGGCGCGGCCGCGTCAGGCAAGGTGAACGCGTCGTCGTTGCGGGAGCGTGGAGTGCGCCCCGGCCTGCCTTGGCTGTACCGCAGCGCCTTCGCTGGCATCGATCCGGCCACAAATATCGAACTATCGGCAACTTACGGCGCGGCAAGGCTCGACATCGCCGTCACCAACCAGGACAAGGACAAGGTGTCGTCGACGTGGCAGTTCGCATCGGAAAGGCTGAACGAGGCCAATACGGCCAGGGTGGCGCGCAACGGCGAGCCCACCTACGACCCAAACGCCGGCCTTGTTGCGCTCAAGCGCGTCGAAATGGCGCCAGAGTCCGACGGCGCAAAACTCGTCGACAGCCTTAGCGCGTTCCGGATCTACACGCCGACCACCGCCAACCTGCGAGGCACAGTTGTTGATCCTCAACAGCAAGAACCGCTGGGCCTGTCTGGTGGTCGTCTTGCGGAAGCCTATGGCGAAATGCTCGACTCGACGGCCCTCAGCGATGGGGCTCGGCGTCGACTAGGCGAGAAACCTGTCGCAGGCCACGCTGCCGAACTCTGCGCGATGATTGGCTGGGCGGACGATGTCGGCACAGTGGCTCACAGCGAGGCGCCTTTGTCGCCAGACGTTGCCACGACACGGCACGTGCTCGTCTTTCGCGACCGCTTTATGCAGCAGCTCGTGTCGGGCTACGACGCAAGCGAAGGTGCGTTGTTCGTGGCTTTCGCGCAATTGCTCTGCTACGGTGCGGCGCCGCGGTTCGCTGCCGTCGAGAATCTGGACCACGCAGTCAATCCGCGGCTTGCGCGGGCGCTGATGGCGGCGCTGTGCCGCTGGGTTGTCGCTAGCGACAGCAAGGCCCCCAAACCGCCCAAGCCCGGCGGCAAGCACGCGGACGTCGCGCAATTCGTGTTCGCCCAGCAGCAAAAGAGGAACGCCGAAAGCCGCCCACGCCAACTGCTGCTGACGACCCACAACCCACTCATGCTCGACGGCTTGCCCATGCAGGACGACCGCTTTCGTCTGTTTACGGTCGACCGTACCAACAAGGGGCGCACTGAGATCCGGCGCGTGCACCTCGACGCCAAGCTCAAGCGCATGGTCAACGAGGGTTGGACGCTTTCGCGGTTGTGGGTCATGGGCCACCTGGGCGGCGGGGTGCCTGATGTCTAAGCGGCTCCTTGTTGCTTGCGAGGGGCCGACGGACTTCGTGGTTATCCAAGCCGCCGCTGATGCGATCCTCGGCGAATACGTACCGGTGTTGTTGCAGCCAGAAGTGTGCGTCGCAGGTGGACACGGCAAACTCGGTGGTGGCTGGAAGGGCGTACGCGACTGGTGCCGGCAAACGCGCGCACAGGGCGGCATCGGCCAACTTGCCGAAGATGAAGACGTAGTCGTGATCCACCTCGACGCGGATGTTGCGGACGACGGCGAAGTCGACTGTGCCCAACCCTGTCCGCCGCCAAGCGACACCACCGGGGCACTGGCGGCAATTGCGCTCGACTGGCTCGGTGAGGCGCACCTGCCCGCACGGTCGACCTTTTGCATGCCGTCGAAGTGCACGGAGGCGTGGGTCCTTGCCGGGCTATTTGTCGGCAATCCCATTGTTGGGCAGGGAATTGAGTGCAGGCCCGAGCCAGAGGCACTGCTGGTTCGGCAGCCACCGGATCTCAAGTTTGTGCGCAAGCACGGCGGCCGGTATCGAAAGAACAGACCAATCTACGACGCGCACCGAAGCAGCATTGCAAGCGCTTGGCTGACTATCGAACACCAATGCACTCAAGCCAAGGCGTTTGGCGACGCACTGCGTGCTGCATTTGCCGCAACTGCGCAGGAGCGCTAAGGAGCCACAATGTCCCTCTCCAACCGCGACCGCGTAGCCCGCGGCCTCGAAGCCCTACTTGCGGGCCTGGAACCGTTCGTTGCCCGAGAACTGCCGGCCAACCTCGGCCCTTACTGGCTGGAAAAGACCACGGCGGCACTGGGCAGCGCAGCCAAGCCGGCGCCAAGCGGCGGGTTGCGCTGGGACAACTACGCCATGCTCAAGGCGATGAAACTGCTGTGGGGCGAAGGCTTCGCCAAGGTTCTTGGCCCGGCGGAACGCAACTGGGTCCACGAACTCGGCGAAATCCGCAACGCCCACGCCCACGACGGCACGTTCACCTCGGACGACGCTTACCGGGCGCTCGACACGATGGAGCGGCTGTTGCTGGCCGTTGGCGCCGCGGCACAAGCCGAGCAGGTCCGAGAGCAACGCGCCGACCTACAGCGCACGGTTTTTGCTGAGCAGGCCCGCAACAAGACCCGCTACCAGTCCACTGGCGTTGACGGCACGCCCAAAGCGGGCCTGCTGCCGTGGCGCGAAGTCGTCACGCCACACGACGACGTCGCCAAAGGCAACTACCTGCAAGCCGACTACGCGGCCGACCTTCACAACGTTGCGCAGGGTAAGGGCGGCCCGGAGTACGTGGACCCAGAGGAGTTTTTTCGCCGCACGTACATCACAGACGGCCTCGCCGAGCTCCTCAAAGGCGCGATGGAGCGCCTGACAGGCAATGGCGGCGACCCGGTCGTCGAGCTGCAAACGAACTTCGGCGGCGGCAAG
>SXRM01000429.1 GCA_005792545.1 Pseudomonadota bacterium | reverse complement strand
TATACAGGATCGCGATGACCCGAGGTCATCTGCGATCGCTGTTCTTGCTTGCTCAGTGGGTCGCAAACTCGCGGCTTTGCAAGCCGACTCGTCGCTCCTTCCTTGCGGCAGGTTTGATCTCACCTCAAGGCGATTCTGTATAGGTGATTGTCTGCCTACCCACCATCGCCCACCGCCACCCTCCGCACCACCACGCCCTTGCCACTAAACCCGACCGCCCACGCAAACACCGGTCGACTGCGCACACCCTGCACATACCGCTTGGCCTCAATCTGCGCTGCCGCGACCTCACATGCCGTTTTGGCCGACCGACCCGTCTTGAACTCCAGCAGCGCCGAGGGCTGGTCTTCGGCGCCGGCTTCAATCACCACGTCGGGTCGACCCTCGCCAAACTCCTTATTCGACGACACGCGGTAGCCCGGCGGCAGCCGCGCCAACAGCCCGAGCACGAACACGTGGTAGATGCGCTCGGGTGTCTTGTCCGCGAGGTCGTGGTAGCTCAGCAGATTGCGGACTAGCGAACCCAGCACCGCCTCGACCAACGGTGCGTCCCCGTCGAGCAAGCCGCGCACCAGCGGCTCGGTGCTGTTGAGCAGCTGCAGGTTGTTGCGGACCAGCCTGTCGAAGACGCCCAGCGAGCATCGCGCAATCTCCCGATTGGGCAGTCGAACCATCGCTTCCTGGCCAGATTGCGTAGCCCGGACGCTCGTTGCAGTCACATAGCCGGTGTGCAGCAGAACGTTCAGCAGCATGTCGGGAACCCGGTCGATCTCGGGCATAGTGACGCCCTGGACCACTTCCATCGGCACCGACTCACCGGCCAGCAACCTTTCCATGGTCAGTGTGGAAGACGGTGCGTAGCGGGTGGCGATGCGCTCGATGATTTCAAGGCCGCCCGAAGACATCCAATGCACGTCCATGGGCCGGTGGGGCGCGCTCAGGGCATTGGCGACGGACCAGGGGTTGTAGATGGCATTGCCGCCGATGTTGTAGCCGTTGTACCAGCTGCGTAGTTCTTCGAGCAGGCGCGCATCGTCGCCAGCAAGGTCGCCAACCTCTTGTTCGGTGAAGCCGAAATCGGTGGCGAACGCTTCGTCAAGGACCGTATCGACCACGACGCCGTTCATTTCAGAGAAGATGCCTTCCTTTGCGACCCGCAAGATGCCGGTCAGCACTGCGCGCTGGACAACGTTACTGTCTTTGAGGGCCTCACCCAGAAAAGGTCGCAGGAAATCGACGGCCGTGCCGTAGTAGCCGTGCTGCCAGGCGGTCTGGATGGGGGCATCGTATTCGTCGATGAGCAGCCACACAGGCGTGCCGGTCACCTCGTACAGGGCCGTCGCCATGCGCTTGAGCCCCATCGACAGTTGCGCAGCCGGCGTCTTGGCGCGCTGAAAGCCGCTGAGGTGGGGGCGAAACCAGGTGGGCACTTCGCGGTCTGGTATGCGCAGTTGCGACCACGCATCGTGCAGGGCCGAGCGAATGGCGTCGATGTTTGCCGCCCAGCTACTCGACTTGCAGCCCTTGAGCGACAGGTGCAGGACCGCGTGCCGCTCGCGGTTGCTACACGCCAATTCGTCGCGCAGCACCACCATGTCGCGGAACGGATCGGGCCCCAGTTCGGGCACGGCGGGCCTATGCAGCCATTCGCGCAGCATGCTGAGATTCAGGGTCTTGCCGAAGCGGCGTGGCCGGCATTGCACGAGCACAAAGGCGCTACTGCGCAGCACACGGCCGATATACGCGGACTTGTCGACGTAACTCAGGTCGTCGCGCTGGCGCGCGCTGCGGAAGTGCATGGCCCCGATGGGCAGTACCTTGGGCATCGCGAAATCCACGGCGGCGACGCGCCGACCAAGCTATACAGAATCGCCTTGAGGTGCGATCAAACCTGCCGCAAGGAAGGAGCGACGAGTCGGCTTGCAAAGCCGCGAGTTTGCGACCCACTGAGCAAGCAAGAACAGCGATCGCAGATGACCTCGGGTCATCGCGATCCTATATAGCGTAGCGCCGGACTGACGAATCGGCAAACGAAACACCGTCGCCTTGGTCAGCAGCAAACCCAAGCATTCAAGCCTGTTCAATGCCCCTTGCCGCGCCCGACGACTCGGCGCATCCTCGGCGCATGGCTACCCGACCACTCACCGCCATCCTGACCACCACGGCCTCCGGCCGCCAAAGCTGGGAGGTCTTCGAAGCCAGCTACGACCTCGCCGGTCCGGTGTGCGACTACTTGCGGCAGGTCCACGGTTTCGGGACACCCACGACGCCGCTGTTTGGCCTGGACGAAGTTGTCGCGACCGTTGCGCGACCCGGCATGCGCCTGAGCGTCGGCTGGGACAACTGGAGTGGCTTCTACGTGTTCGGCGACAGCGAGGCAGCCGACACGGTGGTCCGCCAGCTTGCCGCAGACCTGACGCCGCGACTTGCCGAACCCGCGTTCGCTGTCTGCGCACAGGATTGGTAGCGGTCAAGCGGTCAGCAGCTACACGTCGTCATACTGGTAGATTTCGGGAAGCTCGACTCCCGGCCCCTTGCGCACCAAGGGCTTGAGCACGCCATCGTTCAGCCCGTACACCCACCCATGCAGATGCGGACTTTGGTGTTTCTGCCACGCGCGCTGCACCACTGTGGTCTTGGCCAGGTTCATCACCTGCTCAACAACCGACCGCTCGACCAGGCGGTTGCAGCGGGTCTCGGGGTCAGCGATGGCTTTGAATTCCGCCTCGTGGACGCGGTACACGTCTTTGATGTTGCGCAGCCACGGGTCGATGAGGCCGAAGCTGTGCCGAGACATCGCCGCCTTGACACCGCCGCAACCGTAGTGCCCGCACACGATGATGTGCTTGACCTCCAGGTAGACGACCGCGTATTCGAGCACGGTCAGCAGGTTCAGGTCGGTGTTGACAACCAGGTTGGCGACGTTGCGGTGGACGAACACCTCGCCGGGCTGGGTGCCGGTAATCGAGTTGGCAGGCACGCGGCTGTCGCTGCAGCCAATCCACAAGAACTCTGGCCGTTGAATGGACGCCAGTCGGGCAAAATACTCCGGGTCTTCGGCGACCTGCTCTGCTGCCCAGGCCTTGTTGTGAAGCAAAAGTCGTTCGTAGGAATTCATGGGGTCACCTCAGCGGGAATGGTGGAGGGCTCTGGCGCCGGCTTGGCGTCAAAGCGGATTGCAGCGTGGGCCGGGCGCGTCGGATTGCGGCGCACTTGCACCGTAATGTTCTTGAGCTGGGCGTGGTGCGCAAATTCGTTGATGACGTCGATAATGTCGCGGTCGATGCTATCGGCAGCGGACAGGTCTACCAGCAAGAAGGCATCGCGCGGGACGGTCTCCAGCGTGCGGCGCAGCGTCGGCTTGACGAAAAACGATACGTCCTTGCGCAGGCGCAGCAGATAGTTGGGTCCGTCGTGGACCAGCGTGACGGCAGTTCGGAAGTTGGCCTGGATGTGAAAAAAGATGCCGACCGCAATCCCGACCAGGATGCCGCTGAGCAAGTCCGTAATCAGAATGGCGCCTATGGTGACGGCAAACGGAATGAACTGCTCTTTGCCTTGGGCCCACAGCTCGCGAAAGATTTCGACTTTGGCCAGCTTGTAGCCCGTAAACACCAGGATCGCCGCCAGCGCCGCCAACGGAATCAGGTTCAGCCACCGCGCGGCAAACAGCGCCGCCGCCAGCAGCAAGATGCCATGCAGGATGGTCGAGAGGCGCGAGCGGCCGCCGGAATTGACATTGGCCGAGCTGCGCACAATCACGCTGGTCATCGGCAAGCCGCCCAAAAGACCGGCCAGCATATTGCCGGCACCCTGCGCCATCAATTCGCGGTTGGGCGGCGACACGCGGTTCAGCGGATCGAGCTTGTCGACGGCGGCGACGCCGAGCAGCGTCTCCAGGCTGGCCACGATGGCGAGCGTCGCACCAGCTTTCCAAACTGCGGGGTCGGTGACACGCGCGAAGTCTGGAAAGCTCAAGTGGGCAAGAAAGCCGGAAGCGCTTTGCACCTCAGGCAGTTGCACCAGGTGCTCCGACTCCAACGTCCAGGCGGTGCCCAACGCGGCCAGGCCCTTGCTTGCCGCGACCGACGCCAGGACCGCGACCAGTGGCCCCGGCACGGCCGCGAGTGCCGCAATCCGTTTGAGCCAGGGGCGTTCCCAGGTCCATAGGATGGCCATGGCCAGCGCACCCACCATGGCCGCCGTTGGGGTGACGGCTTGCAGCGCGTGGGGCAGCGCCGAGAAAGTGTTCTCGCCGCTGGCCTGGCTGAAGGCGAAGTCGCCCGCGTAGTCTTTGTCGTAGCCGATGAGGTGCGGGAACTGCTTGAGAATGAGCAGCAGGCCAATCGCAGCCAGCATGCCGCGGATGACCGCGTTGGGCACGAAGTCGGCGATGGAGCCGAGCTTGCTTGCGCCGGCCGCCAGTTGCAAGCCGCCGGCGATGACCACGGCAGTCAGGAACGCTGGCCATGAACCCAGCCCGACGATGGCCGCCGCGACGATGGCGGTCAGACCAGCGGCCGGCCCGGACACGGACAGTGCGGAACCGCTCAGCGCACCCACGACGATGCCGCCGACGATGCCAGCGACGATGCCAGCCGGCAGCGGCGCACCGGAGCCGAGCGCGATGCCCAGGCACAACGGTACGGCAATGAGAAACACGACAATGCTGGCCCGAAAGTCGGCGCCGGCAGTGGAGAACAGGTCTTTCATGCAGGAACTCCTGGCGCGGCGGACCCAGCGGATCTACGCGTCGCGCGATGTGGTTTGGCAGAGTTACCAGCGTTGCATGCCCGGCTCAGGCGCGGCCACACAGCCAACCTCAGACGGGCGGCTCATGCGCTGCGAAAACGAACCAGGACAGCACGCCCCGGGCGGGCCGGCAGCAAACCAACGCTGCGCGGCCGGCCGAACTACGCGACCTTGGGCGGGCGCAGCAGACGGTCCAGGTACGGCGACCGCGGCACGGCTTCGTCATCGCCACGGCAGGCGTGCCCCTTGCGCAGCAACAGCGGCGTAGTGGCCAGTATCGCCGCGTGAATGCCGTGTGGCGGCAGGCGCTCTTCGTCGCCATCGCCGTCGGGCGCGCTCTGCTGCGGCTGCGCATCGCAGCTCGAGCAGTCGACGTCTGCAGGCACAGGCAGAGCGACGAGGTCCACGGCGAGCGCCAGGAGCAACCACGCCGAAAACGTGCGCAGCCAGCCCAGCGCGCGCGCGCTCGCCCGTATCGCACCGCCCATCCGCATCCACCGCCCCGCGTGGCACGTCAAAGCGCCAGCGGCCAAAACGTAGGCACCAAGGCCCTTGGCGTCAAGGCCTGAACAAGAAAGTGTGTGCGACCCGCGGCGTTGGCCAGTCAAGGCACGCACGCCTACTTGTCGCCCGCGTTGCCCGGATACGACCGGCCGCCGCCCCACATCAGGCGAACGGCGCCGCCAGCGCCCTTGCCCCCAGGGCCATTGGGCGTGTCGTGCGCGCCGCCGCCGCCACCGCCGTAGTTGCCGCCGTTGCCGCCGCTCAGGCCCGAACCTGGCTGGCCATTGGCGCCGCCGGATCCGCCGCCACCTGCCGCGCCATCGCTGCCCGAGCCGCCGCCCGCCTGAATCGCACCGTTGCTGCCCTGACCGAGCAAGCCAACGCCGCCGCCACCACCCGCAGTGTTGCTGTTGCTGCCATCGCCGCCCGCGCCCGCGCCGCCGCTGCCGATGTTGCCGACCGCACAAGCATCGCCGCTCAAGCCGCCCGCGCCGGCGTAGCCGCCCGCACCGCCGCCGCCGGAGCCGCCACACCCGTTCGACAAGCCGACAGCGCCGCCATTGCCGCCACCCTGGTTCCCCGGAAATGCGCCAATCTGCGCCGCAGCGCCTGCAAAGCCGGCGCCCGTCTTGGCCTGCCCCCCTTGACCGCCATTGGCCTGCAGCAGCACGATGCCACCACGCTTGATTTCGGTCACGCCACCGGCCTGACCAGCGCCATCGTGCACGCCATTGGTGCCACCGGCGCCGACGACGATGGTCAACGTCTCACCGGGCGTCACCGCGATGCTGTTGCCCCACACCAGCGCGCCGCCGCCGCCGCCACGGCCACCGTTACCACCGTCGGTGCCGCCGCCGCCACCGCCGCCCGCGCCCACGCCGAGCATGCTCACGCTGGTCACGCCGGCTGGCACCACCCAGGCATGGCTGCCAGGGTTGGTAAACGCAATCTGGCCCGCGCTCGACACGCAGACTTTGTTGACGCACGCCTCGCTGCCCCCGCATGGCTTGTTGCAGCCGCCGCAATGCTTGTTGTCGGTTGCGGGGTCGGACTCGCAGCCGTTGGCGAGCGTGCCGTCGCAGTTCTGCACGCCGGCTTTGCACAGGCACTCAAAGCTGCCGGTGGTGTTGTTGCAAGTCGTGGTGCTGTGGCAGCCAGCGGTGCCGAGCAGACATTCGTCGGCGTCCTGGCAGACAAAGCCATTGCCGACGAAACCGGACTTGCACGCACAGCTGGCCGTGGCGCCACTGCCGTTGCAGATACCGTCCTTGGCGCAGGGCGTCGGCCCCGCGCATTTGCCGCTGGCGCAGGCGTCGTTGGTCGTGCAGCCGTTGCCGTCGTTGCACGGCGCGGTGTTGTTCTTGAACACGCAGCCAATCTTGGGGTCGCAACTGTCGTCAGTGCAGGCGTTGTTGTCGTCGCACGGCAGCTTGGCGCCGCCTAAGCAAACGCTGGCTTTGCAGGCGTCGCTGGTGGTGCACATGTTGCCGTCGTCGCACACTTTGGTGTTGCCGGCGTTGATACAGCCTTTGTCGTAGGGGCAGCTGTCGTCGGTGCACAGGTTGCCGTCATCGCAGTTGGCGGGCTTGCCGGGCGCGCAGGTGCCACCGGTGCAGACGTCGGGTGCGGTGCACAGGTTGCCGTCGTTGCACGACCCGGTGTTGTTGGCGAAGTAACAGCCCTTGAGCTTGTCGCAGGCGTCGTCCGTGCACGGATTGCCATCCGCGCAAGCCAACTTGGCACCAGCGCCGCAGTCGCCACCTTTGCAGGCGTCGTTGACCGTGCAGGCATTGCCGTCGTCGCACGGCGCGGCGTTAGGCTGGCTTGCACAACCAGCCTTGGGGTCGCACAGGTCGGCGGTGCAGACTTTGCCGTCGTCGCAGTCTTTCAGTGCCTTGGCCGCGCAGGCACCGCCGCTGCAAGCGTCGCCAGTTGTGCATGCGTTGCCGTCGTCGCAAGTCCCAGCGTTGGCCTTGAACACACAGCCCATGCCCGCATCGCAGCTGTCGTCGCTGCACGGGTTGCCGTCGCTGCAGCCGAGCGCCGCGCCGGGCTTGCAGTCTCCATTGGCGCATTTGTCGCCGACCGTGCAGACGCTGCCGTCGTCGCACGGTGCCTGGTTGGCCGGAAACGCGCAGCCCGTCTTGGGGTCGCAAGCGTCGGCCGTGCACGGCTTGCCGTCGTCGCAGACTTTGGCCGACCCGGGCGCGCACGCGCCGGCGGCGCAGCCATCCGCCTCGGTGCAGGTGTTGCCATCACTGCAGGGGGCGGCGTTGGGCTTGTGGAAGCACCCGGTCTTGCCCAAGCAGCTGTCGTCGCTGCACGGGTTGCCGTCGTCACACGAGACCGCAGCGCCCGGCGCGCAGGCCTTGTCTTTGCAAATGTCGCCGCTGGTGCAAGCGCTGCCGTCGTCACACGGGTTGGTGTTGGCGGTAGTCTCACAGCCGTTCTTCGGGTGGCACAGGTCGCTGGTACAGGGATTGGCGTCGTCGCAAGCCTTGGCGGTACCGGGTGTGCAGATGCTGTCTTGGCAGGCGTCGGACTCGGTACAGACGTTGCCGTCGCTGCACGGTGCACTGTTAGGTTTCCAACTGCAGCCGGTCTTGGGGTCGCATGTGTCGTCCGTGCACGGGTTGCCGTCGTTGCAGTTCAGCTTTGCACCGGAGACGCAGGCCTTGTCTTTGCAGCCATCGCCGGTCGTGCAGGCGCTGCCGTCGTCGCACGCAGCGGTGTTGGCCAGCGAGACGCAGCCCTTGTCGGTGTCGCAGCTGTCGTCCGTGCACGGGTTGCCATCGCCGCAGTCCAACAATTTGCCGGCGAGGCACTTGCCGCCCTTGCACTCGTCGCCTTTGGTGCAAGCGTTGTCATCGCTGCAAAGCTCGGCGTTGCTGACCTGGATGCAACCCTTGGCGGCGTCGCACAAGTCGGTCGTGCACACCTTGCCGTCGTCGCACACTTTGGGCGTGCCGCCGGCGCAAGTGCCGTCCAGACAATTGTCGCTGTCTGTGCAGACGTTGCCGTCGCTGCAAGGCAGCTTGTTGGGCGCCGTTGCGCAGCCTTGCTTGGGGTCACACTTGTCGGTCGTGCAAGGGTTGGCGTCGTCGCAGGTCTTGGACGCGCCCGGTGTGCAGTTGCCCGCAGCGCACGCATCGCCTTGGGTGCAGGCATTGCCGTCGCTGCAAGCGGCAGTGTTGTTGGCAAATATGCAGCCGGCCTTTGGGTCGCAGCTGTCGTCGGAACACGGGTTGCCGTCCGAGCATGCCTGCGCCTTGCCGGGCGCGCAACTGCCGCCTGCGCAGGGGCGCAGATCGCAGAGAGTGCGCTTGACCACGAAGGCATAGCTAGCAGAATCAACTGGTTGGCGACATGCCTGTTCGGTTATGTGTGGTCGTCATGTAAGGCCGCTGATTTACAGACACTTTGAAGGCAGTCTGGG
>SXRM01000428.1 GCA_005792545.1 Pseudomonadota bacterium | reverse complement strand
GCGCTGCAAGGGCAGCAGGCCAAGGCGGTGCGCTTTCCGCTGTACACGTTTGCGGCGGTGGCTCGCACCGGGCGGCTGGCGCTGGATCTCGGTCTGACGGCGGAACTGGGCAGCGGAGCGTAGCGTCAGCAACGGCCGGCGCCGGTGCGCCGTGGAGAATGCAATGTAATCAACGATCTGAACAAAGCCCCCCTTTGTGTTTGGCCGGTGGCGTCAGCGTTTCGCCCGTAATTTTCTAGGCCCTAGAAAATGCGGCCGGCGTTTGGGTTACGCTCACGACCTCCGCGCCGCGGGCAGGCGCAGCAGCTGACGATGCACCACCGTAGGTTCTTCCTGGCCATCGCTTTGTGGACAGTCGCGTGCCAAAAACCGCCAGCTAAAGTGCCTGAGCCACCACAGGCCGCCGCCGTCGAGCCGACTCCGCCGATTCCGCCAAAGGTGGATCGCGCCGCCTGGAATCGGCGGGCCGCCGCACTGAATCTGCCATTGTTCCGCGTGCGCGATGACCAGCCGGATCGCCTGCGCGATGCGATTGCAGTGCTGTGGCGCTCGCCGCTGTATGCGTCAATCCAGGCCTGGACGGACGAAGAGCTGCGAGCAGCCGACCAGCACCTTCAGGCCGACCTTGCCGCTCCGACGACACCGACCGGCAAAAGCGCGGCAGACACGGTACGGCTAGTTGCCTTGGACAAAGAGCTTGCCCAAAGCAGGCCCACGCTGCTGCTGACGGACCTCGCCCAAGATGCCACGCGGCAGGACGGCACGGTCGAGATGGTTCGCCACCTCGTCGCCGCCGCCGGACACATCGAGAGGCTGTACGCGCGACAAGGAGGAACGCTCGATCTCGCGCTGGGCGTTACCGACACTTATGGTCAGAGCGTGTCGTACCGCAACCAAGGGCCCTGGTGTGAGGCCCCGCAGACCGAGCGCGACCCCAGTTGCAACCCCATCGCCAGCGGACGCAAGAAGCTGAGTGGCCTGTATCCAGCCGACATTCAGGCCGATGCAAAGTTCTGCGAGACCCTTGCCGCGCGTCCCGACGGCAAGCAGCTGATGGGGCCGTTCGCGGTGGTTCAGTACAACCGCGCGGGCGAGCTCGCCGCTGTACCCTACCACGAAGCCTGGCCGCAGGACATGCAGGCAGTGGCAGTGGAATTGGCGTTGGCGGCCACGGCAATTACCGATCCAAACGAGGGCGCGCTGCGCACATACTTGACCGCAACTGCGCAAGCGTTCCGCGACGGTAGCTGGCCAACCGCAGATGAGGCCTGGGCCAAGATGACGGTGGACAACTCGCGCTGGTACTTGCGCGTCGGCCCGGACGAGACGTACCACGAGCCTTGTAGCCAAAAGGCGGGCTTTCACCTCGTGCTCGCGCGCATCGACCAGGCCAGCCGCAAGTGGCAGGCGCTGCTTGGCCCGGTCAAGGGCGCGATGGAGACGGCGCTGGCTCAGCTGGCCGGACCACCGTACGTGGCGCGGACGGTGTCGTTTCATCTGCCAGATTTCATTGAGATCGTCCTCAACGCGGGAGATTCGCGCAGCCCGTTTGGCGCCACGATTGGCCAGAGCCTGCCCAACTGGGGGCCAGTCGCCAATGAGGGGCGCGGCCGCACGGTCGCCATGGTCAACGTCGGGACAGATCCCGATAGCCGCGCAACGGTCGCCGGCCAGGTGTCGTCGCTGCTTTGCAAGGACACGTACGCGCTCTACACCAGCGACCCTGAGCCGCAGCGCATGAGCACGGTCCTGCATGAAGCCGCGCACAACCTCGGTCCGGCGCACGAATACGCGGTTGCCGGCAAGAAAGACGGCGAAGTGTTTGGCGGCCCGCTGGCAGCGACACTTGAGGAGCTCAAAGCGCAGACCGCAGCAATGTACCTGGCGGACTGGCTGGTTGCCCGCGGCAAGCTGACCGAGGCAGAGCGCACGCGTGCCCACATCGCCGACATCGCTTGGGGCTTCGGCCACATCGCCGGTGGGATGCACGACGCGCAAGGAAAGCCGAAGCCATACAGCCAGTTAGCTGCGATTCAGGTCGGGTTTCTGATGAAGTCGGCAGCGATTGTCTGGCGCGAAGCAGAGGTCGCGCACAACGGTCAGGACCGCGGCTGTTTTGCGATAGACGCGGCCAAGGTCACGCCTGTCGTTCAGACGCTGATGACCCTGGTCGCCGGGATCAAGGCCCGCGGCGACAAGGCCTTGGCTGAGGCCCTGCGCGACGAGTTCGTCGAGGCTCCTGGCCAATGGGCTGAACTGCGGTTAACGATTCGCGAGCGCTGGCTGCGAGCACCACGCGCGAGCTACGTCTATGCGATTCGTGGGCTATGACGGCGCATCGGCCTTGTGTGCGGCTTTCAACTTGACGCGTTCCCCGTCCAGCCAGGCGTACAGGTAACGACAAGCAACGGTGCGCCACGGCCGCCACCCGTCCGCAACCTTTGGCCCCCATTGCGTAAACGTCTCGACCGGCTTGTTGTAGGCCTGCGCCATGGCGTGCTTTAGGGCCAGGTCGCCCATCGAGAACACGTCCGGCCGGCCTAGCGTAAACATCAGGAACATCTCCGCGCTCCAGCGGCCAAGTCCTGGAACTTGCGTCAACTTGTCGACAACCGTTTCATCGTCGAGATGAGGTAGCTGGGCGAGATCGAGGCGACCGTCGGCGACGTGCTCTGCGAGACCCAGGATGTACTTGACTTTCGTCCGCGAAAGTCCGCAACAACGCAAGCCTTCCGACGTTGTCGACTGCACCGCCGCGACTGTGATGGCGCCACCCAGATGGGTGACAACGCGGCCGTGCACCGTTCTCGCGGCAGCGGTCGACAGTTGCTGTGCCACAATTTTGCGGACCAGCGCCGCAAAGTAATCCGTGTCGGTTGACCAAGCAAGATCGGTATAGGTTTGAAAAATGTCGGCGAAAAATGGCTCGCGTCTTGCGAGCTCGGCTTGGGCTTCAGCTAGATACTGCGGCTTCATGGGCTACCTTGCGAACGCAGCGCAACGGCCACCCGCTCGCAGCGAAACAGAAACGCGACCCCCGCGTTGCCACCAAAGCGCCTGGCCCACTCTGGGTTGGCGGTATCCGATGCGAGGTCGAAGCCCGCGGCGCCGAGCAAAGCACGCATCTGCGTGCGCGACATCGCCCCGACAAGCGGTTCGCCAATACCTGCAAACACCTGTGCAGCCACCGCTTTGGCAAGCTTGCCGCCGGGCAACAGTTGCGGCGTCAGGTAGCTGAGCGCCAGCCAACTTTGCGGTGCCGACCGCGCCTGCACGACGCCCAAGGTTGCGCGCTGCGCTGCTTGCGGCAGGTACATGGTCACGCCCTCCCAGAGCCACAACGTCGGGCGCTCGGGGTCGTGGCCGTTGGCTTGCAGTTGCGCGTCGAGGTCATCCACCGCGAAGTCCACTGCCGCCCAGACCAGGCGTGCGGCCACCGGCGGCGCGTCGCCCAACTGCCGGCGCTTCTCGGCCTGGGTGGCCGGGTGATCGACCTCCCACACCATGCACTCGCGCAGCGCGTCGAGCCGCCACGCGCGACGGTCGTAGCCCGCGCCCAACACCACCACCTGCCGGCAACCTGCCGCCACCGCCTCGGCCACGGCGCCGTCCAGCGCCGCAGTGCGCAGGTGGATGTGATCGACGAGCGCAAGCCCCGCGGCTCGCGCGAGCAACGCTCCCGCCTTGTTCGAAGCGATGAGGTCCAGGACCGCGCCAAACTTGCCCCCGACCTGGGCACCGAGCTGCGCGTCTACCGCCGGCAACGGGCCAGGTATGGCGCGGGCCGCGGCCACGAGCAACGCAGTCAGGCTTGGTTTGGTGTCGTGCATCGGCGGCCTCAGCCTGGGGTCGGCATGGTAGGCCTGCGTCCGCAACGGCGCAACTGCGCGCGCCTCTGCAATTTCGGCTGACATGCCGCCCGCGCCGCTCCGATTACCAAGCAATTACATGCGTCTGAATAAAGCCCCCCTTCAGAGGTCCGACCGCAAAGTGGCCGGGGGCCGAGCGCGCCTCGCTGCGATCGCGGCCCTCCAATTTTCCATAGTGCTTTCATCGATCTGAACAAAGCCCCCCTTTGTTCATTGCACAGCTGCCGCACGGCCGCCTACAATTCGGACCCCGCCGTCGGCCGAGGCCCGTCATGCAGACCACGATTTCTGTTCGCGTTGCCACGCTGACGCTTGGCGCCATGGCCTCAGTGTGTGCGTGCCAACAACCACCGGCGACGGTGCCCCCGGCCGACACAGCCGCGGCCGTCGCGCAAGCCGATACGCTGACGGGCGCCAGTCCGGACGTTTTCGCAGGCGACGGGGAAGCAGTTGCATCGGGCAGCGACGCCGCCACGACCGAAGCGACGGATGGCCCCGACGCAAGTTCGGCCGACGCGGCAGAAGTGACCGACAACCCGGCCATTGGCGACGCGCAGGGCCCGGACAGCCCAACCCCGCAGGCAGAGTGCGCGACTGCCACGGACTGCCCCGCCCTGCCCTGTCAGTTGCCGGTTTGCTCGGCAAAAGGCACCTGCGGTTCCGTGTCGGCCAGCGACGGCGCGGCCTGCGACGACGGCAATGCTTGCACGACCAAGGATACCTGCCTTGCTGGTAGCTGCGTCGCAAGCGGACAACTGGCGTGCGACGACGAAAATAGCTGCACCAAAGACAGCTGCAACGCGCTGTCCGGCTGCTTGAATCTGCCGGTCGCCGCCAGCACCGCCTGCGACGATGGCGACCCGTGCACGGCCGGCGACGTCTGCGATGCGGGGGCTTGCACGGCGGGCGACTCGGTGTGCCAGTGCAAGGCGAGCGCCGATTGCGGCAAATACGAAGACGGCAACGCATGCAACGGCACTCTGTACTGCGATAAGGCAGCGGGCGCGCCATACACGTGCAAAATCAACCCGTCCACGCTGGTGGTGTGCCCAACGGATAGCGACGGCGCTTGCCAGAAGAACACCTGCGTGCCGGCCACGGGCCAATGCAAGCTCGTCACGGCGCCGCCCAACACGCCTTGCAGCGACGGCGACTTGTGCACCCAAGGCGACTTCTGCGACGCCGGCCTGTGCCTGGGCGGCACCAACACCTGCTACTGCAAAAAAGACAGCGACTGTGCTTCGGCCGAAGACGGCAACGCCTGCAACGGCATACTGTTCTGCAACAAGGCCACCAGCCAGTGCCAGATCAACCCAGCGACCGTCGTCACCTGCAAGTCGGCCGAAGACACCTACTGTCTGCAAAACCTGTGCAACCCCAAGACCGGCAACTGCACATACAAGCCTGTCCACGAAGGCAAGCCATGCGATGACGGCAACGCCTGCACACCCAACGAAGCCTGCAACGCTGGCGCCTGTACCGCGGCCGTGAACGCCTGCGAGTGCCAAAAAGACAGCGACTGCGCCAAGAAAGAAGACGGCAACCTGTGCAACGGCAACCTGTACTGTGACCTCAAAGCCAACAAGTGCGTCGTCAATCCGGCAACCGTGGTGGTCTGCGACACGGATGACGACCCCGCTTGCCTGCGCGACACCTGCGACACCAAGACCGGCAAGTGCGCCGAAATCGCACTGCCCAAAGACGGCACCGCCTGCAACGACGGCAACCCGTGCACCGCCTCGAGCACCTGCAAGTCGGGGAGCTGCATCGGCGGCGCCAACCTGTGCGAGTGTCAAAAGGACACCGACTGCGCCAGCAAAGAAGACGGCGACCTGTGCAACGGCACGCTGTATTGCGACATCGCGGCCGGCAAGTGCGCGGTCAACCCAGCCACCCTGGTCGTATGCCCCGACGCTTTCGACGAGACCTGCCTGACCAACCAGTGTGACCCCAAGAGCGGCGGCTGCGGTATCAAACCGGCGGCGCAGGGCAACCAGTGCGGCGACGGCGGCGCGTGTTCCGGTGGCGGCTGGTGCGCACTCGGCAAGTGCGCGGGCTCGGTCGCCCAGGTCTGCGCGTGTGTCCAAGACGCCGACTGCGGCCAGTTCGAGGACGGCGACCTGTGCAACGGGACGCTCTACTGCGACAAGACAGGCGACAAACCCGCGTGCAAGGTCAACCCCAAGACGGTGGTCGTCTGCAAAACCGCCAGCGACACCGCGTGCAGCAAGACGCTGTGCGTGCCGACCACCGGCTTGTGCAAAGTCACGGCGGCGACGGCCCTGTGTGACGACGGCAAGGCCTGCACCCACGCTGATGCCTGCAAAGACGGCTGGTGCGCCGGCAGCGCCAAGACATGCAGCGACGGCGACCCGTGCACGACGGATAACTGCCAGGAACCGCAAGGCTGCGTCTCGTTGCCCCTTTCCGCCTCGGCCTGCGACGACGGCAACGCCTGCACTGGCGATACGTGCGCGCCGGGTCAGGGCTGCACCCACAGCTACCTCAACACCACCTGCATTGACGGCAACCCTTGCACCGCCGCCGACAAGTGCAAAGACGGCGTCTGCTTGGGCGTGCCCAGCCAATGCGACGATGCCAATCCGTGCACCGACGATAGCTGTACCGCCAGCAGCGGCTGTCAGCACAAGGCCAACGGTGTGGCGTGCAGCGACGCCGACGCCTGTACCGACAAGGACGTCTGCGCCAACGGCACCTGCGCCGGCAAGTCCGTGGTATGCGACGACGGCAATGCGTGCAGCGACGACTTCTGCGACAAGAAAGCGGGATGCTCCGCGAACCCCAACGGCGCGCCGTGCGACGACGGCAACGCCTGCACCGTCAAGGACGCCTGCAAGGCCGGCGTATGCGGTGGCTACTTGCAGTGCAACGACAACAACCTGTGTACCACCGACACCTGCGACAAGGGCAGTTGCGCCTACCTGCCCAACGCCTTCGAGTGCAGCGACGGCAACGCATGCACCACTGGCGACACCTGCGGCGGCGGAAAGTGCGCCGGCAGCGGCAAACTCGATTGCGACGACAAAAACCTGTGTACGTTAGACAATTGCGATGCGGTGGCCGGCTGCGCACACGCGGCGACCGGCCAGGCCTGCGACGACGGCAGCGCTTGCACCAGCAACGACGCCTGCGCCAACGGCTCGTGTTCGGGCAAGAAGATGACGTGCGACGACGGCAAGGCCTGCACCGACGATGCGTGCGACCCGGCCAAGGGCTGCACCGCAACCGACAACGTCAACCCCTGCAGCGACGGCAACGCGTGCACGCAGAACGACGCCTGCGCGCTCGGCAAATGCGCAGCCGGCAAAGCCGTGTCGTGCGACGATGGCGATTTCTGCACCAGCGACGTCTGCGACACCGTTAGCGGAAAGTGTAGCGCTGCGCCGAACCCCAAAGCCTGCGACGATGGCAAGCTGTGCACCGATGACGCCTGCGATGGCAAGCTCGGGTGCCAGCACACCTACAACAAGACCAAATGCGACGACGGCAACGCCTGCACCGGAGGCGACACCTGCAGTTTTGGCATTTGTCTGTCTGGCCCAGCGGCCAATTGCGGCGACAGCAACCTGTGCACCGACGACAGCTGCGACAGCAAGCTCGGCTGTGTATTTGCGCCCAACGCCAAGCCCTGCGACGACGGCAACGGCTGCACCCAGAAGGACACTTGCAAGGCGGGCAACTGCGCCGGGACGATTTCGTGTGACGACGCCAATCCGTGCACCGACGACAGTTGCAACTTTGCCAAGGCCGCGTGCGACAACCTGTCCAACGCCAACGATTGCGACGACGGCGACAAGTGCACCGCGACGTCAGGGTGTCAGCAAGGCAAGTGCCAAGGCCTGACCTCCAAGGACTGCGACGACTTCAACGCGTGCACCGACAACGCGTGCGACAAGGACAAGGGGTGCCACTACCCCAACAATGCGCTGCCCTGTGATGCCCAGACTTGCACAGGCGAAGATGCGTGCATGGCAGGCTCATGCAAGACCAGTGGTAAGCCGTTGTATGCGCAGCAAGTGTACGCGGACATCGCCACCAGCGACCTGGTTGCTGACCTGATTGCCACGGACGATGGCGCTATCGGCGTAGGCTACGCGCAGACCCAGGACAAGTTGACGGCTTCCAAGTCGCAGGCGTGGCGGTGGGGCCGCGGCGGGTCGCTGCTGTGGTCCAAGAAGCTCAATGTCGACCTCAGCGGGACGCTGCTCGATGGCGTCGTGCAGTTGCCAGACGGCACCTATGCGGCAGTTGGCACGTGGGACAACGCATTGGGCCAAGACAACGACCAGGCTTTGGTCGTCCGTTTCGATGGCGAAGGCAAGCAACTGTCACGGTTCACGTTTGGGTTCAAGACCGACCCCGGCAATGGCAAGACGCCCGAGATTCTGGACGACCGCGGCGTCGCCATCGTGCTGTCGCCGCTCACGCCGACCGAAATGTACGTGTGCGGTTGGGGATCCACTTGCGGCACAGGCTGCAACGAGGACGTATGGGTAGCGCGTTTCAAGACCGATGGCAGCCTGATGGCAGTTGCAACCCACGGCGACCCGTTCTTCGCGCACCAGCACGTGTACGCTTGCGCGGCAACGGGCGATGGCAAGTTTTTGCTGTCCGTAGGCGATTCCGACGGTGCTTCCCCCGACGCCAAGGGGCAACCCGACGGCGAAGTCGTGGTGTGGTCCCTACCAGGGCTGAACAAAGTCAAGGTCCATCGCCTGGGCACGGGGTACTACGACTTCCTGTTCGCGGCGACCACCGCCAGCGACGGCACCGTCTACGTGGGCGGCGCCTGGCCCATCACCGGCAAGTACGCCCGCTGGTTCCTGCACTTCGACCAGGCCGGCGCGCTGCTTTGGGAAAAGAACTTCCCGAACACCATCGGACACTCGGTCTCCGCTATGGTCGCGTTGCCCGACGGCGGCGTCGTCGGCACAGGACCCTGGGGCACCAATGGCAGCGCCCAACAGGGGTTTGCGCATCGCCTCGACTGGACCGGCAATGACGTCAAGCTGCAGCTACTGCCAGTGGCGCAGACAAACCGCCGCTTCGACTCTGCTGTGCGTGACAAGGCTGGCGCCATTTGGGTGGGCGGCAGCGAGTTCGTGGCGAACACGTTTGACGCCCTGGTCACCCGAATCGACCCTTGGCTCAACACCCAGTGCACGACACCCTGCGGCAATCTGCAGTGGGCCAGTTGCAACGACGGCAACCTGTGCACCACTGATTACTGCAGTGGCGCCTGCCTGCATAGCGCCTTCGGCGGGCCTTGCGACGACGCCAACGCCTGTTCGGCCAACGACAAGTGTGCCAACGACGTCTGCTACGGCACGGCCATCGTTTGCGACGACCAAAACGCGTGCACTCAAGACAGTTGCGAGGCCAAAGGCGGCTGCAAGCACGTCGCCTATCCCGAGGGGTACGTCTGCGCCACCGGCAAGAAGTGCGTGGTCGGCGTGTGCAACTAGTTGCCGCAGGCGGCAGCGTCCGTAGCGATCAGTAGTGGGTCGCGCAGCGAAAGCCGACCGTGACGCCAGCCGTGAAGTTGGGGGCAAACCGCGCCGATGTGCGCGAGCCACCGCCCGCCGTCGTCAGGCTGCTGCCGCGCGCTGCGCGGGCCGTGCCCGTTGCCGGTCCGGTCGGGTCGCTGGGCAGACTGACTGCGTAGTAGCCGCTCCCATACCAGTCGCCGACCCATTCGCTAACGTTGCCAATCATGTCCGACAGGCCGGTCGGCGTGTTGCCGGCCGGCTTGCTGCCCACCGGCGCGGTGGCTTTGGTGGCACACCCGTCGCCGCCCTCAAACACGTGCGCGAACTTGCACGAGATCCCGGCGCTGCCCCATGGGTGCAGCGTCTGGAATGACTTGCAGATGTCGGCATTGGCGTAGCCGCTGCAGCCACCGCGCGCAGCCATTTCCCACTCGGCCTCGCTGGGCAAACGCTTGCCGCGCCAGGTGCAGTAGTCGTTGGCCTGGTCCCAGGTAACGCCATTGACCGGGTGGCTGCCGCGACCGGGAGCGCCGTAGTTGTTCATGGCATTGGCGGCATAGGCGGCGGGCGCGGTGCAGGCCCCAGCCTTGACGCAAGCGCTGTAGGCGTCGACTGTGACTTCGGTCAGGTCAATGGCATACCCTTTGAGTGTAACAAGGTGAGCGGGTTTCTCGTCGCTGGCGCAAATCGGGTCGCCGTCAACGCAGCCCATCCAGAATTCGCCGGCCGCGATGGCTTTCATGCCAATCGGCACACCGCACTTGCCACCGGCGTCGCAGGCCTTGTTGTCTCCACACAGCGAACCTTCCGGCATCTTCGCGTGTTGGCAGCCTTGTGCGCCGCTACACGTGTCCAGCGTGCAGACTTCCTTGTCGTCGCAGCCGTCGAGGTCGACCGTGAGGCACTTGCCGGTGTTCAAGCAACTCGCATTGCCCCAGGCGTCGGCACGGACGAGCCACGGCTGATTGATAGACTGGTGGCCGGCCGCTGCGATGCCGCCGTCTGGCCGCAAGGTGACTGTCCGAAAGCCCTCGCCCTTCTGGCTGCCATAGGTCTGCTCCCAGGTGGTGTTGCCAAATGCGTCGATGCGCACGAGCCAGCCGTTGCTGACCCCGGCGACGCCTGTGCGACCGCCGGCCAACACCGCGCCGCCATCGGGGGTGGCGACCAGACTATGCAGCCAGCGGTTTGAGCTAAATTCCGGCGTTTTTTGCCACACAATCTTGCCGTTGCCATTGAGGCCAAGCGACAATGCATGGACTGAGCCCGAATTGATGCTGCCCACATAGCCCACCGCGAGATAGCCGCCGCCACTGCGCGCCACCACTGCTTCGACCCTAACGTGGGTCGTTGGCGATGGGACCAACTGCTCACTGACGAGCTTACCGTCATTGCCATGGATTGCCAGCCAACCGGCGGTCAAGTTGCTGTTCGCCTGCGAGCGATAGCCGACGACCAGCGCGCGGCCATCGGCCATCGACACAACCCCGTGGCCCGCGCACCCAGAGCAAAGCTGGATCATGGCGACGTTCTTGAACTGGACATCCATGCGCGCTATCAGCGATGCACCCAGGTAATTGGTCGACACGGCCCAGTAGCCGCCCGCAGGATGCGCCGCAACCGCCACCCAAGGACCGATGCCCGACGTGTCCACCACAGACAGCAGCTTGCCGTCAGCCCCGAGGCGACGCACCGACGCGCCGAATTGGTTCAGCATGTTGCCCAGCACCGCCACGCTGCTGTCCGCCGCAGGGATGGCGACATGCATCGGACCATAATTCTGGTCGGTCGTCGCTGACCACACTACGTTGCCATCGGCGCCGATGCGCGCTGCACCGCTACTGCTCTGCGAAAATCCGCCGGCGACGGCCAAATCACCATTGGGATAGGCCGCGACACTGTTCACCAGAAAATACTCTCCAAGCTCTAATTCGCTCGCACCCAGCTTAACCACCGGTCCGGCGACGCAGCTTCCGGCCTTGCAAACGCTGCCTTGCGTACACGGCGTGGCGTCGCAGCCTTTGGTGTTGTGGACTGCCGCACAGCCGATCTTGGGGTCGCAGCTGTCGTCGGTGCATAGGTTGCCGTCATTGCAGTCCTGCGCCTTGGTTGCCGTGCACAAACCACCTTTGCACACTTGGGTCAGACTGCACACATCGCCATCTTCGCAGGGCGCGCCATTGGCCGCAAATACGCACCCGGTCTTGGGGTCGCAGCTGTCGTCGGTGCAAGGATTGCCGTCGCTGCACACGGTCAGGCCCTTGGGCTGGCACACGCCGCTTTGGCAGGCATCCCCGCTGCTGCACGGATTGCCGTCGCTGCACGTCCCCGCTGCGGGCAAGTTCGCGCAGCCCACTTTGGGGTCGCAGGTGTCGGCTGTACACGGGTTGGCGTCGATGCAGGTCGCGGCGATGCTGAGCGAGACGCAAGCTGCCGTGATTTTGTCGCAGCCATCGACAGTGCATAGGTCACCGTCGTTGCAAGGCTTGGCCAGGCCGGAGACGCACGCGCCGCTGGCGCAGCCATCGCCCTGGGTGCACGCGTCGCCGTCGCTACACGCCGCCTTGTTCGCCGAGTGGGTGCAGCCCTTGGTCGCGTCGCAAGCGTCGTCGGTGCAGGGCTTGCCGTCGTCACACGGCAGCTTGGTGCCGGCGCACTGTCCACCGGCGCAAGCGTCGCCAAACGTACAGGCGTTGCCATCGTCGCAAGTGGCCTTGCCCGGCAAGAACACGCAGCCAAACGGCTCCTGGCACGCATCAGTGGTGCAGGCGATGCCGTCGTCGCACACCTTGGCTAGGCCAGCACACGCCCCGGCCTGGCACGCATCGCTCATCGTGCACGCTTTGCCATCGTCGCAACTGCCGCCGGTCGTGACGACCTGACACTTGCCGCTTTGGGCCTGACACTGGTTTTGGGTGCACGTTGCACCGAGAGCCGCGCAGACGACCACGGTCTTGGGGTTGACTTTGCAGGTTGGCTTGGCAGCGGTCTTGTCGCAATACAGCGTCCCGTTGCACAGGTCGCCGTCCTCAAAGCCTGCGCAGTCGCTGTCGGCCTGGCACTGGCAGACGTCCAGACCTTTTTCGTCGCAAAGGCCGAGGTCGCACCATCCGCCGGCCGAGCACACACTCTGACCGCCGCACTGGTTGCCCTGCCAGACCGGCGTCATCGCGCACTTGCCGGTGGCGGGCACGCACAGATTGGCGAGGCAAGCGCTGTCGAACGCATCAGCGCACGCCACCACGGTCGCCGGATTGACCTCGCAGACGCCCTTGGCCTTGTCGCAGTACAGCGTGCCGTTGCACAAGTCGCCGTCTTCCTTGACTTTGCACTCAGAGTCGTTCTGGCACTGGCAAGTGTTGGCGCCGCCTTTGCACGCACCTGCCGCGCAGGCATCGCTGGCGGTGCACGGGTTGCCGTCGCTGCAAGAGTTGCCGTCCTTGGGCAAGGGACTCGGGCTGCAAACGCCGGTTTTGGGGTCGCACACGTCGCGCAGGCACGTCGGGTCGTCGTCGGTGTCGCAGAATACGACGGTAGCGGGATTGACGACGCACTTGCCGCTGGCCGCGTGGCAGTAAAGCGTCCCGTTGCAAGCGTTGCCGTCTTCGTGCTTGGCGCAGTCGGCGTCCTTGCCACACTGGCAGGTGTTGGCCGTGGCCGTGCAGGCGCCCTTTTGGCAGCTCTCGCCAGACGTGCAGGTGTTGCCGTCGTCGCACGCTTTGCCGGTGCTGACCGCGACGACCTGGCAGGTGCCGCTGACCGGGTTGCACAGGTTCTTGCTGCAGGCCGTGTCGTTCGCGGTCTGGCAGGTGACGACGGTCAGCGGGTTGAGCTCGCACTTGGCTTTGGCCTTGTTGCAATAGAGTGTTCCATTGCACTTGTCGCCGTCTTCTTGCGCCGCGCAGTCGGCGTTGGACTTGCAAAAGCAGGTGTTGGTGCCGCCCAGGCACAGGCCTTTGTCGCAGGCGTCACCGCTGGTGCACAAGTCGCCGTCATCGCAGGGGGTGTTGAGCGGAGCCGGAACCATGGCGCAAGAACCGGATTGCGGCAGGCACATGTTGGCGATGCACAGGCCGTCCTTGTCCTTGGGGCAGACTACCACGGTCGACGGGTTGAGCTTGCACACAAATGGTGGTCCGGCCGCTTTGTCGCAATACAGGCTGCCGTTGCACAGGTCGCCGTCGTCGTACTTGGCGCAGTCGCCGTTGCTGGTGCATTGGCAAATGCCGACACCCGCGAGGCACTTGC
This sequence comes from Pseudomonadota bacterium, assembly GCA_005792545.1. GTDB lineage: Bacteria > Myxococcota_A > UBA9042 > UBA9042 > UBA9042 > SXRM01. The sequence continues at coordinate 8,163 of SXRM01000428.1, read as the reverse complement.
CGCCCAGGCACGCGTCGTTGGCCGTGCAGGGGTCGCCGTCGTCGCACGCCGCGCTGGCAGGTAGCGGCAGGTTGATGCAGCCGGCCAGTGGGTTGCAGCTGTCGCTCGTGCATGGGCTGTCGTCGTTGCACACAACTGGGCTTGCGCCGAGGCACGAACCGGCAGCGCACGCGTCGCCAGCCGTGCACGCATTGCCATCGGTGCACGCCGCGCCGTCACTGAGCACGGTGTAGGAACAAGTGCCCTTGGACGTGCACAGCGCCAGTTGGCATGGAGGCGCTGTTGGGCAGTCCGTCGCCGTCGTGCATTGCGGCAGTGCTGCGAGCCCGTCGCCGCCGTATGTCTCGACCGTAAGACCGTCAGCGGTGTCCGAATCTGCGGAGGCCCGGGACGTTGCGTCGACTGCGGCCCCATCGCCGGCGGCCGCGGTCTCCGCCGCTGCGGCCACAGCATCGCCACTGGTTGCTGGCGTCTGGCAGGCAGGCGTCGACAGGGCCAGCGCCCACATTGCCCGTTGTGCGGCGCAGCCGCGACCAAACGGGCTACGCAAAGCGCGCGAGAAGCTGCCCATTGTTGCCCTCACTTGCCGACCAAGCTTGGCGGCACGGGCACGGCCAGACCACTCTCGCCCGACCGATTTTGCTGGCTGTTGCCATAGACCAGGTTGCCTTTGCTGATCAGCGTCGAGGCGCTCTGCGTGACGACGCCAAATGTGCCGCGCGCGACCAGCGTTCCCGTCAGGATCGCCCCAGGCGTACCGTCCACGAGCAGCCCGGCGCGCTGGTTATCGACCGCGATACTGCGGCGAATCTCGAACGCAGAAGCCGATGCCCCAAGCAGCGCGTCGCCCAGTGCCACCTTCATCTGCCGCCGGTCGGGATCGATGAGGTTGGCAAACCGGGTCATCCGCACAACCGTTCGGTCAGCGAGCAGTGCGCTTTTGTCGACAGCGATGCCGGTGGCGTAGTTGTCTACGACCCATGTGCCGACCAGCTCCAGCGCAGCGCCATGTGCGCCGTAGATCGCATGGCCACCGCCACCATCAGACTTGCGCGGCAGGGTGTGGTCCACCAGTAGTCCGTTGGCCACGATGCGCGTGGCGGGCAAATCCGCGACCACGCTCGCGCCATGGTTATCCGTTGCACGGACGCCGAGCAGTTCGACCTTGGCGCCCTTGGCCGCCACAACGGCCAAACCGTAATCACCATTGGACCGGAGCGGCAACGAGTGGTCCAGCGTCACCCGAGTCAGTCGCACAGCGGTGTTGGACCCTTGCGGCAGCACTGCCACGCCTTCGGATCCGTAGATCCGGCTGTCGTGCAGCCAAACGGTTGCGCCGTCTTGCGCGTAGACTGCCGGCGCAACCATCACGTCACCCACGCCGCGATTGGCCGTGTGGGCAATCAACACGCGCCGCCCCACCACATTGACCAGGGCATCGGCAGCCAGTATGCCGCAGTCGGCGTTCTGCCACAGCGCAACGTCCTCCATCGCCAGTTGCGAACCGTGGAAAACGGCGATGGCGGCAGAGTAGTCGTTGCTGTCGCCACCCAGCCGATTGCCAGACACCACCACGTCGCGCAGCACCGCATGCGCGCCATGGTCGAACAGCGCACTGTGGTACTCGTTGTTGTGCAGCAACACCCGAGTGAGTTCGACTTGCACCTTGCCGGCGCTCGACACCCCCGGACCCCACGAAACCGCCGACAGTGGACGCGTGCCCGTTATGGCCGAGCGGCGGATCTTCAGCACACCGTCGCCGTCGAGCTCGCCAACGGCGCCAGCAGTCCGGTTGTCGTGGAGCCACACCGCGTCTGCGGTGATGTGCGCGCCATTTTGGCCGTGCAGAGCGATGCCATGTGACTTCGCCGCCGACCACCAGGGGCGCGTCGACGTCACCGCTGTCCGTTCGACGTACACCTTGGCGCCCTTGCCCTTGGCTTTGATGCCGGCCGTGCCGTTGCGGTGCAGGCGCGACCGCTGCATCGTCAGTTCGGTTGCTGCGCCCACGAAAATGCCCATACCCATCGGCCCGTTGCCTTGGGTCGGGTTGCCCTCGTCGATGACACAGTCCTGCACCGACACTTTGGCGCCGCCGCTCAGTTCCAAGCCGACGCCGCGGCTGCGGGTCACGCGTACGCGCTTCATTTGCACGACGGCATCGATCGCGACCACGCCTGCGCCAGCGTCCACGTCAGACTTGTCGCCGACGGTGCGCGCGACCACGCTGTCACTGACATTGACCGACGCACCTGCCGTCAGGACTACACCCGCGAGCAGCGCGGACTCGACCCAAACGCGGTGCAGTTCGACGTTTTGTGCCAGGGACACATACAGCGATTCATGGCCACCGGTCATGCGAATGCCTTGCACGCTGGTGCCGTCGGCGCCGGCCTTGACGACGAGCGCCGAGTCGGTCGGCTGCGCCTTGATGTGGACCATGGCCGCGCAACGCCCTAGCAACTTCAAGGGCTTGCCCACGACCAGACCGCCTGCGTAGGTGCCCGCCGCGATGGCAACCGTGGCGCCAGCCGGCGCTGTCTCGATGGCCTCTGCCAGACTCTTGTACGGCGCTGCCCGCGTGCCGAGTGCGGTTCCGTCGAACGCTGCGGACACGAATACCGCGCCGGCGCCTTCCGCAACTCCGCCAAACGGATCGTCGCCACAGTCGACCGGGTCCGCGGTGCAATCAGGCAGTGCATCGCCAGTGCCGGCCTTGGGCAAAAACCCTTTGGGGCAGACCAGGTCCGTGCCGAGCAGGGGGCGGCAGGCGCCCGGCTTGGCTGGGTCCGGCTCCTGCCCGACTTGGCAGCCGGCCTCAGCTGGCGTGCAGTCTCGGGGCGGCGCCATGGGTCCGTCGGTGCACCAGCGCGGGGTCGACGGCGTGGCAGGCGCAGGCAACGGCGCCAGTAGATCGGCGGGTGCAGGCGTCGGCGCAAACGTCGGCGGCGACCTGCACGTGCCATCCGGGTCAGCCAGCGTTCCGGCCGGACAACCGCCACCGCCGCGCAGCTCGGCATCGCTGCACGTAAGGGCCACGGGCATGCAAGCCGCAGCATCGGGGCCAGCACACGGCTGGCCTTGCGGGTCGCGCCACTGCCCGCACCAGCGCGGCACGCAGCGCTCTGGGCCGGTAGCGACCAGGCTCGCGCATTCCGGCGGACCGACCGCTGCGCACGTCAGCTCAGTCGGCAACCACAGCGCACCCGCGGCACAGCATTCGCCCGCTGGCGTCAACGCAAGTGTTGGACAAGCCTCAGCGGCGCTGGCATCGGCAGCCGCGTCGTCGCCGACCTTCGAGGCGTCGAGGGCCGCTGGCGCGCGCGTTGGCCGGTCGCCGCACGACGCGCACACTACGGCTGCTGCCAATGCCACGGCGCACGATTTCACGCAGCCCCAACCGCGGCGCCTGCCCGCGCGCCTCGCCGCGGGCAGCGTAGGGGGCGGGGCCTTGGGCGTCAATCCTGCACCGCCGGCGCCTAGCGCCCGGTGGGCACGGCCATTTCGGCCACAGCACCGCGGGGTGTCCAAAACAACCTGCGAAAACAACGATCTGAACAAAGCCCCCCTTCGTGTTTGCGCGCCTCCGACGCTGGCAGGGGCGCCGACCTGGGCTGCCTGGTCCGGGTCGACTTTGCGCGCTCGCGAGGCGGCTAAGCGATCGCGGACACTAAATAAACAACTGCATAAACAACGGTCTGAACAAAGCCCCCCTTCGTGTTTGCCTTCGTGTTTGCGATTTGCATCACCTGAGCCGAGCACAGCGGCGAACTGGCACAGACCGTGCATGCCGTGAGCCCCAGCTTGGGCCTTGCACGAAAACCTGCCCGGTGCGACTCTGTGCCTGGCTTTGCATGTGCCGCGGACAGCAAGATGACCGAAAACATTCGATTCTGCCCGGTCTGCGGCGCGTCGACCGACGGCGCGTTCTGCCCGACCGACGCGGTCGCCACCTTTCGGCTGGGCGCCCTCGGCGCCGATGCGGCCCGCTTTGCGATCGGCGACGTCATCGCTGGCAAGTATCGGGTGACCCGCAAACTGGGCCAGGGCGGTTTTGGAGCGGTCTACGAAGCCGACCACACGGGCGGCCTGGGCAAGGTGGCGCTCAAGATGCTGGCGCTCGCCGACCAAAGTCCTGACGACGTGCGCCGCTTCTACCGCGAAGCCCAGGTGACTGCTCAACTGCGACACGCCAATACGGTGCGGGTCTTCGATGTTGGCCAGGCGGAAAGTGGTGCTCTCTTTATCGCGATGGAGCTGCTCCAAGGGTATTCGCTAGAAGATGTCTTGAAAGACGCGGCCGCCAAAGGCCAGGTGCTTGGCCAGAACGACGCGGTCGGCATCGCATGCGACGTCTTGAAAAGCCTGAGCGAAGCCCACGGCAAAGGCCTGGTGCACCGGGACCTCAAGCCGGCCAACTTGATGGTGACCGAGGTCGACGGCGACCGCGTGGTCAAGGTCCTTGATTTCGGCATCGCCCACGTGCAAGACAGCTCGCTGACTGGAACCGGCCGAGCGCTCGGCACGCCGGCCTACATGAGCCCAGAGCAGTGTTCCGGGCAGGCGCTCGACGCGCGCAGCGATTTGTATGCGCTGGGCGTTATCCTTTATCGATGCGTAGTTGGCAAGCCGCCATTTAGCGACCCCAACCCGCTGACTGTGATGTTCGCGCACGCGGCGCAGCAGCCGCCGGACTTGTTCGCCAATGCGCGGACCCAGGTGAGCGAACCGTTCGTCGCGGCCGTCATGCGATCACTCGCAAAGGAGCCCGCAGCGCGGTTTACCAACGCCCGCGATATGCGGGTGGCACTGGAAGAAGCCGCGCGGGCGCCACTTGCGGCGATGCCCGTGCACGCGGCTGAGACGGGCGATTACTCGGTGCGCAAGCCGCTGACGCCGGCTGAGCTGGCCGCCTTCAGCCGTCGCATGACCGGGACGGCACCGGCAGTGGTGGTGCGCGCCGATAGTGGCGCCTCGCCAATTGAGTTGACCGCCGGGCTCGCGACCATGGACGCGCGCGCGCTGACTGGGACCGGTCTTGCCACCCCGAGTGCACCGCAAACGCCTGTGCCGCCGCAGGCGCCCGTCTCCACGCCGCAAGCCCTGGGAACGCCGACACCTGCGCTGCCGACTGTGGCCGCGGTCAGCGTGCCGGCGGCAACCGCAGCGCCGTCGAAGCTGCCGTGGATGGTCGCGGCCGCAGCGGTGATTGCCGTGCTCGTGGGTGTTGCCGTCGTCGCCGGTGGCGGAGCCAAAGATCCAGCGACAGAGCCCGGGTCAGCCACACCGCCCGCAACCTTTGCGGGTGCGGCCACCGCACCCGAGGCGGCAACGGCGCCCAATGCCGAAGCGCCAGCACCTGCCGCAGCGGCCCCTGCCCCGCCACCTGTGGTTGCAGCACCCGCACCGCCAACGCCCACAGTCCCCGTTCCTGTCCCGGAAGCGACGCCACCGCAGGCGACCAGCGCCCCTGCGCCGAAGGCAGCAGCGCCAGCACCTGCCGCGAAAGCCGCGCCCGCGCCTGCCAAACCGGCCAAAGCCAAGACCACGGCCAAGCCCCCCAAGGTCGATTCGTCTCTGCCAGAGTGAGGTTGCGATGCGTGCACCGCCGATTGGCGTCGCCCTGGTTCTGCTCGCCGTGATGGCCGGGTCGTTGGCGCAGCCGTCTGCCTGCCACGCCGCCGTGGCCGACAAACAGGTCAAAGAAGCCGATAAGGTCGCCACGGCCGCGAAAGTGGTCTATGAGCAGGGCCAGTTCCCGGTCGCGGCGGATTTGTATCGCAAGGCGTTTCGGCTCAACCCGGCCAAGCCCGACTACCTGTACGGCGTCGGCCGCGCCGAACAGCGCGCTGGCCGCTACGCACAGGCCAAGGCAGCGTTCGAGCAACTGCTGGCGCTCATTCCCAGCGACGACCCGCTGGCAGAGAAGGCGCGCAAGGCACTGGGCGAGGTCGCCGCGGCCGACAAGGCCGCCCAGCCCACGCCCAAGCCAGCGGAGCCGGCCAAGGCGATACCGCCTCCGGTCGTCGTTCCGGCACCTGTCGCCCCGGCTGCCGCGCCAACGCCGGTGCACCAGGAACCAAAGCCCGCGTCCTTGGCCCAAAAACCGGCACCGGCAATCACGCCCCGCCTGCCCACGGTTGCTGCGCCTGCGCCAAGGCCGCTGCCGATGCCAGCGGTGGCCGCCTTTGCTGTTGCAGTGGCGGCGCTCGGCGGCACGGTCGGCTTTGGGCTCGCTGCGGTGGAGGCCGATGCGTTTGCGGATCGCTACCGCACTGCGGATGGCGAGTTCGTCGACCCCAAAAAGCTGCCGCAAGCGGAGGCCACGGCGCTCGTGCGCGACATCAACTTCAAGCGTCAGATGACCGTCGCCTGCGGCGCCACTATGGCCGCTGCCGTAGCAGTCGGCGGCTGGTTGTGGGTGCGCGATCGGCCGGTGCGCGTAGCGAGCGACGGGCAGTCAGTGCTGTTGGCGTGGCGGTTCTAATGGCGCAGCCCGCCGACACCGACAGCCAGCAGACACCCGAGACGGTACCGCAGCACGCGTCGGCCGGGACCGCGGTGTGGCGCTTGCACGTAGTGGCGTCGCCGGACCGGCGCTGGGCAGGCAGGGTAGTCATCTTGCGCGACGCCGCGGCGCAGGCTGGCCGCGACGTACACGGTGAGCACGACCTCGACATTGTCGATGGCGCGCTGTCGCGGGTCCACGCCACGCTGCTGCCGGGCCCGACAGGCGTGCAAGTGCGCGACGGCAAAAGCCGCAACGGCACCTGGGTCGCCGGCCGCAAGGTTGATATGGCCACAGTGGGCCACGGTGGCGTGCTGCGGATTGGCGATACGGTGGCTGTCGTCGAGGCCGACCACGGCGATGCTCCGCTGTTTGACCAGCCGACCGCCAATGTACCTGGTCAGAGCGAGGTCGCCCGCCGGGTGCGCAGCCTGCTGGACCTCGCCGCACGCGATTTGCGGCCAGTTTTGATTTGCGGGCCGACCGGCACCGGCAAAGAGTTTGCAGCGACAGAGCTCTACCAGCGTACCGGGCGCTTCGGAAAGCTGGTGCGCGTCAATGCGGCGGCGATTCCCGAGTCGCTGTTCGAGGCCCAGCTGTTCGGTCACGCCAAGGGCGCCTTCACGGGGGCATCGGCGCCGCTATTGGGCTACGTACGCGAGGCGGACGGCGGCACGTTGGTCCTGGACGAGATCGGCGAGCTGGCGCTGCCGCTGCAGGCCAAGCTGCTGCAGCTGCTGGAAGAACGCACGGTGCGGCCCATCGGCGCCAACGCTGACGTGCCCGTCAAGGCCAGGTTCGTGTGCACGACCAACGCCGATCTGCCTGCAATGGTTCGCCGCGGAACCTTTCGCCCGGACCTGCTGGCACGCTTGCAGGCGTGGACGGTCACGCTGCCACCGCTGTGCGACCGCCGGCCGGACCTGTTGGCACTTGCCGATACCGTGGCGCCTTGGCCCCTGGCAAGCCAGACATGGGGCCAGTCGCTCGATGTCAGAGCGGTCGAGAGCCTGCTGCTGGTCGACTGGCCGTTCAATCTGCGGTCGATGCAAGCGGCGCTGATACAGGCGCAATCGCGGATGGCGGATGGCTTAACGGCCTCGCGTGCGCTGGCGCGGGCGCTGCACGATGCGGGGCTGGTGGCGACCGCCGCGTCGAATCCGCCCACGGCGCTTCGGCACAGTGACACGCCTGCGACCGCCCGCCTGCCCAATGTGCCGCCGCCGGCCAGCCACTGGCGTCCCGACGCGGCGTTGCTGCGCAGTCTGCTGCGCGAGCACGGCGGGAGCATCGAGCACGTGGCAGCGGCGCTCGGCCGCAATCGCAAGCAGGTGTATCGGTGGATGCAGTACGCGGGTATTGGTGAGGATGAGCTTGCGCGGGTGCGGCGGGGCGACGGATGACGCCCTCGGCCGCCGCGACCACCCCACGGGTGAGACACTGTCTCGCGAAGGAAAGCGGCCATGACCACGACAGATGAGACAGTGACACGCGGGGCGTGGGGCGGTGTCACAGCGGCGCTGATGGGGTTGTCCCAGCGGTGCGTGGCCGGGCGGTGTGACGTCCTGCGGCGTGTCGCCCGGCCGGTGATCTCCCGGCGGTGTGACGCCCGGCAGATCTCCCGGCGGTGTGACGCCCGGCAGATCTCCCGGCGG
>SXRM01000427.1 GCA_005792545.1 Pseudomonadota bacterium | reverse complement strand
CCGGCCGCGTCGGCAGCGCGGCCGGACTAGGGCTCGGTCCCGGCCCTGCCGGGACGCGCCCAGACCTCTCACAAGTTGATCGGTGCTGCGCTGCTGCCGCGCGGCGACCTAGCGATAGCCCTGTATCGGTGATATGCAGATAGACCGGCACGGCCGTCGTCGGGTCGCTGCCCTTGGAAATCCTTCCGAACAGCACGATCCCGGTGTCTTCAAACCACGTTGCGGTGCCCCCAAATTTGGCGCCCAGCGGCAGGTCAGTGAGTTGCCAAAGAGGGCTGCCAATTGCGCTATCGACGGCAAGCAGTCTTGGCTGCTTTGCGAAATCGATGATCAGCATGCGAGCGCCGTTGCTTGACACGCTGTCGAGGCGGCAATCCTGGCCACATGTCCATTTCCACTTGATTTTGCCGTCTAGCGCTAGGCGGTAGAACGTTGCGCCAAAGTGCAGTTCATGCAAAAGCATATCGCCGCCGATGGGCCTGATCTGAGGCAACCACCCGAAGTCCTTTTGGTTCACCGCTGCAGAAAATGTGAACTGTTTTGATAGCTTCAATGCGGCAAGGTCGGCGGTGCTCGATTGTTTGAACGCGAGGCCGTAGGTCGAGAACGCGATCTGAGATTCACTCGTCCAGTGCCCGGCGACAAGACTGGCACCCTGGCCGGCGGCTTCTAGGAGCGCACCGAACTTGTGCTCCGTCCGCACGCAGTCCGTTGAGCCATTGGCCCCCCAAGCGCAAACAAACAGGTCGTAGAGTTTTGGCACCGGCGTGGGTGGATAGCCGATGTGCCCAAGTGCGAAATACTCCTCGCCAACAGACACCGCTATCGGGCTGATCAGGTCCTTGCCGGGCGGGCGCATGACCTGGGTGCGCAAGTCGCTCTTGGACAAGGACCACTCGACCGCGGAGAGCACGTGGGCAGCAGAAAGCTCCCAGCCTGTCGCGTTGTCGATCTCTTCCTTGGACAAGGCCGGCAGCGAGGCAATTCGCAGCCCGCCAGCAAACGGACTTGCGCCAAACCTGCCAAGTTGGTGCATGTTGGGGATTTGGCGCTCAGCCAAAGGGCACGTCGGCCCTGAGTCCATTAGCCCGTCCGCGACGTCCGACGATGTGCCGATGTCAGTGGACGCCGAAACGTCGGCGAGCGATGCGTCCGCGGTCGCCCCGGCAGCAGTTGTCTTGGGCTCAGAAGTTGCGCTCGTGCATGTGCAGTGCACTAGAAACGCCAGCAGAACCAGTAGTTGCCTGTACAAAAATTGACCGGCAATGGCAGGCGCTGCCCAAAACCCTCTGCTAGATTTTGCGATCACACAAAACACCCGCCCGGGTTTCCCGCGCAAATGCAGCCATTCAGGCCGCCGCCGCCACAGACACACTTGATCCAACGGCCGTCGAGATCTGGCGCCCGATAATCAAGTTTGTCATTCGCGGGGTAGTCAGGCAGATAGGTTGGAAGTTCCGCCAGCGTGCATTTTACCCACTGCGGTTGGTTGGTGTCCTTCTTGTATTTCGTCGTAAAGACGCGACACTTCATCAGGCTGCAGCTCTCTGTGGGATTCGGGCAAGGGCACTGTGCGCTTGCCGCTGGATCGCAATCAGCCTCAGCGCTTGGATCCAAACCAATTGGGCAACTGCACATCTGGTTGATGCAGACCAGCCCAGGATTGCAGTTCTGGCAGGCGAACTGACCGCACGCCTGATTCAGGCCAACCGAAGGCCACGGCGGCGGTTGCGCTGGACACCCACACTGACCGCTATTGCAGACAAACGGCGGCTGGCAAGTACCGCAACTTCCACCACATCCATTGGGACCGCAAGGTAAGGGCCCTGGCGTGCAACTGGGAACGCACGGCACCGGCTGCGGTATCGTGCAGATCCCGTTGGCGCAGACGAGATTCGCCTGGCAATTTTGGCACCAGACCGCGCCGCAGGGCTGCCCAAGACCCACCAACGGCCAAGATGACGGCTGTTGCGAACACCCGCACTGCCCGTTGCTGCACGCCTGGTTGCCAGGACAAGGCCCGCAGGACCCACCGCACCCGTTCGCGCCGCACGCTTTCCCTGCGCAATTGGGCATGCACTGGCCTAGCCCGTTCGCCCCGCAGGCGTTGTTGGACAATGTGGCCGTGTCGCATGGGCATAGGGCGCTGCAAGGCGTACCCGGCGCCCCGCTTGGGCACTGGCACTGACCGTTGACGCACGACTGCGGCGCCGGACATGGGCATCCTGGGCCGCAAGCCACGGTCACAATGGTGTTGTTGACGCACTGCTGGCAGGGCCCAAGCTGCGGGGGCACGCACGCCCCATTGCGGCCTGCGAAGGGATTGCAGGTTCCGCAGTTGGGACAAGTGACGTTTACGACCGCACCGCCGGGGCCGCACGTCTCGCAGGGCTTGAGCGGTGGATCGCAATAGGCCTTGGACCCGTCCCGCGTCGTGACGCAGGTCTGGCAAAGCTCGCATCGCGGCTTGCACTTGGCGCCGGCGAAGCTTTGCCCCAAGCCTGGGTCGGGTGCAGTGGCCTGGGGTAGTTGGCCGACGAAGTTGCAGCATCCATTGCTAACACAGTTTGCGGGGCAAGGGGCTGCAGGTGTGCCCACCACCGGGCAGCCAGCGCACGGGTTGACGGGACCCGGCTGCGTGACGCGAATCAGCCACGGGTCGACTTCTGGAATCCGAAATTCTTCCGGGCACGGCTCGCCTGGCGGGACAGGAATGAGGCACGGCGGCTGACCTGGGCCACGAGGCGCGGCGGCCGCGGCGACGTAGACGCTTGGCTTGCGCCAATCCACAAGTGGCGTTGCGGCGCTTGCGAGCAGTTGTTTGCGGAGGCCGGCGCCGAAAAGTGTGCGCGCGCCGATCGGACCCGTGCTCTTGAGGCGAGCAGCACACCCAGCGCCCGCCGAGCAGCCGCGGCCGGCCGACGACGCGGGATCGTCGGTGCTGGTCGCAGAAACCGTCGCCTTTGCAGAGCTGTTGCCGTGGCATGCACCACCGCACTGACAGGGGCCGCCAGCGAGGCAACCGTGGTCGGCGGCAGCAGCTTTGCCGGCAAAAGTGCTGTTTGCACTTCGCCACATCGGCGGGTCCGCGCGGCTTGCACCCCAGAGCTTGGGGGCGAGTTCCGAATCAGCGCCAAATGTCCGCCAGCCATCCGCCGCCATCGTCAGTCCTCAAAGACCATGAGGCCCACCGAAATGACGACCATGTTGTTCGCAGCCGCGGTGTTGGTGCCCTTGACCACAAGGTCGAAGGTCGGCCCGGAAGCCGTCGCAATCGGAGAATCTGAGATCTGCCCGACAGTGCCCAAGGTGTTCGAAATGGTGACGCTGGCGACAGTCGCGGCGCCGCGATAGTCCTCTTCCGGCTGCAACGCCAAAGGCCACGCGCTATAGAGGTTTACGTCGATCGTATTGCCGGCCGTGATGGTCTTGGCCTCGATTCGCACGACCAGCGTGGCAGTCTTGTACTTGGTACGATCGATGCCAGAGAGGACGGTGATGGCCAGGTTGCCAGACGACCCCATTGCGGAGAAGTCGAATTTGCGGTTGTTGATCAGCGGAATGAAAGCCATTTACATGCCACCGCCGGACACTGCCGGCGAGTGGTCGAGACTCTCTCTCTCTCTCCTGTCAAGCAGCAACTTGCAATTCACACCACTATTTCACATTTATTCACAGCCGGCCCGCACTGGATGGCCTCCCGGACCGTTGAAGCCTCGTGCTTTCAGCCGTCAGCGCTAGCCGACCGCCCCCACCACCGTCGTCCGCCCCAACCGCTTCTGCAAAACCGCATCCAGCGCGTCGTCATCGAGCGCCACGCCCGCCCGCAGCGCGTCCAGCCCGGCCTCGAACACCGACCGCACCAGCAGCTGCGGCGCCGCGTCGCGCGACGAAAACGCCTCAAAATCAGGCACCTGCCGCGGCATCAACGCAGGCGACCGCGTCACCACCCATTGCCACGCCGCGGCGAGGATCGCCGCCCGCCGCTGACGATCCGGCGCGTCGAAGCGAACCGTGACGTGGATGCGCCGCTGCATGGCGGAGTCAAACTGGTGCGGCCCACCCGCGACAAGCAGAACCAAACCTGAGAAGTGTTCAATTTCTTGCAGCAGGTGGTTGCGCACCGTGTTGGCGTAGCGGTCATTGGCGCTGTTGGCGGCGACATGGCGGCTGAACAGGTCGTTGGCGTCCTCGACCAGCAGCGCTGCGCCCGCCGCTGCGGCTTGACCGAACATCTGGCTGATGCGCTGCTCGGTCTCGCCGATCCAGCGCGAGGCCAGCAGCCCGCCCTGGACCCGCAACAGCTCCATGCCCAGCCCCGCCGCCAGTTGTCGGGCCGCGGTGCGCCGGCCGTGCCCGAGCGAGCCGCCGAATAGTGCAATAAGACCACCGGATCCACCGGCCTGACGGGCAATGTCGCGGTATTGCCAGCGCAGCCCGAGCTCGCGAAGCGCCTCGTGCACAGCCGGTGGCAGCACCAGCGGGATGACGTCGGCCGGCAGTGGCGGCACCCGCAGCAACAAGCCAGCGACCTGGGTCGTCGGGGCCATCGGCATGGCCGGCCGCAGCGCTGAGGCATCGGTTTCCGGGCCGCGCAGCCGCAGCAGATCGCCCTGGCGCGACGGCAGCACTTCGACGCGCGCCGCAGGCAGGTGCGGCACGCCAACGTAGCCCGGGCAGGCAATTGCCACCGCCAACCGCGCCGGCACCGCGCGAGCGACGCCGGTCCAGCCGACCCCTTGCAAGGTGTGCATGATCGGGTGGTGGCGGGCGGCGACCTCCAGCAACGCCCACACCCGCAGTGCCGCCGTGTCGCCGGCCAAACGGCTCTGCCGCAGCGCCTGCACCAACGGGTCGGTGGCGGGCAACGGCTGCCAGGCCTGCGCGGCCGCGTCGCCGAGCGTCAACCAGCGCGTCAGCGACTCGCGCTCGGTCGCCGCGGCGCCGTCGCCCTGCCCCACCAGCCACGGCCGGTGGGCGCGCAGCCACGCCCACAAGTGCTCTCGGGCCCAGCTGACGAGCGTTTGGAGCTCGCGGACTGGTTCCTCAACTGGCTGCCCGGCAAACGTCGGCAACCCTTGCCGCAAGGCCACTTGTAGCCGCGCGCGTTGGGCCGCCGTCAACTGCGCCGGGGCCGCCGCCGCCGGCAGCCCCTGTTGTCGCAGCCACCCAGCCCAGCGGGCCGACGGACCGCCGTGCACTTGTGCCAGCTGATCGGCAAGCGTGATGGCCACCGTCGGCTACCAGTCCAGGCTCATGGCCGTCCGCAGCACCAGTCGCCCGCGCTCGGCGCACTCAGCCTGGGCAGCACGGTCGAGCAGCTGCAGCGACACCGGCGTGGCGTCTACGGCGGCATAGAAGGCCGCGCGCAGCACCGCGTTCTTGATCTCGCCACCCGAAAACTCGTAGGCCTTGGCCAGAAGTTCGAACGGCAACTCGGCCACAATCGGCAGCGAGGGCGGGATCATGGCCTGCCACAGCTGTTGGCGCTCTTGCTGGTTCGGCAGCGGAAACTGGGCGTGAAAGCGGATGCGGCGCTTGAAGGCCTCGTCGATGCTGTCGGCAAAGTTGGTGGTCAGGATCACCACGCCGGTGTACTCCTCCATCTTTTGCAGCAGGAAGTTGACCTCGAGGTTGGCGTAGCGATCGACTGAGCTTTTGACTTCGGTGCGCTTGGCGAACAGCGAGTCGGCCTCGTCGAAGAGCAAGGCCACGCCGCCGCGCCGTCCTTCTTCAAACAGGCGACCCAAGCGCTGCTCGGTCTCGCCAATGTACTTGGACAGCACCCGCGACAGGTCGATGCGGTACAGGTCCAGGCCCAGCTCGCGCGCGATGATGCCGGCGAGCATGGTCTTGCCGGTGCCGGGCGGCCCCGAGAACAGGGCGGTCAGACCCAGGCCGTAGTGGTAGCGCGCAGCAAAGCCCCAGTCTTGCAGCACTTTTTCGCCGTGGCGCGCAAAGGCTACGATTTCTTTGGTCACCGACAGCACCGGGTCGGGCAGCACCACCTGATCCCAGGTCGCGGCAGCCGTCACCCGCTGCGCCACGTCGCCGACGCGGTGACCGACGCGATCGCGGCAAGCCTCGGCGGTCGCCTCAAGATCGTGCACGCCGCCCACGGCCAGGCGGCGCTCTTGCAGCACCGCCGCCACCTGCGCTGGCGTCAGCGGAAAGGCGGCGAGCCGCCCAAAGCCGCTCTCGCCAAGCGCAGAGCGTTCGCGCGGTTGCAGGGCAATCGCCCACAGCTGCCGGCGCTGCGCCGCATCGGGAAACGTCGCCTCGATAGCCGCGCACTTCAGATCGCGCGCGACCGCCGTTGCCACCGATGCCGTCTCGGCCTGCGCGTCTTCGATGAGCACCGGCACCGGCAGGGGCTGTAGCAGGCGCACCACCGCCGTCAGGTCCAGGGCCCGGCTGCCGTCGTCCTGACCCAGCCCGCGCACCAAAAGCGGCGCGTTCTCGAGCACGGCCAGCAGCCCTGCCGCGCGCACGCCGTCGGTCAGCGCGTCGCTGTCGATCCAGGCCGCCTCGCCCGGTTGCCGTCGCAGCGCCGTTTGACCGTCGTAGGCGACCAGTCCTCGCCCCATGCTGACAGCCACACCGCGCGCCCACAGCAGCGCATCGTCGGCCGTTCCCGCGCGCAGACGCAGCCGACCGCCGCCCGCGGTCAGTTGTTCGGTGGCGCGTGTGATGTCAGCTCGGACCAGCGGCCACTGCCACAGTGGCTCTGTCGCCTCCGACCCAAACCAACGCAACTGATCGCGACCACGACAGGCGACGGCCGCCCCGTGGCCCAGCCAGGTCAGCGCCACTGGCGCCAGGTCGAGAAACTGAACGCGAAATTCGCCGCGCGCTTGCAGGCCGCGCACGACACCCAGCACCGCCAGCGGGTGATCGCTGCGCAGCAGATCGGCCACGGCCTCGGCGTGCGCCTCAAACGGGTCGAGCAGCGACTGGGCAAAGCTGCGCTCGATGCCGGCGGCGTCGGTCCAGCCGGATAGCAGCCGCAGGGTCGCAGCGGTGCGCGGGCTCAGGTCCAGCGCTGCGAGCAAGGCCACCAGGTCGCGCTCGAGGTCGCTTTGCAGCACGCCGTGCATCAGGCGTCGCCATCGGCCCGCTTCCTCGGTTTCCGGCCACGCCAGGGCAGCGGATCGGTGAGCAGCCAACTCGGCTTCGGCGGCGCGGCCGCGCGCCAGGCGCTCAGGCGCCTGACCCTCGCCGCGCAGCCAGCGCTGCAATTCCGCTGGCAGCACGCCACCCTGCGCGCTGGTGCCGTGGTCGTACAGGGCCATGTAGCGACCCAGCAGCGCGCGCGCCCAGCGCACCACGTCGGCCGCAACGGAGGCGGCAGGGGACCCGGCAGAGGCATCGGTCACGGGCGCACACGTTGCGGCGGAGCGGGCCGACGGCGACAATCGTGCACGGCCGCAGCCAGCCGTCAAGCACAGCGCTGGCGAGGCGGCCGCAACGGTGAGGCGAACCATGTTACTGACCCCAGAGCAGGCGACCGCAATCTTTGGCGCTTTGCCAACCAGCCTGCGCGCGGCCGCGAGCATGCAGGCGATCGGCGACCCGGCTGCGTTTGCGCGCTACCTGCGGGCGGTCTGCGACCTGGCGCCCGAAGTGGGGCTGCACGCGACCGCGACCGGCGAGGTGGCGACCGGCGACGCGACGGTGTCCGCCGCTGATTCCGAGGCCAGGATGGCCCGTGCGGCCGTGGATCCGGCCGTCGTCAAGCGGGCCGACACCGCGATCAAGGCTGCGGTGTCCAAGGAGACGCGGTCGGCTGCGCTGGTACGGGCGTTGTACGCTGGCGGCTTTGCGATCAAAGTCGGTGTCGTGCGCGCCGATGAGGCCTGACCCGCCACCGGTCGTGCTGGCGCCCAGGCAGCTGGCCGGCTACCAGTGCGGTCGCAGCCTGGTGTGCTGTGCGGCGCCGTGGCGGGCCACTCTGCTGCCGGGGGAATTGCAGCGAATTGGCGAGCAGTTGGCAGCGACCGACGAGGCCCGACTGAGCCGAGCACAGTTTGAGGCGGCTGTGCACGTGCAGCGCCCGCCGGGCGTCCTCAAGCAACCGGGCGGCGATTGCGCGCTGCTCGATCGGCCGCGCGCGCAGTGCACCTTGCAGGCAGTCAGTGGTCTGCAGGGCCTGCCGGCCGGCTGCCGCAACTTTCCGCGCTCGGTGGTGCGCACCCCCGATGGTGACGAGGCAGCCTTTTCTCTGGCGTGTCCGACCGCCGCCGCCCTCGTGGTGGCGCAGCCGATAGCGTTCGCCTGGGCGCCGGCATCGTGGCCGGCTGCGGCCTATCCGCCGCACCGAACGGTCGATGACCGCGTGACGGCGGCGCGCGGCGCTGACTGGGGCTGGCGGGAGTTCCGCGCGTTGCGGCAGGCGTGGTGGCAGACGCTGGCCACTTGCACGACGGGCGACCAGCTGGCCGCGACTTTTGCGGGCATGATGCTGCACCCGCTCGATCCCGGCGCAATCGCTTTGAACGATGTGCCCTGGGACCGACTGTGCGCACCGTGGACGCAGACCCAAGTGCGGTCGGTGACGGAAGGTCTGGCGCGCCTGCCCGACACGGGCCCCCAGCACAGCAAACGGCAACGCGAGCGCTGGGCTGCGTGGCTGATGCCCATCGACGCCGGGGCGTGGCGCGATTCGGCGGACCGTCACCTAGCGTTGGTGGCCAGCCATGCGGGCCTGCTGCTGCAGTTTGCGTTTGTGCACGACGGACTGGCAGTCGGGCCGGCGATCGTGCGCTGCGCCCACCTGGCCGCGGCGCTGGCCCGCATCGTGCCGACGTTGTCAGACGGCGCCCAGCCAACGCGCGACGCCCTTATCGCCGCCGCGCACCTGAGCCGGGGGATGCCGGGCGCGGGCGCCCTGCCCTAAGCGGCAGCCAGGCCAATGGCGCAAGGGCCGCCAGCCACGCCCGCTGCAGCGGCCGTGGCGCAGCGGGCTGGCGGGCTTTGGCAAATACTGCGCAGACGCCGGCGCGGTCGTCGTCGGACAGCGTGGTCCGCTGCCCGAGGCCGCCAAACATCACCGTGCCACGGTCGATGGTGTGCGCAAGACCAAGCGCGTGGCCAAACTCGTGGACCAGCAGCGCGCGTTGATCCACCTGCGACGCGCGCCACCAGCGCGGGTTCAGCACGATGTTGGCCTGTCGCGCCTCGCCGGTATCCTGGTCAGCCTTGTGCGCCGTCCACGCCGCCTCGTCCTCTGCGTGCGCCCACTTGCCCCAAGCCAGGCGCACGACGATGTCCGCTACCTCGCCCGCGCGAGCAGGCCGCAGCCGCAACTGGGCGCATCTTGCCGCCTGCCAGGTTGCTGCCGCGAACTGCACCAGCTGTGGATCGATGCCCTCGCCTACAACTGCCCACGTCAGGACGCTTTGCGGCCAATACACCGGCATTCCGTAGACGGTTTCCAAGCTGTCCGCGGCGTGCGCCGGTACGGCGAGCACCGCCGCGGCCAGTGCCGCTCGACCGACCGGCCAGCTTCGCCTCACCGCGTTACTGGGCGCCGTCGGTCTTGTCGGCGTCCGCTTCGGCGATACCGGCAGCCCCCGCGTCGGCGAGCATCTGGTCCAACTCCGGATCAGGGTCCTGGCCGCTGGTCGTTGCCACCTTGTCCGGCACCGTCTCCTGGGCAAACGTAAAGCAGTTGCTGGTGTCGCCCTCTTTAGCGTTGTTGGGGTCGTCCGGCGTGCTGCTGTACGCCGTACGGTTGCCGTCCGCACCCCAGCACTCGTGTGCATCGGCCAGCTTGGTGGTCTTTTGGGCGGTGACGTTGGCATAGACCGCGTCGGCGCGCCCGCCGGTGCCGATTTTCCACAGCACCCGCATGGCGAACAGCTCGAGACCCTGCTGCTTCGGATCGAGGTCGGCGACGTAGATCTGGCGCAAGCGTCCACCGGCGCCCGGCCGGTAGATGGCGTCCGCCGCGTAGTTGGCGGGCAGCGCCTGTGGATCGGCCGCGTCCTTGACGTTCAGGTAGGCGACCCGTCGGCCCTTGGCGTCGCTCTTGTGGTTGGCGAACCACACATGCATCGACCCCGTCTTGCCCGGCGCGCCAAACAGCGCCGTGGTGTTGGTCAGGCTGACGTGCAAACGGCCGCCGCCCACGCGCGGCGCCTTCTTGATGAAGATGCCCGTCAGCAGCGCCTTGGCCGGGTCGGCGCCTTTCTTGCCGTACAGCACATAGCGCAGCCGGTTTTCGGCGGTGCGAATGACCCAAAGCGTTAGGTCCACCCCGGCTTCGCTGCCGGTCCACTTGCCGTAGGGGAGCTTGCCGACCACTGTTGTGCCGGTCGCCGTCGGCTTCTTGCCGGCCGCGATCGTTTTGATGAGATCGGCCACTTTCTTGACGTGGGACTTGGACTTGTCCACGGCGTCGCGGGCGACCTTGAGCAGGGTTGCCGGGTCGCCGACTTTGGCCGCGCCCGAACCGCTGGCCTCGGCAACCAGCAGGTCGTCGGTGTTGAACACGTCGTCTTCGCCGACGGTCTCCGAACTGGCCGCAGCGCCCTTGTCGGCCGCACAGCCTGACCCAGCCACTGCGATCGCCAGCGCCAGCACCACGCCCAGCCACTTGTTCAATGCACACAACCTTTTCGCCATCACAGCCTCCAGCGCCCGGTCGGGGCGCGCAATCCCGCCAGCGCGCATTTACCCGATGCGGCCGGTTTGTCAAACCCCGACTGCGCGCCCGCGAGCGTGGCCTTCGTTCAAGTTGCGGCCACCTGTCGCTTTGCGCCGTTGCCTGTTAGTTTTGCGCCCGCCCACGGCAACTTGCGCCGTGACGCCACCGGCCTGTCGCGACGTGGAAAACCGCTTTGATCAACCAGTACTGCACGACCAGCGCCCCGCTGTCGCGGGGGTCGTTGCGCGATGAGTTGGTTCCCGGCGTTGCTGTCCAGCGACATCGCCATCGACCTCGGCACGGCGACGACGCTTATCGCCATCAAGGGCCGGGGCATCGTCAGCCGTGAACCGTCGGTGGTGGCCGTTCAGCAGGACGCACAAGGCCAGCGGCGCGTGCTTGCGGTCGGCAAGGACGCCAAGGAGATGATCGGCAGGACGCCGAGCGGCATTGAGGCGATCCGCCCCATGCGCGACGGTAAGATCGCCGACTTTGAGATCACCGAGGCGATGTTGCGCTACTTCGTGCAGCGGGCCCACTCGACCCGGTCGCTGATGCGGCCGCGCGTCATCGTGTGCGTGCCGTGCCGGATTACCGACGTCGACAAAAAGGCAGTGCGCGACAGTGCCGAGTCGACCGGCGCCCGCGAGGTCTACCTCATCGAGGAACCGATGGCCGCGGCGATCGGTGCGCACCTGCCGATCACCGAACCCGCCGGCAACATGATCGTGGTCATCGGCGGTGGCACGACCGAGATCGCGGTCATCTCGCTGGCCGGCATCGTGCACAAAGAATCGCTGGCCGTCGGCGGCGACAAGATGGACCAGGCGATCGTCGACCACGTGCGCCGCAAACACAACCTGGTCATCGGCGAGCGCACGGCCGAGCAGGTCAAGATCAAAATCGGCACCTGCCTCAAGTCGCCGCCGCCAACGCAGATGGAGGTCACAGGCCGCGACGCCGCCGCCGGGGTGCCGCGGACGGTGTCAGTGAGCGCCCACGAGATCCGCGAAGCGCTGAGCGACCCGCTGCAGCAGATCGTGCGCGCGGTGCGGGGCCTGCTCGAGCGCACGCCCCCCGAACTGTCGGCCGACATCGTCGACAAGGGCCTGGTGCTGGCTGGCGGAGGGGCGCTGCTGACCGGGATCGATCAACTGCTGCGCGACGAGACCAACCTGCCGGTCTTGATCGCTGAAGACCCGGTCGGCGCGGTCGTCACCGGCGCAGCGATGGCGCTGGACGATCCGAATCTATTGCGGCATGTGCAGGTGCGCTGAGCGACGCGCTGTGCGATCGACCACCGACGGTACGAACTTCGGGCCTGGAAATGATTTACGCAATCATTTCTCTGGCCCTTTTGCTTGCCTGGCGGGGCGCGAGTTCGTGGCCTCGGAGGCCGACTCGCGGCTCCGGCTTGTGCCGAGCGTGCTCAACACTTTGCTTTCCGGTGCCTTAGCGATCCGCCACGGTGCGGGCGCAGGACAAGCGTCGCGTGCGCGAGTCGCGCAAGCCGGGGCCCGGATTGGCGATGGACCGCGCTGGCTAGGCCAGCACGTCGTCGGCGGTCGCGTGCAGATCGGCGTGGGCCGTCAGACGCTCACCCATGGTCAACACGGTGGCAGGCACGGCCTGCACGGTGCGATCCAAGTGGGCGGCCAGACCCTGCACGGCCGCGACGTGGTCGCGGTTGGTCGGCGCGTGGCCCTGGCCGTCGTTGGCGACGAACAGGTCGAAGTGCGCACTCTTGGCTACCGGATTGGCAGCCAGACCGCGACGGCAGGCCTCGACGCGCAGCGTCTCGCCGGTCACATCGTTGCGCAGCGTGACAGGGATCGCACCCTTGCTCACTGCGCCGATGTGCTCGACGATCCACTTGCCCGCGGGGGCCTTGGCCGGAGCGCCGGCCGCGACCAACGCAGCCGAACCAGCAACGGTGACCGCAACCGAAGTGCCCAGAAGGGCCATGAAATCTCGACGGGAAACTGACATGGGTTACTCCTGGGGGACAAGTACCCTGAGCCGCAGTGTAGGTAGCAGGCTCGGCGACTGTCAAACGCCGGGCGCGGACGCGGTCGCTTGCGCGGTTGCGTGGTCGCGCGGTGCGGGGCAACTGTGAACACGCTGAGCGCGCAGCAATGGCCGGCGTGGGCGCCGATCGACTCCATCGGGCAGCCACGGTGGCCCGACGCGGCGGCGCAGTTGCGTGCGCGAGCAGCGGTCGCGCCTGCGGCCGAGGTGCAGCCGGGCCTGGTCGCGCCATGGGCGGCGCTGCTGCGGCAGGCGGGACGCGTGGCAGTGGTGTTGGCGTCACCTCAAACGGTCAGGCGGCATTGGCTGGAACAGGTGGACGGTGCACCGCTGGTGTTGGCATTTGCAGCGACTGCGGCGACGACCCGCGGCGATTGGCAACGCGCGCTGGCCGCCTTGAGCCGCATCCGATCGCCGTGGCTGCGAGTAGCCTCGGGACGGATGCCGCACTGCGCGGTGCCCCAGGCCGTCGAGTTGGGCGAGGTGGCGATCGCGCTGCAAGCGGGCCGCAGCCGGCCCGACGAGCGGTGCCTGCGTTGTCCGGCGGTCGCTCGATGCCCGGGTCCTGGCAGCAGCCGATTGGTGCCGCGGCCGCTGGCGACGCCGATCAGCAATCAGTTCGACCTCGAGCCGGCCGCCGGGCCAGACCAGACCGTGGTGCAAGTCCTTGGTGAGCCGCCGCTGGTTATCGCCGCCGGCGACACACCCGTGCGCCAGGTCACGCAGGCACTGGCCAGAGGCCAACTGTACCGCGATCGGTCACAGCAGGCCTTGGTCGATGATTTCGCAGCGCAGCTGCAGCCGATGCGGCGAGCGCGCACCGGGGTTTGGGTGCCGCGCGATGCCACGCCGTTTGTGCCTGAAGAGGCGCGCCTGCTGGCGCTACTACGCGAACTGAGCGGCGTCGTCGTCGACGTGGGTGCAGGCCCGCTGCGCTATGTCGCCGCCCTGAACGCGGCCTTGGATGCCGGTCGCTTGCGCTATGTTGCGGTCGAGCCAGACCCGCAGTGCCTGCGCGCCGGTCAGGCCGCCGTGCCGCGCGGGCAGTTTGTGCGCGGCGTGGGCGAGGCTTTGCCGCTGGCCGACGGCTGTGCCGACGCACTGCTGTTCTTGCGCTCGTGGAATCACCTGCGCGACCTCGACGCCGCTGTGCGGCAAGCGTGCCGGGTGGTGCGTCCTGGAGGCGTGTTGATTGCCGTGGACAACGAACTGTTCGGCCTGGTGCGAACAGCCGAGCAACTGGCGCGCAGCCGAGCCGTCGATACCGGAAGCACACCGTTCGAGCACTACCGCAACGCCAGCCTCGCCCAGGCTTGGCGAGCCATTGAACGCGCCGCACCAGGGCAGTGGCGCAAGCTGCAGGCATGGCCAGTGGGCCCGGAGACGTCCAACCAGTGGCAATTGGTCGCTCAGCGACGGTGACAACGGGCGGTTTGGCGGGCTCTGGACGCCAAAAAACCGCATTGGCGATTGCAATTGGCCACGATCTAGGCTATTTCGTGGCGTTGGTGAAACGGGGCCGCGCAGCCGTGCGTCTCAGCCGCACCCGGCGCCCCGAGGCCACCCGCGCCACACTGTGCCCGGGCCACCAAGCCGCGCCCGGGCCATCAAGCCGCGCCCGGGCCATCAAGCCGCGCCCGGTTCACCAAGCCGCGCAACGCCCAACGCTGCGCGCGCCGACGAGTCAAGGAACCGACTGTGAGCGACGTCACCGTACAAGTCGAGCGCTACTGCCCCGAGTGTGGCGCTAAGAGGGTGTATTCATAACCACGAAGCGATGGGATGCCAGTCCGGTCGCCAGTGGAGTCGGGCTGCGCTGTAGTTACCGAGCTGGCGCTGGCCTCTGGCGCTGTGTGCACCTGTGCGCTCGCATTGTCCCTGAAGTTGCT
>SXRM01000426.1 GCA_005792545.1 Pseudomonadota bacterium | reverse complement strand
TGGCAAAGAACTCGGTCTTGGCGCGGTCCGCTGCGACAAGCGCCTCTGCCCGTTGCTTCTCGGCCGCAAAGGCACGCGCAGTGGCAAGCGCCCCTGCGACCTGGTCCGCCGCGGCGGTAAAGTAGGCCCGGTAGCTGTCGTCGAGCGGTCGGTGCGGGCTGACCCCAAGGATGAGCAAAGTGTCCGCGGCTGCGCCCGGGCGACGCACCGGCACCAGCAGCGCGCGCTCCGATCGGCCACCCCATTGGCCGGCCGGCATGGGGCCGAAATGGGCAACGACGTCGTCGACGACCACCGCCTGGCCGTCGCGTAGCGCCCGCGCCATCCAGTCGTGGAGCTTGCCGCACTGGTCCTCCAGGCCCGCGTCGAAATTGCCCGCCGCCGCTGTTACCAAACCAGCCCGCGCCACCGCGTGGAAGCCAATCCCCGCCGCGTTCACGCGATACGCCGCTGCGAAGGGAAAACTGAGTTCATCGGCTGCCAGCACCGCCACGGCCGCCGCCAGCGCCGCATCTTCCGTCTGCGCCTCGGCGGCGCGCGCGGTCAGATCGCGCAGGACCTGGATCTGGCGCTGGCCGCGCACCTTCTGGGTCGTCTCCTGCACCGTGTTGAGAACGCCGCCAACGTGACCGTCGTCGCCGGGCACGGCACTGTACGAAAAAGTGAAGTAGGTCTCCTCGGCTATGCCGCCGCTGTGGACAAACAGTTGGAGGTCCTCCGTCCACGTGGCCGGACCGCCGTCGAGCACACCCTGCGCCATCGGGCCGGCGACTGCCCAAACCTCTGCCCACACCCGCGCCGCGGGCGCTGCCAGCGATGCTGGGTGCTTGTCGCGCAGAATCAGCCGGTACCCGTCGTTGTAGAGGTGCAGCAGATCGTGCCCCCACCACAACAGCATCGGAAAGCGACTGCGCAGCACGACGCCAAGCATGGTTCTCAGGCTCTGCGGCCATTGCTCGACGGGACCCAGGGGTGTGGCCGCCCAGTCGGTCGCGCGCATCAACTCGCCCATCGCACCGCCGCCCGCAAACAGGTCGGCTGGTTCCGGGTTGGCCGTGGGCACTGCGGTTGCCGTGGTCTTTGCCGTCATGCCATCACCGCCTGCACCGCTCGCCGAATCGTGGCCCGGTCAAACGGCTTCTCCAACTGCGGATTGTCGATGCGCGCCAAAAATGCGGCTGCACTTGCAGTAAATGCGCCGCCGGTCATGAACACGATGCGCGGCAACAGGGCCGGCGCGCGCTGCGCGATTTGTTCGTAAAGGTCCATGCCCGTCATGTGTGGCATCATCAGGTCGCAAAACACCACGTCGTAGGTCGGCTGGTCGTTGAGCAGCCGTTGCAGAGCATCCTGCGCCCGCGTCGCGGTGACGACCTGGTGCTCACCACCCAACACCTGCCGCAACACCGCACAGATCGCCGGTTCGTCGTCGACGATGAGCACGCGGCCCGAGCGCTGCCGTTCGACCGCTGGCCCGGGCGGCGCAGCCGTCGGCTTGGGCTCCGATTGCACTGCCCGCAGCAACACCCGAAATGTCGAGCCGCGCCCCAATTCGCTGTCCAGCTCGATCTCGCCGCCCAGGTCGTGCACGATGCGCTGACAGATGCTGAGTCCGAGACCCGTGCCCATCCCTGCCTCTTTGGTGGTGAAGAACGCGTCGAAAACCCGCTCGCGCAGGTGTGCGGCAATGCCCGCGCCGGTGTCGCGCACCTCGACCACGACGCGCCCATCCGCTGCGACGCGCGTCACCAGTTCAATGGTATTGCCGTCGACGTTGCCGTCAGCGATGGCGTGGGCGGCGTTGACCAATAGGTTCAGGAACACCTGGCACAAACGGTTCTCGTTGCCCGCGACGGCCGGCACCGGCTGCAGGTTCTTGACCAGGCGCGCACGGTGGCGGACCTCGTGCCAGGCCATGCGCACGGCGACTTCAAGCAGCGGCAATACCTCGACCGCCGACGTCCGGTGGTCGTCGGGAGACCGCGAAAACACCCGCAGGTCGCGCACAATGTGGCGCACCCGCTCTGAGGCATCCCGGGCCATCCGCAGCGGATCTGCTGCCAAGTCCAGCTGGCGGGCCAGCGCCTGGCTGTCGCGGATCGGCGCGCCATCAGCTGTGGTGCTGTCAGCGGCTTGGGCCAACTGGGCCAGCGCGATGTCGAGGCTGCCGATGACGGCTGCCAGCGGATTGTTGATTTCGTGCGCGACGCCCGCGGCCACCGTGCCGACCGAGGCCATGCGCTCGGCGATAAGTAGCTTCTCGCGCAGCCGCTCGCGCTCTCGATTGCCAGCCGCCTCGCGCAGCGCGCGCTGCACCGCCGTCGGCAAGCGCGTCAGCTTGTCCTTGGAGATAAAATCGCTGGCGCCGGCGCGCATCGCATCGACTGCGAGCTCCTCGCTGACCGTGCCGGATACGATGAGGAAGGGCACCAGGGCATCGCGCGCGCGCACGATGGCGAGCGCTGACGGCGCGTCGAACTGCGGCATCCGCCAGTCGCAGAACACGATGTTGCAGGTGCGCGTGGCCAGCGCCGCGTGCAGTTGCTCGGCGGTCTGGACGCGGCACCAGTTGACCTCAAAGCCGGCGCGCCGCAGCTCGCGCAGCGCCAGACCGACGTCGTCGGCGGTGTCTTCGATGAAAATGGCGTGCAGCATCTCGTTCACAAACTGCCTCTAACGACCGAAGTCCAGGCCGCCACGAGCCCATGCAGTGCCGTTGCGGCGCGCAAGACGCTACGGCAAAGTCCGCAGACACCCGCGCCCCGCCGCAAGAACTACGCCCACGGCGCCAGACCGAGCGCAAACTTGCGCCACCACGCGGGCGGTTGTCAAGGGCGAAGCGCAGCGCGCAGCGCGGCTAGGGCAATCGCAAGAAGCGAAATCGCCGCTGACATACCCCTCACCCTGCCGCTTCGCGGCTGGCCCTCTGCCGCTGCGAGGCTGTTGAAGAAGCCACCAAACAGGCCGAAGACCGTGGCGAAATGCCAATACTTCTAGGCATGCCGGACAGGCCTGAAAGCCCGTCCGCACCCATTTACCACCGCCTCGGTGCACGGGAGAGGGACTCAATGAAATTTCAAAGGAACCCCCTCGCCTGTGCAACGGGAGCGAGGGCGGCCGAAGGCCGGGGGTGAGGATCGAGTCGCCGGGACTGGCTTTCTTGCGATAGTCCAGGATCGCCGGTGTCGTGAGAACGAGCGCCAACAACGCGGGCGTGCATACGTTGGCAGCCAGAGTACCCACAATGAGGGCGCCATTTGAGCGTACGGTGATACCGGCGCCAAGCTGCCGGAAACGCGACTCGCGCTAGCCGCGGTCGGCGTCTCGCCGAACGACCAAATGCCGGTGCCCATGTCGCCTGTCGACTTGCTCGCAATCGAGTCCTGCACCGCGACGCCCGTCAACCCCCGCAACTCGTCGCAAGGGCGCGGTCCGCACCCACGCTACGGACACACCCCGACGGTCGTATCCAAGTACACATTGCGGTCTTGCACGTACTTGACCAGGTCTGCGTAGGCCTTGTCGACCTGCGCCGCCGTCAGGTAGCCCTTGGGGTCGTAGACGATGTCGTTCCACAGCAGTTTCTTGTACGCCAGGATCATTGGCACGAAGGTCTTGGCATCAAAGGGGCCGCAGTGTGCCTTTTGCACCATCGCGTTGAATTTGGCCTTCATCTGCACGTGGCTCACCAACCGCGTAAAGAACTCGTCGATGCGGTTCTTGCACCAGGTATTCGGCGGCCCCCATGGCGTGTAGAGGTTGTACCAGCCGCCGTTCTTGCCCAGCACCAGGTCCTCGCCGGTCGGAATGAACTCCATCTTCGCCGTCGCCTGGTTCATGTAGATCGTGTAGTTCTGGCCGGCGGCCGCCAGCGTGTCGATGTCACTCGCGATCGCCTCCCAAGCGTACTGCGCTAGCAGCGAGTCCATGTCGACGAGGCTATTGAGCGCCTTTTCCAAGCTGGCGTCTGGTTCCGACTTGCCCATGGTCGCCAGCGCCACCACCTCGGTTGCCGCGCCCGGGTCGCCGATGTAGTAGCTGGCGAGGTTGGCGCACACGCCGCCCGGGCAGTTCAGGCCCATGCACGAGTTCTTGCGCTGGTACTCGTTGCCGTCGTTGTTGTCGAAATTGACCTTGTAAAAGTGTTTGTCGACGTGCTCGATCATCTGGTACATGCCAAACGGCTGACCATTGATCCACAGCCGCGCCCAACTGTACCGCGGCCCATAGCCACCGATCTGCTGCACGATCATCGGGCCCAGCAACTGCTTGATCCAGCTGCTGTCTTGCCCAGAGGCCTTGAAGCGCAGGCTGTGCACGTCATCCGGGCCCTCGTTGCCGGCGACGTGGGCGTCGAACTTGACGCGAATGTTCGGTTTTTGCGGGTTGGTGAACAAGCTGCCATATCCAAACGGCCGAATACCGGTCTTGCCATAGTCCTTGCCATCGATCTCGACCGTCGCCGCCCACCAGGTCGTGCCCTTCTGCGCCTTGGCGACCAGCGCCATGTAGGCCGCCCAATCCGCCGGGTCGACGACCAGCTTGACCTCGTGCATGCCGATGGGATCGAATAG
Source organism: Pseudomonadota bacterium (assembly GCA_005792545.1). GTDB lineage: Bacteria > Myxococcota_A > UBA9042 > UBA9042 > UBA9042 > SXRM01. The sequence continues at coordinate 9,489 of SXRM01000426.1, read as the reverse complement.
GGTCTTGGCCTTCTGAAACGTCGGCGGAATTACCGGCGGCACGATTTCGCGGCCCTTCTTGTTGGGGCAGGTGCCCGCCGGGTCGACGCACACGCCAGCGAGGCAGGTGGCATCGCCGTTGCAGGCGCTTTTGCCCTTGCATGCGGTCGCGTCGGGCACGTTGGTCTGCGGCCCGCAGACGCCCTTGTCGCAGATGCTCTTGGTGCAAGGGTTACTGTCGCCGCAGTTTTTGGCCTTGCCTTTGCACACCGTGGCGGCACACAGGTCGTCTTCGGTGCACAAGTCGCCGTCGTCGCAGGTCACCTTGTTGGCGACGTGCTCGCAGCCGACCGCCGGCGCGCAGCTGTCGTCCGTACAGACGTTGCCGTCGTCGCACAGGTTCGGTTTGGTGCCCGCACACTTGGCCACGCCGCAGGTATCGACCAGCGTGCACGGGTTGTTGTCGTTGCAGCTGGCCGTGTTGGCCGTGTGTTTGCAGCCGACGTCGCTCGCGCAGGCGTCGTCCGTGCACGCGTTGCCGTCGTCGCAAGGTGTCGCGGTCTGCAGCGTGCAGACCCCGTTGGCGCAAACGGCCGGCCCGCACGCGCCCTGGCCACTGGTGCAGACCTTGGCCTGCAGCGTCGCGGTGTCGTGCTTGCAGGCGCCGGTCTTGCCGTCGCAGCTGTCGAGCGTACAGGGTAGGGCATCGGCGCAGTCCTTGGCCGGTCCGGGCGCGCACTTGCCGCCGGCGCAGCTGTCGCCCACGGTGCACGGACTGTTGTCACTGCAAGTGCCGGTGGCCGGTTGATATTGGCAGCTTGCGCCCTGGCCGGTTTGCGCGCACGAGTCGACCGTGCACGCGTTGCCGTCGTCGCACGAGACGCCCACGCCTTTGCAGCCGCCGCCCTCGCAGGCATCGGCCTGGCTGCACGGGTTGCCGTCGCTGCACTTGCTGCCGTCCTTGGCGGGCACGGTTCCGCACTTGCCGGCGCTGCACGTCGCGGTCAGGCATGGTCCGGCTTCGGGGCAGAACGCAGGCGCGCCCGGCTTGGGCACGCACGCCGGCGGGTTGGCGACGAGGTTGCAGATCATGGCGCCCAGACATGGATTGGTGGCCGTTTGGGCGTCGCAGTCTGCCTGTTGCTGGCACCCGCAGACGCTGCCGCCGCCTTTGCAACCGCCGCCCTGGCACTGGTCGTCTTTGGTGCAGGCGTTGCCGTCGTCGCAGTTGGCGGTGTTGGCGGCGTGCGCACAGCCCTTGCCGGGCTCGCAACTGTCGGTGGTGCAAGGATTGGCGTCGTCGCACGCAGCCGTGCCGGTGCCCTTGCACGCGCCGGCCGTGCAGCTGTCGGCGAGCGTACAAGGGTCGCCGTCGTCGCAACCGCCACCTGCGTTGCCCGGCGCCGTGACGCACTTGCCGGTGGCCGCGTCGCAGCTATCCGCAGTGCAGGGGTTGCCGTCGCTGCAGCCGAGCGCACCGCCGACGCACGCGCCCTTCTTGCAGGCGTCGTTGGCCGTGCAGGCGTTGCCGTCGTCGCAAGCGCCGACCGTGGCGACATGGCTGCAGCCGGCCTTGCCGCAGTTGTCGTACGTACAGGGATTGCCATCGTCGCAGCCGACCACCGCGCCGGCCTTGCACGCGCCGGCCTTGCAGGCGTCGTTGGCGGTGCAGCTATCGCCATCGGCGTCGCAGCCGACGCCGTCGGCTTTGGGCACGGTGAGGCAGCCTTTCTTGGCGTCGCACGCGGAGACCGTGCAGGCCGTCGTCGCGATCTTGCTGCAATTGGGCGCCGTCGACGGCACCACGTTGCACTTCCACTTCGGCGTCGCTTTGTCGCAGAACCACTTACCTTTGCAGACGTCTTGACCGGCGCAGTCTTTGTCGCTCTGGCAGGTGCACTCGTTGACGCCGGCCACGCAAGCGCCGTCCTTGCAGGCTTCGCCAGTGGTGCAAGCGTTGCCGTCGTTGCACAGGTTGTCGGCCGGCAGGTCGCCCTCCTGCTCGTCGGTCTTGCCGTCGCAGTCGTCATCCAGCCCATTGCACGCCTCGGCCTTCGGTGCCTTGGCCGTGCAGCCGCCACTGCCGCAATTCCAGGCGCCGCCGCACTTGCCGACTACCCAGCCATCTTTGCTGAACGAGGGCAAGAAACACGGCGTCTGCCAGTCGTTCTTGGCCGCCAGGCTGCTGCACGCGCACTGGTTGCTGTCGGGGACGCACGACAGCACGACCTCGTTTTCGGTGGTCGACCGCGCTTGGCAGTGCGCGCCTTCTGGGCAGGCGTTGAGCGGCCCGCATGGCGCCTGGCAAAACAAGCCGTTGGCGCCGGCCGGGTCGCCCAAGCCGACACAGCTGGCCGTCGGGTCGGCGCAGTCCTTGGAGGCCGCACACGGGTCGCAAACGCCGCGGTCGCCCGGTGGGTGCAGCGGCGCCGCGTCGGGGCCGGTGGCGACCGCGACGTCCTCGGGCTCGACGTCTGGTGGCGGCGCGACATCCTGACCTACCGGCGTGCTCGCCCCATCGGTGCCGGCGGTCGCGGTGTCGGCCTTGGATCCCGTGGCTTCGGGAGCCGCGGCGCCGGCATCCGCCGCACCGGCCAGCACCAGGTCATCGTGCCCGCATGCCACCACCAGAACCGGCAGCGCAAGGGCAACAAGCAAGCGAATGACGTCGCGCATGTGCATCCTTTGCGCCCTCAGCGCACCCACACATAGCCAAATGCTTTGGTGGCCTTGCCGCCGTTGTCCGGCGCCCAGTCTTTGTTGGCCCAGTTACCAGCCGCATAGCCGCCGATGCAGCCGATGCCGAGCCACGAGTCGGGTGATGCGCACTCGTTTTCGTTGTTGCCGGCGATGCCGATGCGGCAGGTGACGGTGTTGACGCCTTCCTGGTTGCAGTAGGTCTGCAACGACGAGCCGGCGAGCAGCGACTTCCACTTGTTGCGACCGATGTTGGTGGCGACCAGCGTGTTCTTGGTGACCAGCGCGCCGAGCGAGCTGCCCACCATCGGCATCACCACCGTCGCCGGGGGCGTGCTATCGACGGTCATGCCGACGCGCAACTCGGTCAGCGCAACCGAGGCATAGCCCGCCAGCCGCGCTTCTTGCTTGTCCAACTGAATGTTGTCGCCGTTGAGGGGCGTCGTCCCACCCCAAATCGCGGTGGATTCCGCGGCAAAGGTGGTCAGGTTGCCGTCGACTTTGAGCACCAGAGTCCAGCCGCCGCCGTCGCCCACCATGTCGCAGTACGCCTGGAATTTGAGGCCCACGCCCGCGCCGTCGGGATCGAGCCAGTAGGCACCGCTATTGGCCTGCGGCGTGTAGCCCAGGATCTGCTTGCAAGAGGTCGCCGGGTTGGTCTGGGTCCCCACCACACAAATGCCAAAGTCGCACACCCCGTTGCCGCACACCGTGCCATTGGCGGCAATGGCCGCCGTGCAGCCGGTCTTGGGGTCGCAACTGTCGGTGGTGCAAGGCTTGCCGTCGTCGCAGACGATGTTGGCCCCGCCGCAGACGCCCAGTTTGCAGGTGTCGTTGTTGGTGCACGCGTTGCCGTCGTCGCAGCTGCCGGGCACGGCGGCTGTCAAGCAGCCCTTGCCGGCGTCGCAGTAATCGATCGTGCACACCGAACCGTCGTCGCAGTTGGCCGCCTTGCCCTTGCACGCGCCGACTGCACAGGCGTCGGCGGCGGTGCAGGCGTTGCCATCGCTGCAGGTCGCGGTATTGAAGGCCGTGGTGCAGCCAACCGTTGCGCCGCAGCTGTCGTCGGTGCAGGGGTTGCCGTCGCTGCAGACGATGGGCTTGCCGGCCTTGCAGGTGTTGGCCGCGCAGGCATCGCCGACCGTGCACACGTTGTTGTCGCTGCACGCGGCAGTGCTCGAGGCGTGGCTGCAGCCGCTCTTGGGTGCGCACGCGTCGTTGGTGCAGGCGTTGGCGTCGTCGCAATTGGTCGGTGCGCCGGGCAGGCAGGCGCCGCCCTGGCAGCCGTCGCCGCTGGTGCACACGTTGTTGTCGTTGCAGGTGGCAAAGTTGGGCGTCGCCTCGCAGCCGGCGGTCGACTTGCAGGCGTCGTCGGTGCACGGGTTGCCGTCGTTGCAGACGGCGGGTGGACCAGCGCTGCAAAGGCCGCCCTTGCACTGGTCGCCCTGGGTGCACACGTTGTTGTCGTCGCAACCGGAGGAATTGGCAAAGTGTTTGCAACCCGCCTTGGCGTCGCAGGCGTCATCGGTGCACGGGTTGCTGTCCGAGCACGCCAGCGGCGCGCCGCCAGCGCAGCCCCCGTCTTTGCACTGGTCGTTCAGCGTGCACACGCTGCCGTCGCTGCAGGGCGCGGTGTTGTTGGCAAAGGCGCAGCCCTGGGCCGGCTTGCAGCTGTCTTCGGTGCACGGGTTGCCGTCGTTGCACGGCACCGGCTTGCCGCCGCCGCACTGGCCGGTCGCGCACGACTCGCCGGTGGTGCAGGCGTTGCCGTCGTCGCAGCCGAGCGTGGTGCCGGCGTGCTGGCAATTGCCTTTGGTGTCGCAGGTGTCGAGCGTGCACGGCTGGCTGTCGTCGCAGTCGATGGGCACGCCCGCTGCGCACGCGTTGTCCTTGCAGGCATCGCCGACGGTGCACGGGTTGCCGTCGTTGCACTTGGCGGTGTTGGCCTGGGCCGCGCAGCCACTGGCCGGCTTGCAGCTGTCGTCGGTGCAAGGGTTGTTGTCGTTGCACACGGTTGCGGTGCCGCCCGCGCACGCCCCGTCCTTGCAAGCGTCCAGGCTGGTGCAGACATCGCCGTCGCTGCAGCCGTTGCCGTTGTTGCTGTAGCCGCAGCCGCCCTGCGGCGAGCAGGCATCGGTAGTGCAAGGGTTTTTGTCGTCGCAGCTGGTCGCCGCGCCGGGCAGGCAGGCGCCGCCTTTGCACTGGTCGCCGACGCTGCACGCGTTGTTGTCATCGCACGGATCGGTCGTGTTGGTGAACACGCACCCGGCCTGCGGGTCGCAGTTGTCGGCGGTGCACGGATTGCCGTCGGCGCAGGCGATCGCTTTGCCGGGCGTGCAGCCACCGTTCTGGCATTGATCGCTCTGGGTGCACTTGTTGTTGTCGTTGCACGGCGCGAGGTTGGGCACGTGCGCGCAGCTGCCCGCTGGCGTGCAACCGTCGGTGGTGCAAGGGTTGTTGTCGTCGCAGCTGGCGTGGTCGCAAGCGGGCTTGGCCACGTCGGACTTGGCCGGGGGTGCGTCGCTTGCGCCATCAGCGCTGGCGTCAGCGGTCGTCGCATCGTCGGCCGGCGTGCCGGCGTCGGCGGCCGTATCGGCGGCGGCGGACACATCGGCTGCAGCGGGCCCAGCGTCGCCGGCGTCGACCTGGCCAGCGATCGCATCAGCCGTCAGCGCAGTGTCGAAGCTGCTGGTTTTCGCGACCACCGCGTCTTCGCAACCACTGATGACCAGCGCCAGCAGGCCCATCGCGGCCGCCCGCAGCTCTGCAGCACGCGGTCTTGTCCCAGTTCCTGGCCCGAAAAGCACCATGGTCCCTCCCCGCCGACCGCGCCTTTGCGTCCACCGGCACACAATTGTTTACCGTACGACCATTGCTGTCACACTCAAAATCACGCACGACGGGATGGCCTTTGCGTTCGTTCATTGCCATTGTCGGCATTTACAATGTGTCACAAAACCCAACATACGCGCGCGCTGCCCACCTGCGCGCGGTGCACCCGTCGATGCAATCGATGCCCGCCGGTGCTAGTCTTGCGGCCATGCTACGGCTCCCTTTCGCGTTGCTGCCGCTCCTGCTCCTAGGCCTGACCGCATGTCCGCAAGCCGTGCCGGACTCTGGCCGATTCGGCACCGCCGACGCGTCAGCAGGGTCTCAGGATATCGGCCAGTTGGCCGACACGCAGCCCACCGAGCTGGCGTCGCCCGACCAGCTTGCGGAGGCCGCCCCGGCCGACGCGCCCAAGGATGCCCCGCCGCCCGACGCGCCGATCGAAGTGGTTGCCCAACCAGACACGCTGAGCACTGCCGACGACGGTGCGGCGGCCGCAGATGCGGACGCCCAGTGCCTGTGCGTTAGCGACGAAGTCTGCGACTCGATCCCGTTGGCCACCTGTCAGGTGGGAAAATGCCTGAACTGTCAGTGCATCGTCGCGCTCGCGCCCGAAGGCAGCAGCTGTGGCACCGACAAGACCTGCCAAAGCGGCACGTGCCTGCCTGCGCCCGGCAAGGGACCTTGGGCCAAGGCCATTGCGGCGGGCGGTGATACCAGCTGCGCGATTCGCCCCGATAGCTCGGTCGTCTGCTGGGGCGACAACGGCAGCGGCCAATTGGGCATCGGCATCAACAGCAAGGACTACATCGAGACTACGCCGCAGGCCGTAGTTGGCCTGGTTGCGGTGGACGGTGTCGCGCTTGGCAGTACCCACGCCTGTGCGCTGCATGACGGCGGCAAGGTGTCGTGCTGGGGCGATCGCTTCAATGGCAAGACCGGCAACGGTGACAACGGCGGCAAGGCCCTGGCGCCCGAACCGGCCAAGGGGCTGACCGACGCGCTGTCGATCGCCACCGGCAGCGAGACCTCGTTTGCCGTGCGCAAGGGCGCCACGCTGTGGGGTTGGGGCAGCGGCACCGGCGACCCCTTCGCCACCGGCAAGTACACGGCGTCAACCTTGCCGACGCAGGTCATGGGCGGCGTGCTCGGCGTGCAAAAGGCGTGCGGCGGCTACTACCACACCTGCGCGCTCGCTATTGGCACCGGCAAGGTCACCTGCTGGGGTCGCAATCCAGACGGCCAGATCGGCAACGGTGTGATCGGCGACGGCAACAGCGCCGAGCCGCCGACCCTGGTGGCCGGGCTGCCAGCCGTCGTCGACATCGCGTGCGGCCACTACCACACCTGCGCCTGGGACGCTGCGGGCAAGACGTGGTGCTGGGGCAAGAACCTGTCGTCGCAACTGGGCCAGGGCGGCTACAGCCAGGGTATCGCCACGCCGGTCGCGGTCAAGAACCTGACGGACACGCAACAGCTCAGCGGCGGCCAGGGCCATAGCTGCGCGGTGCGCAAGACTGGAGCGGTCGTCTGCTGGGGCGACAACGAAGAAGGCGAGTCGGGCCAGGCGAACTTCGCCAAAGACGTCGACTTGCCCTCGCCAATCCCGCTACCCGCCAAGGTCAAGGCCGTGGCCTGCGGCACCGACCACAGCTGCGCGCTGCTCGAAAACGGCGCGGTCTACTGTTGGGGCGACGGCAGCGACGGGCAGTTGGGCAATGGCGGCAAGGTCGACGCCGAGGTGCCGGTTGCGGTCGCGGGCAGCGTGCCCAAGGGTTGACGGCGCAAGCTCCCCTGGCCGATTGCGCGGGTCAAGGCAGTTTTCGGGCGAGACGGGCTGGCGGGCCCAGGCCGGCCAGGGCTATCGCAAGATCCAGGTCTTTGGTTGCGGACAGGCCTCTGTGTCTGTCCGGCCAACCGGCAAGCGCTCAACCAAACCGACAGGTGTGGAAACCTGTCCGCACCCAACCCCGACAAACGCGGCTTTGCGACCGCCCTGTCAGGCCAACGCCGCCCGGTTGCCATATCGCCGCAGCACCGCCTACCATGCGCGCGGCGCACCGTCGCCGGCAGGGAAAGACCGTGAAAGCAAACAATGGACTGTTGTTGGCCGCAGTGGCGGCGATGCTTGCTGCCTGCGTAGGGGGCAGCAGTGCTGGCGGCGGGGGCGGTAGCGGCGCGACCGGATCGCAAGGTGACGGCGCCGGTGCGACCGCGGACGGCAGCGCGAGCACGGCAGATGGCCAGGCCGACGCCAGCGCGCCGGTCGACACGGCCACCAGCGGCCAGGACGGCAGCGCGCCGAGCGACAGCGCGACTGGCAACGACGCGGCCTTGCCGCCGCCCGACGCCGTCGCTGATGCGACCATCCCACCGGCCGACACGACCCTACCGCCAAAGGACGTGACCGTGCCGCCAGCCGACACCGCGGTAGCGACCGACGCCACCAAGCCGCCAGCGGACACGGCCACGCCGCCGGCCGATGTGGCCAGCGGCGCTTGCAGCAATCCGGCCGACTCGGCCATCCTCGCCAAGGCCGATATCGACAAGACCATCGAAAGTTGCGCGCTCAAGAGCTTTGGCAACGCCGAGGGTGCCAAAAAGTGCATCGCCACGGACACGGGGTTGAGCGCCAACTGCGCCGGTTGCTTTGGCACCATGCTGGCGTGCACGTTCTCCAAGTGCATCAGCGCCTGTATGGGCGGCAACACCCCGCAGTGCAAGGCTTGCAACGACAAAGAGTGCATCCCAGCCTTCGAGAAGTGCGCCGGCGTCTCTCAAGGCGAGTAGTTGAGCGGCGATACCGCGAACTGGACTGCCATGGCTGCCTACGAGCCGCTGCAGCGGTTGCTGAGCGAAGTCCAAGCGGACCTTTCGCTGGCGTCCGGGCCGGATCCTGCCTGGGAGGTCGCGGTTGGCCAAACCGTCGACTACCTGCAGTCCGACGTCGCGGCGGCCACGTTTGCGCTGGACCCCTACTGGCCCAAGTGGGACGGGCCGTGGTGGCACATGCGCACCCTGTGGGAGCTGGGCCTGGCCCACCGCATCCCAGAGCGCGCGCTGGCCGGCCTGCTGAAGTCCTTGCAGCGGAACTTGTGCCCGAGTTTCCCGTTCGACTTGGACGCCGTGCCAGCAGCCTATGACAAACAGCGCGGTACGGCCTGCCATTGCCAATTGGGGACCATGTACGAGGTGCTGCAGGGCTGCGGTGTCGCGATGGATCTCGAATTGCCGTGGGCGCGGGTGGTTCTTGCGCTATCAGTTGCCCGATGGCGGCCTGAACTGTGACGAGGCAGTGTACCTGCGAAAGGATCCGCACTCCTCGTTCTTGTCGACCCTTCCAGCCTTGGAGGCGATGCGGGCGGCGGGGCCGTTGCCGCTCGCGCCGGCCGAAGAGGCGTTTCTGGCCCGTGGCGCCGCGTACTTGCTGCAGCGCAAGTTCTGTCGGTCGCTCAGCAAGGGCGGGACGGTCATCGATCCAGCTTGGCTGGCGCTGACGTTTCCGCGCTTCTACCATTACGACGTGCTGCGTGGGCTTGCTTTCGTGGTGCTGTGGGCGGTCGCGCGGCCGCTTGTGACCTTGCGTGCGGCAGACCTCGTCGATGCGGCAGCCGTGCTGCCGTCCAGCGGGCCGGTGGTCATCGGGCGGGCGGCCTGGGCCCAAGAAGCCACGCTGCGCAGGCAGTCAGACGGCAGTTGGACCCGAGAGGCGCGCGCGGCGCGGTTTGCGTTGCTGGATTGCGTCGGCGAGGCAGGCGAAGTCTCAGCGGCCTTGACGCACAGTCGCGATGTCGTCGCGAACGCGCTGCGCCAGTTGCAGGCCGAGGGGCGCATCGACTGGGCCTAAGAGGGTGTTTACATCCAAACGCCTACTGCGCGTAACCCGTCGATGAGTTCGCAGGACTCATCGACCCCGCCATGCTTCGTTGTCAGCCCCCTTCCTCCCTGCGGCGCACTGCTAGTGCGCCTCAGTCGTCACGAGGC
>SXRM01000425.1 GCA_005792545.1 Pseudomonadota bacterium | reverse complement strand
GAAGGCGAAGGTTTCTAGGAGTTGTAGGCGCGGGTCGGCTTCGATGGCGTCGATGCGGGCCTGCAGGCGCTCGCGGTGGCTTTCGCTGTAGTGGTCGGGGATTTCGGTGACCTTGTCGTGGCCGTGGCGGCTCCACCAGGCGGATTTTTCGTCGTCGTCGGCTTCTTGGTCGGCGCGGGCGGCCAGGATCTCGAACGGGCGGTGGCCGGGAGCGAGGGGTTCGATGGCGGACGGCGCGACCGTGGGGAGTGGCGGGTCGATGAGGCCGTAGCTTCCATGGGTCAACCAGTCGAGTTCTTCTTGCAGCGCGACCATCTGGTGGGTCAGGGATCGGTAGTGTTCGCGGGCGGTTGCGAGGAGCGTGGCGAGGTTGGTTGCGGTGAAGTCGGTGGCTAGGACGGCTGCCGGTAGGCTGGTGGCCCGGGTGGTGGCGGTGGCGTCGAGGGCGGCGGCCAGGGCGATGCGGGCTTGGCGGTCGCTGGCGGTGATGGGGGCGCGTTGGAGTTTTGTGGAGTCGCGTTGGAGCCGTTCTGTCCACGATTCAGCTACTGTCGAGCCATCCTCACGCTGTTGGCGCCGGGTACCTTTCGTCTGGTACACCTGCTTGAACCAGAACTCCAGACAACTGCTGTTCAGCACCCCGAGCAGATCCATGTGTTCGTCGAGAGTTGCGTTGGCGGGGAGCTTGATGACGGGGGCGGTACGGTTGAAAACCTTGCCGCCGCGGTCGAGGACGAAGTGGTTGTGGGTGGCTACTTCGGCGAAGGTGATGGTGAACGGGGTTGCGAGTTTGCTGGCTGTAAGCCGGCCATATTCGAACCATTTCAAACCGGACTGAACTTTGGTCTTGCTGCCAAACATCTTGCTGCTTCCGATTTGCGTGCGGAAGCGCCACAGGTATCGATAACCATTGCTATCATTTTGTAGCTCCGGTCGAAATTGCGGGTCATAAGGAAAGATCGCGACATCATCTGCCACGGCAAAGTAGTCACGCAGCGCGTCGCCGAGCACCATTGGTCGGAGCAGGCTATGCTCAACACTCGAACGGTACCAGGTTGGCCGATCGCCGACGTAGGCGTCGTCTTCAAGCGTGAAGGATGTGATTCCAATTGAATCTGCCGTTGCTTCTAACACTTGCGCGACGCTGCTTTCGATCGCCTCCTTGACTTCACCTGTTGCTCCACCCCCCAAACTCCAAGGATGCTCCGAGAAAACCCCGCGCCCAACCCGCGCCACGCTGACAAACGGATTCCCATCATCCGCAACCACCCCAGCCCCCACAATCGCCGACCAAACCAGGCCATTCTCAGCCACTTCCGGCCGATTCGGCTCGCCGCGCTTGCCCTGGATGGTCCATACGTCTCTGGCGGTCGGTCGCCGGCAGCGGCCCAATAGGATTGCTGTGGGTGTACCTTCAAAATTGTGGCCGGGTATGTGTGCGTTCGCGCAATCTATCACCCCCGTCAAGTCCCACTTGGGCAGCACCGTGGTCACCAACTTCTTGCCGAACTCGCGCTTCATAAAGCTATTCGCGGTGATCTGCCCCATGAAGCCACCAGCCGCCCCCAGCACCAGCAACCGCTCGACAAACGGCGCGCTCATCGCGTACTTGCCGGCCGCCGAATTCGGCCAAAACCCCCGATAATCATCCCGCTTCTTGGCATCCTTAGGCGTAATATAAGGCGGATTCCCCACCACCACATGAAAATCCCGCCCCAAAAACCGCCCGTTTTCCACGCGCTCTTCGTCCGACCCATAACTACTGATCTTCTCGCCATCCGCAAACAGCGACTGCCGCACACCCAGCTCGCGCTCCCACGGCACCAACGAATCCAACACCCGCAAATTCAACCGCAACCCGCCCAACCGCTCCAAGGTCGCTTCATCCCCAACCCGCCCTCTGACCTCAAGCAACAAGCGCAACCGAGCAATATCCACCGCATGCGGGTTGATATCACACCCCCACACGCTCTCCAGCGCCCGCTCGCAAGCCTCCCACGCGCCAAGCCCCCTGCCCAACCACCAGTCCGCCAACCGATGAAAACTCCCCGTCAAAAAGTGCCCGCTGCCACAAGTCGGATCAATCACCCGAAAACACTCACCCTCCGTCCGCAACCCCGCCGGGTCAAACTCCACCAGCGCCGGCGTCAGCGTCTTGTCCAAAATAAACCGCTCGACAAACTCCGGCGTCTGCAACAGCGCAAACCTCTTCCGAATATCCGCGTCCAAGTCCTGATATAAATCCCCCAAAAACCGTGAATCAAACCGGCCCTCGTGCGCCGCAAAATCGTGCCGAAGCTGGTCGCCGTCCTGGTGGTGCCACACGTCCCAAATCGCCTGACACAGCGCCTCGCCGGGCAGCCCCAGCTCGTCGTCGCCGGGCGTGAACAGCGCCGGCAGCACCACCGCCATGTCGGCAAAGGCGTGGCGCAAGAACGCCCGCACGCCCAGGGCCGGCGCCACCTGCTGAAAGGCCCACAGCCCAGCCTCGCCGCGAATCCGCGGCGGGTCGAGCAGCTGCAGGTCTTCGAGCACCCGCAGGTACACCGTACGCAGCAGCACCTGCACCGCGGTCCGATGGGCGCACAGGTCGACAAAGGCGTCGAGCGAGCCGCCGATCTCCGAAGCGGCGTGGCGCACGCTCAGGCGGTCCTGCATGCGCTGGTCGGCGCGGGCGGTCTGCACGTAGGCGGCGACCAGCTTTTTGTGCAGGCCCTGCAGGTCTTTGATCAGCAGGGGGTGGGTGGTGTTGGCGGTGGTCATGGGCGGTGGCTCCGGGCGGTCGGGTGCGGCTGGCTGGCGAGCGGGAAGCACGGCAATTGGTCAGCAGGTTGCTGACCGAATTGAAGTCCGGAGGAATATGCAGCAAAAGTGTACACATTCGACTGATCCGGTGGGCTGAGGTGGGGGCCACTCATGGTGCCTCGGTAGATTCGATTGCGGACATGGCCTGCTCAGACAGGACTTGCTCGACCAGGGCCTGCAGCTCTTCTTTACGCGGCAACGACACCTGGTAGCGCGACACAAACAGCTGATTGTCCATGCCGGCCAGTGCATACTCTACCAACACGTGGTTCTTGCGCGTGCACAGCAGCAGGCCGATGGGCGGCTGGTCGCCGTCATGCATCTCGTGCTTGCGGTACCAGCTGACGTAAGTGTTCAGCTGTCCAATGTATTCGTGCTTGAATTCATCGGCCTTGAGCTCGACCAGCACGTGGCACTTCAAGATGCGGTGGTAGAAGACCAAATCGACAAAGAAATGCTCGCCGCCAATCAGGATCCGCTTCTGCCGCGCCTCGAAGCAAAAACCGCGCCCCAACTCGAGCAGCAGCGCCTGTAGCTTGTCGCACAGGGCCTGCTCCAGGTGCGATTCGCTCATGACCTCTATGGGTTTGATGCCCAGGAACTCAAAGACGTACGGGTCGCGCAGGGCCAGCATCGGCTCTTTGCCCACGTCGGCGGCCGTCTGCGCTGCGAGTGCCGGCTTGTTGGTCGACAGCGCCGTGCGCTCGTGCAGCAGCGAGCTGACCTGGCGCCGCAGGTCGCGCACCGACCACTGGCCGGCGATGGTCTCGACCTCGTAGAAGCGGCGATGGGCATCGCTGGGCAAGGTGGCAAGCAACTCAAAATGCGAGTAAGAAAGCGCCGTTAGCAGGTCCTTGGCGGGTTCCGCCAATTTCGCTGACGCTGTCAGCAAAATTGCGCCAGTCGCGCCGGTCGGCTCCAGTTGCCCTTGCGGTTGCGCCAGACGGCCCAACGATTTCGCCTCAACCAGCCCTGGATACGCGCGGTAGACTCCGCGATAAGCGTAGAGTTGCCGGTGACTTGCGTTGGTCACCCCGCGGGCGGTCAGCGCCGCGGCCAACGACTCGAGCAGGCGGTCTCCATAGGCAGCCCGGTCGATGCCGTGCAGCTCGAACTCGGCGATGTACATGCCAAAGTACCAGTTTCGCAGCGTCAAGCTGACGTTGACAGCCTGGACCGCCCGACGCGCGAAATGGCTGTCTGCGGCGTAGAGCGCGGCGACCAACTGGCCGTAGTCGCGCACGGCCGCAGGGTCGACGGCCGGAACCGCGCTGGATTCCTGCATTGCCATTAGTGCTCCTCCAGCAGCACCGCCGCCATGTCGGGCGTGTACGGCAAGGCGTAGGTGTCGTTGAAGCGCACCCGCTGCTCGTGGACGCCACCCGGCACCACCAGCACCAGCAAACCCAGCCGGCCGCCGCGACCGAGCTCGTACTTGGCCTGCATCCACGGCAAAAGGTCAAGGGTCCCCAAGAGGGCCGTGTCGGTCAGGACCGTGATCACCCCTGGCTTGCTGTCCGCAAGCGCGGCATCCAGGGCGCGGCGGCAGTCGCCCTCGACCCACTTCCAGGTCTGGCGTACCGCCGCCTCGAAGGCCGGCACCAACTGCCACTTCTTGGGGTCCTGCTGCAGCGCGGCAATCAGCACGGCTTCCACGTCCAGCTGGCGGACGCGGTCGGTGCCGACCACCTCGCTCAGCCACTTCACCAGCTGGGCGCCTACGGCCCGATGCTCGGCCGGGCGCGTACACACAACCCGAACGCCGCCGCTGTCGATGGCGTCGGCCAGGTGGTGGACGGTCGGCGGCAGGCGGCCCATGTGCCGGCGTTCTCGGCGAATTCCCGGATCGACCACCACGGCGCCCTCGGCCGCGGCAGTCTGCAGCCGGTCGGGGTCCAGCCACAGGTCGCCGTCGCGCACCAGGCCGGCAGCGGCAGCGGCGCGAGTCAGGTCCGTCTCGACCAGGCCCTCGATGCGGCGGTGCAGGTGGGCGAGCAGTTCGTCGCCGCTGCACGGCTTGTTCCACAGCTCGTCTTGCTGTCCGCGCAGCCACAGCACGGCATGATCCAACTGGACGGGCGGCGTGTAGAACTCGCCCGCGGCCGTTTGGTGGCACGCCGGCCCCAAGTCCTGCAAGGCGTCGAGCACCGCGGCGGCGTCCAGGTTGTGCGCCGCCAGGAACTGCCGCAAGACGGGGTCCAGCGCACCGTCTACAGCCTGCACCACGCGGCTGCGCGGCTGCGGCGGCCAATTGGTCACGGCTGCGACGGTGGCTCGCAAGGTGCCCAGCCGCGCCTCGTTCCACGGCTCGGCGCCGACCCAGCCTTGGCCTGGTGGGTCCACTGCGGTCCGTGGTTCGCGCAGTACCTGGAAAAGGCGCACCCAACCCAGCGCGTCCGCGATCGGCAGGCCCGGCAAGCGCGCCGCCAAGGCCGCAGCCGCCGCCTGCTCGGGAGCCAAGCCCAGGGGCGGCAAGGCACTTTCGACCAGGCACTGCAGGACCTGACCCGCACTGCTGGCCGACAGCAGCAGCGGCAAGCCCATCTGGTTGGGCAGTTCCTCCAGGGGCACGTCAAGCAATTCTGCGACTTCAACGGCTTCCAAGCCCTCGCCGCCCGATAGTCCAAAGCGCATCGACAGCGCTTCCCATCCGGGCCCGACGTCGGCCTGGACAGCTGTGGCGAGCTCTTGCGCCGACGCCGGCAGGCCCTCTACGCCGGCCAAGCGCCGCAGCCGCCGCCGAATTTTGTCGACCTGCACCGGGTCCAGGCCCGCCAGATCCTGCAACCCCTCGGCGGGCAACTGCGCCAGCACGCCGATGGTCTGGATGCCGGCGTCGAGCAAGCGCTCGCGTGCGAGGTCGTCCAGCAGACCCTGCACAGCCTCCAGCGGCTGTTGGTCGGCGGCCATTTCCAGACACAAGGGCGTCAGGTTGCGCGGCTCGGGGAGCCAATCCGGCCAGCGTTCGCGTACGTCGGCGAGAAGCTGGCGCAGCTGCCCAACGGCGACGATGCCGACCCCTGGCAGCTGGGCGGCTTCCTTGATGTCCAAGGCCAGCATCTGCCCAACGGTGCGAACCCCCAGGCGGGCTGCGGCGCCAAGTGCGCGCTTGTGCAGCCCCTGCACATCGCCAAGCCAGTGCTCCGGTCTGGCAGCCGGCGGCAAGAGGCGGTCGGCCAGTGCCAGCTCGCGCGGGCCTGGCGCTGCGGACAGCGCGGCCTCCAGCCCGGTCAGCCAGGCCGTCGCCGAGGCCGGCCGCACCCCGGGATCCATCGACAGCACGCTGCCCAGCCACTGCACCAAGCGCTGCCGGACGGGCGCCGGCCAATCTTGGGGCACCAGACCGGCGTCCAGCACTGGCGCAACCGCCGCGTCGGGCACGTCGGTGCCATAGGCGTGAGTACCCGTCGCCAGCTCGTACAGGACCAGCCCGGCGGCGAACAGGTCGTTGCCCACCGACCAGCGGCCCGCGCTGTAGACCAGCGGATCCTTGTACCTCAGCGTGCCGACCGCCAAATCGGTGTCCAGGCCGACGCGAGCGGCAAGGCCCACATCCAGCAGCACCGGGCTGCATGTGCTGGTGACTTCGCGCAAGACGATGTTCTGCGGCTTGACGTCGCGATGCAGCCACCCCACCTGGTGCAAGGCCGCCAGTGCGCCGACAAGGCCGGTGGCTACGGTCCGGAACTGCCCAAGACTTAAGGCATCACCCGCCACGGCCTGCAGCTCGGCACCGATGCCATCGGCAAACCCCAGGACCAGCGCCGCACGCCCGAGCACCGTCACCGAGTCGGTCAGCACGACCAGATTGGGATGCTGCACCTGCGTCAGCACCTGCTTCTCGCGCTCGGCGATTTCCTGGTGCTCGGCGTACAAGACTTTGAGCACCACCGGGCATTGCAGGCGAAGGTCAGTCGCCCGCCACGTCTGGGCGGTGGCGCCCGTACCGAGTTCCTCCTCCAAACGGTAGCGGTCCTCAACCGCCAGGCCCTGGCGAAGAGCCGTGTCTCGGTTGTCATCGCCACGCAACTTGGCGGCGATTCGGTCCGCGACTGCACGCGCCGAGACGCGCCTGGCCAGCGGGTCGGGCTGCAGCAGCTCGTGCACGATGCTCTGGGTATCGGCGTGGTACGGCAGTCCATCCAGAACGACGGCAGGCAGGTCGAACGGCCGCAAGACGTCGTCGACCGAGCGGAACAACGGGCGATCGGTCAGCAGGAACAACAGCGTAGCACCCAGGGAGAACAGGTCTGTGCGCTCATCGACCACGCCGCGCCGAATGTGCTCGGGCGCGGCACACAGGTGCGCCGGCTGCGTCATAGCCCGCGTGGTCACGGTCGGGGCCATGCCCGAGGCGTCCTTGGCCGTCTCGAATTCGATCAGCACCACCCTTTCGGGCGCCGCCGTCGGCTGGACCAACACCGCCCCAGGGTGCAGACGGCGATGGATGACTTTGCGCGCATGCACCTCGGCCAGCGCCGCCGCAATCCGACAGGCAACTTCCAAGCGGGTCTGCAGCCCGGGCTTGAATGCGGCGAGCCACGTCGGTAGCGGCAGCAGTGGCGTCGTGTCCTCGAAGGCCAAAGCAAAGCGCAGTGCCGAGCCGGCGTCGTCGCCCACGTGACCAAAGTAGCCAAGTACGCCCGACGCCCCCTTGAGCTTGTCGTAGACCATCGCCTCGCGCTGGGCAGCCCGCCGGCGCCGCTGTTGCTCGGCCTGATGGGCACCCTGAAGCAGGTGGACATGCAAAAGGCGCTGGGCCCCCGTCAGCTGGTCCTTGGCCAGCCACAATTCGTAGGCGTGGTGCTCGGCATCCAGCTGCTGCAGCATCTCATAGCCCGGGATGGGCCGAGGCTTGGGCGGCATTCCATCGCTCAGGCGCTTCTCGACCCACGCGCGCACTGCGCCATGCAGGCCGACGCCCTGGACCCAACTGGTATCGAGCAGGACCCGGGCGACGTCGCCGCGGGTGACCACCATGGCGGCGAATTCGCCCGACAAGTCAGCGACCGCGTCCTGTGCCGACAAGAAGACCAGACCTTCGACGCGAACGCCATTGAGCGACGGGTCGCTGCCGGTCAGCCAGCCCTTGAGTGCCCGAGCCTTGCTGAGCAGCAGCGGCAGCGGCGAGGCAACCACCGTGCCGCTCGCCAGAGTCCAACGGTCGCGGTTGCCCGTGACCCTGCCGGCATAGCCTTTGATTTCGATACAGAACACCCCATGTGGGGCGACCACGATGGCATCGTGCTCGTAGGTGCCGCCGCCGACGCGACCGCTGGGTGTGTCGATGTTGCTGAAGACCGCCCAGTGGCTGGGCAGCGAGTGCACCAGGAACTGCAGGGCATCGCGCTCGCTGGCGTGAATGGCCTGACCAACGATGACGTGACGCGCCGACATCCTAGGCCTCCGCCGGAACCAGCAGGCGCGGTTCGCCTGCGAGGTAGCTGCGCTGCAGAAACCCCGCCGCCACACCCTGGTCGACGCAAACCTGCACATGCGCCGGCGAAGGCAAGAACAGCCGCGCGGCAAAGCTGTTTGCCCCTGCCCAACGCTCCGGCGCCTCCATGCGCTGCGCGGACCGCAGCTCGTGGGCGAGCAACCAAGCAAAGGCCCGCGGTTCTGGGGATGCGCGGCGCAGCATTGCTTGGCGCGCCCCCGGCGAATTCTGCGACAGGATGCCAACGCGGCGCAGGGCGCTCAAGAGGTTGCCGCGGGTGTTGATGGCCGACTTCTGACTCGCGCCCGGCGCAAGGCGGTGCTCGAGCCAGACCTGCCACTGCAGCGTGGTGATCTGCAGGCGATCAGGCGACACCAGCGGCTCGTCGAGCAGTTGTGCGACCGGCGCGACCACTTCGCGCAGCGCGGCGTCGACCAGGGGCAGGCCAAAGAGGTAGCGCCCCCACACCAGGTCGGTCTGGCCGCGGGCGCCCAGCTCGCGAGCGAGTCGAGAAAAGGCGCAGTCTGCGATCGCCGCACTGTCGTGGTCCAGCAAGCCGCGCAAGACGAGGGTCAGCACCTCGCGCTGACGTTTGTGGCTGGCGTGTGGCAGCAGCGCTTCGCAGCGTCGCCGCCACTCCACCAGCGGCAGACCCGGCTCGGCGGCCGACAGCGCCGCAACCACGTCGTCCTCGGGCAGCGAGCGTGTCCAACTCGGCAGGCCAGGGCTAGCGGGATGCGCCTGCTGCGGCAAGGTCGCGGGCGTCAGATGCATCGCACCTCCCTGCCCGCAGACTGCAAGGCGGCAATGGCCCGCTGCGCCCCGGTCGCTGCCGCAAACCCATAGGCCTTGTCGACGCGGCCACCCGACTTCAGCACTTCAGCCAGCCGGTCCGAGGTGACGACGTCTGGCGGGTTCGACCGCAATTCCAGGGCCGCAATGCCAATTAGCACCCGCTCGGCGTCCGAATCGGCCACGAACAGGAACTGCTGATTGAAACTCAAGTCGGGATGGCTGAGAACCTGCTGCGCGGCGATGCGGCCACCGGAGCCGGGCAGTTCAACCACCCGCTGAAAGGCCTGCACCTTTGGGAAGTCGGACACCGCACCGCCCACAGGCAGGCCAAGGCCCTGGGCTGCTGCGCGCAGGAAAGACTGCGTGTCGGGATAGGTGGCCGCAATCGCGTCGCGCACCAACTGCTCGGCGGTCGCTTCGGCAAGTCCGGCCAACGGGTCGCGCTGCCAAGCCGTGAGGTCAAAGGCGGTGGGGAACGCCTGAGCGAGGTCGTCGTGAAGCAAGGTGACGAAGGCCGCAAGGCCACGCCGCCCCGCGGTCCGCCGCCAAGTGGGCCAGCCCGGCTCGGTCAACCGTGCGTTCCGCAATGGCCGCGCCGTGTCGCGCTCGAGTCGAGCGATAGCGCGAAGGGTCCACTGCAGCGTATTGATGGATTCTTGCATGAATTCCCGATAGCCCTTGCAGAGCTGCAAGTTGTTGGCTCGCGGCCCGCCGCTGAGAGCGCCGGAGTGTAGTTCAATGAATTTCCGGACACAAGGCTTCGGCTGGAGCACGGGAGCTCAGTTGGTCGTGCTTCGTGCCGATCTCATTGCAGAGTTCGCGGCGACGATGCCGCGTTCATCCGTCGCGAATCGACTCGTGGGGCTAGCAAGCATGCTGGTCAAACTGTCCCAGTCTATCGAACGCCGGGAGCCACTCTGTAAGCCCAAGAACGATGATTTTGCCGTCGCGTGCGTATCGCACCAGGTCGATGCCGACGTCTGTGATGGACACCTCAAGGCAGCGCCCGGCACGTGCGGTTACAACAAGGCCGCTGTAGTGCCGCATGCGCCAGCGGCGAACCGCCATGTAGATGTCCCAGTACGTGTGTGGCGTGCCCAAATGCACCGACAAGGTTTGCGCAGTTCGGACCCAGGCGTCGATGGAACCAAACCTCTGCTCCGGAGCGCGCAAGAGCGTAAGGAGCAAAATTCCGCGATACTTGTACAGCGGAATGCTGGCGTCCTTGCGGATGGACAGGCCGTAGGGGAAGTGGATCGCGTGCAACTTTGGCTCTTTGGGCTGCCAAACAAAAGGAGCCTCAGCCTGATCAGTATGGCAAAGTTCACATACTGCGACAATCGCTGGACTGCAATCCCGCAGGGCGATCGCTAGATCGCTAACCTCCGAAACAGTTGACAGATAATGCCTACCGCGATCAACTGGTTTGCCGCAGACCTGTGATCTGCGGCGGCCCGCCGTGACACCTGGCGAACTAATCAGTGAACTATACAAGGT
>SXRM01000046.1 GCA_005792545.1 Pseudomonadota bacterium | reverse complement strand
GGATTCGTACACAGATTCCCGTCCTCGCACTTGCCGGTATTGTTCGCAAAAACGCACCCCAATTTCGCATCGCACCCATCGCTGGTACACACATTGCCATCGTCGCAGACCTTGGGCGCCCCAAAAACACAGCCCTTGACCGCATCACACCCATCGGTCGTGCACACGTTGCCATCGGTACATGTCACCGTCCCCGCCTTGCACCCGCCGCCGCTACACTTGTCGTTGGCCGTACACCCGACCCCGTCATCGCACGGCGTCCCCTCCAAGTTCCCATGCAGACAACCCAATCCCTTGTCGCAGGTGTCGTTGGTGCACACGCTGGCATCGTCGCAGTTGACCGGTTTGCCCTTGGTCGCGCAGACCCCGCCTTGGCAAAAATCGCCATCGGTACACGCATTGCCGTCGCTGCACACGGTCGCCGTGTTGGCCAGGTACACGCAGCCACTCACCACGTTGCAACTGTCATCGGTACACGGATTCTGGTCGTCGCAATTCTTGTTGCCGCCCGGCTTGCACGCCCCCTTGTCGCACACGTCGAGCGCAGTGCACGCGTTGTCGTCGCTGCACGGCGCCTGGTTCTGAACATTCTTGCAACCGCCGCCGCTGTCGCAGGTGTCCGTCGTGCACCCGTTCTTGTCGTCGCAGTTGCTGGCCTGACCCACGCACGCGCCGCCCGCGCACAAATCCAAGTTGGTGCACGCGTTGCCGTCGTCGCAGGGCGTGGTGTTCTGTGCCAACTGGCAACCGAGCTTGGGGTCGCACGCATCGGTCGTGCACAAGTTCTTGTCGTCGCAGCCGAGCTCAGGCCCGGCGGTGCACACGCCGGCCTTGCACTTGTCGCCGCTGGTGCACACGGTGCCGTCGGCGTCGCACGGCTTGGCCTCAATCGCCTTGGCATCGAAAAGACAGCCTCCGCTCAAGGTGTCGCAGCCATCGGCGGTGCAAGGGTTCTTGTCGCTGCACGACTTGGCCGCACCGGCAATGCACACGCCCTGGCTGCACGCATCGCCGAGCGTACACGCATTGCCGTCGTCGCAGGGGTCGGCGTTCAGCGACTTGGTGCACTGCCCGCTTTTCTTGTCGCAGGCGTTGGTCGTGCACGGATCGCCGTCGTCGCAGTCTTTGCTCACGCCTGCGGTGCAGGCGCCCTCCTTGCACTGGTCGCCGCTGGTGCACGCATCGCCGTCGCTGCACAAGTTGGCGTTGGCGGTTTCGGTGCAGCCGCTGGCCGGGTTGCAGGCGTCGTCGGTGCACGGGTTCTTGTCGTCGCACACTTTGGCCTTGCCAGGGTTGCACGCACTGGCAGCGCAGGCGTCGTTGACAGTGCACGGGTTGCTGTCGTCGCAGGCGGCGGTGTTGGCGACGTGCCCGCAGCCGCTGGACGGAGCGCAACTGTCAGCCGTACATGGGTTGTTGTCGTCGCAATCCACGGGCTTGCCGGTGCTGCAGCTACCACCAGCGCAGCCGTCGCTGTGGGTGCAGGCATTGCCGTCGTCGCACGCGGTGACGTTGAAGGCCAGCGCGCAGCCGGTCGCTGGATTGCACAGGTCGTCCGTGCACGGATTCTTGTCGTCGCAGACCAGCGGCGTGCCGGGTACGCAACTGCCGGCCTTGCAGCCATCGCCAGCAGTGCACACCGATCCATCGCTGTCGCAGGGCTTACCGTCGTAGGCCGCGGCGTCCTGCTTGCACTTGCCTGTGGCGGCGAGGCAACTGTCTTGCGTGCACGGGTTGGCGTCGTCGCAGGGGTTCTTGCTGCCCGGGTGGCAGAATTTGTCCTTGCACACATCGTTGACCGTGCACAAGTTGCCGTCCTCGCAGCCCAGCGTGTTTGCCGCGTAGCTGCAATCGCCGCTGCCGGGGTCGCAGGCGTCGTCGGTGCACGGGTTGTCGTCGTCGCAGGCCTTGCCGCTGCCGGCCACGCAATTGCCGTTCTTGCACTGGTCACCCTGGGTGCAGGCGTTGCCGTCTTCGCAGCCCTTGGCGTTCGGCGCGACCAGGCAGCCGCTGACCGCATCGCAACTGTCGGTCGTGCACGGGTTCTTGTCGTCGCACACTTTTGCGAAGCCGGCCAAACAGTTGCCGCCCTGGCAGCTGTCGCCGGTGGTGCATGCGTTACCGTCCTCGCATTTGCCTGACGTGGCCTTGTGCAGGCAGTCGGCGCTAGCGGCGTCGCAAGTGTCGTCGCTGCACGGGTTGCTGTCGTCGCAGTCCTTTGGTTTGCCTGGCGTGCAGCCGCCGTCCTGGCATTGGTCGCCAACCGTGCACAGGCTGCCGTCGTCGCACGGCTTGGTGTCCATCGGGCCCGCGGCGATCAAGCACTTGGCGCTTTTGGGGTCGCAGCTGTCCTGAGTGCACGCTTTGCCGTCGTCGCACGATTTCTTGACGCCGGCTGTGCACTTGCCGGCTTTGCACAGGTCATTTTCGGTGCACAGGTCACCGTCGGCGTCGCAGGGCTTGCTGTTGACTACCGATTTGCAGTCGCCGCTCTGGCCGTCGCACGACTCGTCGGTGCATGGGTTGTTGTCGGTGCACACCGCGCCGTTGCACACGACCTTGGGCTCGGCGCTGCCGCTGGCGTCGGCGTGGGCTTCGCTGAACGCGTTTTGCGGGGGAATTTCTTCATTGCAAGCGGCGGTCGCAGTCAACGTGGCTAGCCAGGCGAACACGATGACTGCCGGGAGCAGGCCGGGCTTGGTGACTCCAGCCTCCGGCTCTAGCCTAAGGCCACTGCCAAGAGCGTCGCCGCCCCGCGTTCCATCGAAGACCGTCTTCATAGCGCCCCCATGACAGCCAGGCCCGAATGGTCCGGTCCAAGCGACGGCGCCACCGTCACTTTGCTCTCGCGCTTGTGCAGCACATACAGCCACACCGCTGTGCCCAGCGCCGCGATGCCAACCGAGCCAATCGCAACCGCCACGGTTTTTTGGGTGCCAATGCCGTCAGCTTCCAGCTTGCCTTCTAGCCAGGAGATGCCGCTGACGTAGCCATTGGCGTCCCTGGTCGCAAGCTTTTCATCCAGCGTCCCACGCCGCAGTACCGCTGCGGTGTACAGACCGCCGCCCGCAAGCGCCAGGATGCCGCCCGCTGCTGCGGTGGTGACCACCATCGCCTGTGAAACCTTGGGTTCGGCCGGGGGCGCGGCAAGGTTCCAGCGTGCGCGGAGCGAGGCATGGGTCGCCGACTCAGCCATACCCACGGGCCGGCGCGCGAATTCGATGTCCTCGATCCAGGTCTCGGCGTCCTCGCGCTCGACGGTGCCCTTGGGCGCCACTGCGAGGTAGCGCTTCATGCCGGTTTCGCACTCGGCCATCCTACCAGCATCACATTGGGCCTTGGCAGCGCGGAACAACAGGTCTTGGCGGGCGGGC
Source organism: Pseudomonadota bacterium (assembly GCA_005792545.1). Lineage (GTDB taxonomy): Bacteria > Myxococcota_A > UBA9042 > UBA9042 > UBA9042 > SXRM01. The sequence goes on along the minus strand of SXRM01000046.1, from coordinate 17,927 downwards.
GCGGCCTCGTAGGCCTTCTCGAAAAGTTTGGCAGCGACCAGATGCCGACCGGCGCGGGCGTGGTCGTCGGCCTGTTTGATGTCGCGGTCCAGGCGCTCGCGATCGCGGGCAACGATGGCCTCTTCGATCTGGGCTAGGCGCTCCTTGCCCGTCGACCGGCGCTCGATAGTCTTAGGGTCGCTGTCGGTGGTGCGCGCCAGGAACTCCGCCAGGCGTTGGCGGGCGAGGTCGAGATTGCCGGCTTTCTGCAACTGCCGTGCGGAGAAATACAGCATCGCCCACTCGCCCGGGCAAGCCAGCCACGCCTTGTGGTAGTGCTCGGCCGACGCTTGGTAGTTCTTGGCCAGGTCGGCATCTTTGCCGGCGTTGCCCTCGCTGTCGCGCAACACGGCGTCGCACGGAGCAGCGAGTGCAGGAGCCGCCCAAGTTGCGCAGAGCAGGGCCGCAGCAGCAGCCGGGAAGCACGAAGAAATGGCCGGCGGGGGGCGCTGCATGGGGTCCTCAATCGGGTTCGAGATCGCGCTGTTTGGCTGGCGAGGGGGGCTTTTTCGGCTCAGCCCCCGACTTTGCAGCCTTCTTGGCCTTCGCTGCCGGCGCAACGACGGCTGCCGGCGCGGGCTGGGCCGGTTCCGGTGTTGGCTCTGGTGGTAGCGTCGCGGCGACCGGCGTCACAGCGGCTGCGATAGTCGCCGGCGGTGGTGGTGCTACGGCGACCTGGGGTACCTGCGGTGGTGGCGCTGCGGGTGCCGGCACCTCGCCGGGCGCGACCGCGGCGGCGGGTAGCTTGTCAGCGGCAACAGCCTCCTCAGAACCCGGCCGCCCGGACATCACGAGCGCAACGACCGCCACCGCGCCCAGCACCATCGTCGCCCCGATCCACGGCCACGGCAGGCCTTTTGCCGGTGCGGGCACGGCCGGTCCAGGAGTCTGGGGCGCTGCCGCTGCCGGGGCCATGGGTGCCAGCACGGTCTTGTCCAATTGGGTTGCCGCTGTCTGGTGCGCAGAATTAGGGGCACTCGCCACGGTCGGCGCCGAACCTGTCGCAGGCGTCGGCATCGGCGTCGCGAGCGTGGGCGTCTGTGCCGGCGTCTTGGGCAGCGACCCCGCGTCCAACGTGACGACCGACGCCTCGCCCGAATCCGCCCGCGCTGCGCCGGTCAGCACCTGCATCGTGCCTGGCGTGGCTTCGACGACGGGACCATTGCGCGCAGCCTCCAGAGCCAGGCGCATGGCCTTGGCGTCGTCAAAGCGAGCCGCGGCCGGCTTGGCCAGCGCCCGATGCACGATCTCAACGAAGGCGTCACTTAGTGGCGTGCGCGCCACGGTTCGCAGCGCCGGCGGCTCAGAAGCATCGTGCTGATACATCAGGGTCAACGGGTTACTGTCGGTGAATGGCAACTGCCCCGCCACACAGCGATACAGGATGATCGCCAGCGAATACAGATCGCTGCGGCCGTCAAGTTCGGCACCGCGACATTGTTCAGGACTCATGTAGGCGGGCGTGCCCAGGGCCCGGCCGCTACCGGTCAGCGAACTGTCTTTGGCGCGCGCAATGCCGAAATCGAGCACCTTGACCACAGGGTCGTCGTTGGGCACTTCGGCCAGCATGATATTGGCCGGCTTGAGGTCGCGGTGCACGAGGTTCGCGCCGTGCGCCTCTCCGAGCGCCCGCAGCACTGCAATCCCTACGTCCACCGCCTGTATTTGTGTCAGCACCCGCCCCTGCGCCGCCAGATCGCGCAGATGCTGATCAAGTGTAGGCCCGTGCAATAGCTCCATCGCCATGAATAGGGCGCCGTTCTCGGCCTGCCCAAAGTCGAAGACCCGCACGGTGTTGGGGTGCCGCAACGAAGAGGTTACCCGAGCTTCCTGGAAAAATCGTTTGACGACATTATCTTCGGTGCTATTGGGGTCGAGCGCGAGGTATTTGAGGGCTACCGCTTGTCCGGTCCCAGTGTGCTCCGCCGCGCACACAGCGCCGAATCCGCCGCGCCCGATGAGCTTGGTGACGCGATAGCGGCCGGCCACGACGTCGCCTATCTGCACTAGCGTCGGATTTGCCTCAACTGATGTACGGACGATGGTGGCGATGCCGTCATTGGGGCACAGTGCGGCAGTGGTGACTGTGTTGCACTTGGGGCACTGGCGCTGGCCGGGGGTGAGGTCAGTCATGCGTGCGATGATGCGACTGGGCGCGTGCGGATGCAAGCATGGACCGAAGCATCGAAGCATGTTGCTGCGAACCGGACTGTTCTGGCGGTGCCAGATACGGCGCCGACCGTGTGCCGCGGGCCAACGTGACAATGCCGGCGCGCCGCCCTACGCTTGGCAAGCCGCCCAGACGGGCGCGCCAGGCCTACCGTGTCCGAATTCGCGTGTGACGCTCAACTAGTGTGGCGAGCAGCCAACGGTCGCCTGTGCACCCTGGCGTTGACCGGCCGCGACGAGCCAGTTCGGATCGGCGCTGATGCGGACTGCGATGTGGCGCTCCCCGAGGCTGCGGGCGCGCCGGCGCTGGTGCTTACACCGGACGGTCCAAGCCGGTCGTGGCAGACCGCGTTGCTCGAACCGTGGACGGCGAACGCGCCAGGCACACAGCCTTCCGTCCAGCTGCAGCCTGGCAGCGCCTTGTCGTGCAGCGGCAAGCCGTTGGTATTGCTAGCTCCCCAGGCTTTGCAAGCCGCGTTGCTGATGCCGCGCGCCGTGGTACCGGGGCTGACGCTGTTTCGTCAGGTTGCGGCGTTTTCCCCAACAGGCGTGCTGGTGGCCGTCGCCCCATTCGGCGAAGGATCCGCAACAGCACTGTGGTCCGTCACCGAGACCGGTGTGCGCATTGGACGCTTGCCCAACCTGGAATGTGTGCGCAACGGCCCAACGGTCTCGCGACACCATTGTACCGCCTTGCAAACATCCACGGGCTTTTTTGCAACCGACAACGGCTCGGCCAACGGCACCGAGGTGGACGGCGCACGCTTGGAGCCGGGCGTGCCGCAAATGCTGCGCCATGGCTCGCTCATCAAGGTCGGCACCGACCACCAGTTCCGCTTTCTGGAGGCGGACGTTGGCCCAGCGGGCCACGGCGGGCTTGACCCAGCGACCGGATTTGCCGATCGGGCGCAGCTGTTGCTGTGGTTGGCTGCGTGTGACCTCGCGCCAGAATTGCGGGCGTGCATGTCGGTTGCGGCGTTTTCTGTCGACCAGTTCGCAAGTGGCTTGCAACAAGCCGACCCGATTTCAAGCACGGTCGCGCGAACGGTCGCCAGGTTGCTGCAAGAATGCCTGCCGCCATGGACGCTGCTGGCGCGCGTGGGCATCGGCGAGTTCGTGGCGGTGCTGCCGGTTGCCGCGCCCGATCCGGCGTGGCTCACCACGACAGTGGCGCGGGTGGCGGCCCATTCGTGGCAACAGGACAGCGCGCGACTTTGGGTGACCATCTCGGCCGGCTTGGCAACGCAGACTTGGCCAGGCACTACCGGTGCTGCGGGGGCCCAGGTTTCGCGTCTCTTGCCGGCTGCGCGCGCTGCCGTCGAACAGGCCATGCAAAACGGCGGCAATCAAGCGCTCACAGCGCATGGCCACGATGCGCCCAGTGTGCTGGCGGTGGTGCGACCGACGGGCGAACCACGCGGAGCGCTGGTTACGGCTGTGCTGACGTCTGGCTTGGATGCCCTGCCCGCCGTCGATGTGGATCGCCGGCTGGCTCAACTGCAAAGTGCCATCGAAGGAGCTGTGCAGGGCGCAGGCGGAGCACCGCCAGCGCAGATGCGTGCGCAGCGGCGCGGCGCGGCACTGATCCTTGACCTGTCTGTTGATCGGCCAGGCCTCGCCGAGGCAGCCATGGACGCGGCGCGCGCGCGATGGTCGGCGTTTCCGGTCGCCGATCGCCCGGCGTGGCGGCAGGCCCTACACCTGGCCAGCATGGCGGGCGCAGAGGCCAGAGCGCTGGGACGGCCTGCGCTGGATGAGCTGGTGCGGCGCGCGCTTTCGGGCGACACGCGACAGCTGCCGCACCCCATCGCGGCCTTGGTGCCGCTGGCCGACCACCACGCGACGGAGTTGGCCAAAGCCAAAACCTGGTGCGATGCCATTGAGTTTGCGATGCGACTGCTGGTCGCCGCGTTCCTTGGCGAGCTGTCGGCCACGGGCGACCCCGAAGTCATCGCCGAGGCGGGTGGCGCGCTGCGCACGCTGAACCTGCGGCAGGCGCTGTCGATGGGGGCATGGGGACAAGCGCTCTTGGCGCTGGCGCCAATTGTCGCCAGGCGACCGCAAACAGTAATCGGTCACCTTGCTGGCAAATTGCTCGCAACCCAGTTTCAGCAGGTGCCGCTGCGGCAGGCGCTCGACACCGCAGTGGCTATTCGCAATAAGCAACTTGTCCATGCGGCGACGCGCAATGAGGCTACCTACGCCCAGCCGCGGGCGTGGCTGCAAGGTCTGTTTGAGCAGCTGCGCGACGAGCTTCGGCCGCTCAGCGACCTACGCATGGTGGCGGTAGCCGACTCCTCGGACGACGAAGACGACGCCACCGGCCGCAAGTACAAGCTCTTTGTCTTGCAAGGAGCAGACGACAAGTTTGCGGTGCTTGAAGGCCAAACCAGTACTAGCCGCATGCGCAAAGGCCAGTGCTACCTGCTCGACGCCGACGGCGCGGCGTTGTCGTTGGCACCGGTCTATTTCGTTGCACCGTGCGATGTATGCGGCCGTGTCGAGCTTTTCGTCGCGGACGGGCTTGGGTTTGGACCCGGGGGCGGAGCCCTGAAGGGTCAAGGTCTGACGACGGGTCACCGCGCCACCACGCGATACCCACCAGGGATGGAGCGCTGGGCTGCAGCCGTGGCGCATTGACCGCAAGTCGCAAACCACCGCTTGCACCCACGAGTCCCCGGCCATAGTCTTGCGAACGCTGCCGCCGCGCTTGGCCGCAGCCTTGCGGCGGCCGCGCTGCATCTACGGGACCCGTGCCCTTGTCCCCACGCTTGCACCAGTTTGCCCGCATCGGCTTGCCAGTCCTGGCCGTGATCGCCTTCGCGCTCGGCTGCCTGGGATACGCGGCGCACTTTCAACATGCGTCCGAGGTTCCTGGGGTCAGCCACATCGTCTACGTCACTTTGCGCCTGTTCGTATTCGAGTACGACGGCGATCATAATCCTGTGTGGCAGTTGAACGTCGCACGATTCCTTGCCGCTGGCCTGACAACGGTCGGCGCGTTCGCCGTTGGCCTGTCGATCCTGCGCGATTCGTGGCACGCCTTCCGGCTCGACCGGGCCCGTGACCATGTGGTCGTCTGCGGTGCCGGCGCCAAGGGCGAGCTGGCGGCGCTGGATTGTCTGCAGACCGGCGACACCGTCGTGGTCGTCGACCAGATCGCTGACGCCCCGAGCATCAGCAAACTGCGGCAGGCCGGTGCCCTATTCGTTCACGGCGACATCACCGATGGCGAGGCGTTGCGCAAGGCACAGGTCGGTCGCGCCCGGATGGTGATGGCTGTGGCGGGTAGCGACGAAACCAACGTGACTGTGGCAGCCCACGCTCGGCTGCTGGCTGCCGCGACCAGGCGCACCGAGCCGCTGCTGTGCTTTACGCACGTAGTCGATCCTGAATTGCGGGGGCTCATCGAACGCGAGCGGGCATTTGTGCTGGGCGCGTGCAGCATTCGGTTGGTCGACGCTTACGCGGCGGCGGCTCGGCGCTTTATCACCGACCACCCTCTGGAGACGGGCATGACCGGGCCCGACGACCCTCGCCAGGTACATCTGGTTGTCCTGGGCCTAGGAAAGCTCGGACGCGCACTGGTGGTCCAGGCCATACGCGTCGGCCATTACGCCAACCTGCGCAAGCTGCGCATCACGGTCGTGGACAAAGACGCCGAACTGCGCTGCAACCAGATGCGCTGGGTATGGCCGTTGCTCGACGAAGTTTGCGACCTAAGAGCGGTGCATGGCGGGTTCGATGACCCTAAGGTGCGGCAAAGCTTGCGCGAGGAGGCCAAGGAACCCGCCGTGCGCACAGTCGCAATCTGCTTAGACGACGACGCCCGCGCGGTGACACAAGCATTGCGCATTCGCGACTTGTTGACGCCTATGCCGCCTGTGCAGATGGCGGTACGACTGGGTCACACCGAACTGGCAGAGTTGGTGGCCGGTTCGACGTCAGAGACGCCGGGCTTGGGCGCACGCGTGGTCGTGCTCGACACCCATGCGCAGGCGCTGCGCCGCGCCGACCTCCTTGACAGCCCTTTGGATATGCAGGCGCGGGCGGTGCATGAAGACTACCTGCGGCACCAGCTAGCCAAGGGGCCTGATCCGACCAACAAGATGCTGGTGCCGTGGTCAGAGCTGACGCCCGCTGCGCAAGACGCCAACCGGCAGCAAGCCGACCACATCGACGTCAAGCTGCGCGCTATCGGGTGCAGAACTACGACGGTCCTGCCGCCGTCGCCAGTCGCCTGCTCGGACGAGGAGGTCGAACTGCTGGCCAAAATGGAACATGCGCGCTGGGCCGCCGACAAGGTATTGCAGGGTTACCGCTATGGCCCTGTTCGCGATAACGTCGTTCGCACCCACCCGGACCTGTTGCCGTGGGAGTCGCTCACGGAGCTCGTCCGCGAAAAGGACCGCGAACCCGTGCGCAACATTGGGGCTTTGTTGAGGCCAGTCGGCCTATATGTCGAGCGCGCGACCTGAGTCGTTCAAGGGCCACGCGCGGAGGCGCTTGATGTCAATCACTTTCGTCCGTGGCGACCTGTTTCTGTCCCGCGCACAGGTGCTCGGCCACGGAGTCAGCGGCGACGCGGTGCTGGGGCTTGCGTGGCGGCTTGAGTGACGTCACAAGAAGAACTAGCTGCGCCTACTCGACATCGTTTGCAGTCAGCACAACTTCGAGCCGGTCCGCCTCGGCGGCAACCGCCCGGACCGTGGCCAAGAATTCGTCCGCGGCCAAGCCAATCGTGGGTGCCAAAGCTTGGACGACCAGGCCGAACAAGGGATGGAGGCGGCAACCGACAAGCAACGAGGTTCGATTGCGCAGGGCAGCGCGACGCACAATGTCTGAGGCAAGGTCGTTTCCGAGATGGCGTGAAACAACCGCGCGAATTATCAGGCAGTCGCTCTCCTGCTCGATCGCAACCCGATGTCGACGGCCCTGTGAAAACGTCACGACAAGGCTGTCACCATCAACAGCAATGTCGCCCGCAGTGCACCAAGAGCGCCAATCAACCACGGCCGGCCTCACCCTGCAACTGGCCCAAGAAGACTTGCAGCGGCTGATCCAGGTGGAGCTGAACGCGCTCAAGCTCATCTGCGGCTTTGGCAACCCGGGCGACAAGGTGGGCGACGCGCGACGCGTCCAGCCGCGGCTCGGCAAGCAGCACATCGTCTTCTACCGTGAGGTCATAGCTGTCGCCGCCCTCGACAAGGCCGACGCGTGCGTGCAATAGCGCGGCCCGCAGCACCTCAACCCCGCCGCTGCCGATAATGCGGCCAACCGGACTCTTGCACCGTATCAGCAGGCGACCGACTACGGAATGAATGGACAGTTCGACCGGTTGCTGGCGGCCACCCACTTTGACAGTCGCGTAGGCCAGTGGACGCCCGGGGGCTTCGGCTGCGTGCCATTGGGCATCCAGGCCGGGCAGAGGCTTGGATGCCAGTGCCGCGAGTCGCCCGATGGCCATACGGGGATAGTCTTCGCCAACCGCAAGGCGGGGCACGCCGCTTGCTTCTTGCAACTCGGGCAGCGGAAATGCGGTAACCAGTTTTGAGACAATGGGTTGCGGATAACCTTGTTCGGCGCTGCTGAGGTCTGCCACGTCGACGCGCCGGTCGTGGTGCTGGCGCGGCGCTTGCAGGCCCTCGTGCATCAGTCGCAAGAAGTTGTCCATGCGGCGCAGCACTTCCTGGACTTGCAGAACTTCAATCGTGTCCTGCAAGTGTGGGTAGTACACTTGCAGCCGATCATTGCCATTTGGTGGCGATTTCAACGCTCGCAGCCGCCGATCGGTCGCCGAGCGCACGCGGTCGATACGACCGATTCGCTGCTCCATCGATGACGGCGTCCAGCTCAGGCCGTAATGGTGAACGGCCGAGCAAAACGTGTGCAGGTCTTCGCCTTCTTGCAGCAAGTCTGTGGAAATCAGCACGAACGGGTAGCCCGGCATGCGGAATTGGCGAACAACCGTGGCGTTGACTTGGCCCGACATGCCGGCGGCCGGCCGCTGCTGGCGCAAAAGTCCGCCAAGCTGCTTGCCAAGCTCGTGCAGCGGCCCGTGGACGTTGGGCAGGTTCACGTCCAGCAACAATGGGTAATTGCTTGCGATGGCCGATAGTTCGTGCCACGCGCCAAACTGACCGTTCGATGCCGAGGTACGACGCTGACGGTCAAGCAGTTTCAGAAAGCGGTCAATCAAGTGATCATCCGCGTCATCCGCGTCAGCGACCTGGTCGGGTGCCGAGCGGTTGGCAAGCGTTCGCAGCCCGCGCGCAACCTCGACGAACAGGTCGATGGAGGCGTGACCTAGGCGCGCCGCGGCGGCGAGCAACCGCGCGCGAAGTTCACGTTCCCGAACGCGGTCGGTCGCAGTCGGCGCCGAACTCGCTGTCGGCTCTGGCCAAAGCGTACGACACAAAGCAGGCCGTTCGCGAAGCGCGGTAAAGAAGGTGCGCGCCTCCAAATCGTCGCCCAGGTCGGGCGCTAGTGCTGCGTGGGGCTTGTAGGCGGCCGGCTCGTAGACCTCACGCCAAAGTGCCACCGCCTCGGCTTGCCAATTTCCGGCCGCCTCCTTGAGCATCTCTATCGCAGCGGCCTGTGCAGCGTGGAACCGATGGCCGCGTTGCTGCTCCTTCGCCAGGCTGAGAAAGCGAACGCCGCGCTCGCGCAATGCGGCACGCACCAAAGGCTGCTTGCGGCCCAATGCGCGCGCGAGCGCTGCAAGAACCTTGCCGGGCCGAACATCAAGCAGCCTCGCTACGTGATTTTCTTCAAAAAACAAAGCGAAGCGTGAACTCGCCTGACCGAACCGTTTCTGGATGGTGGCGCCGCTGATGACCCCTTTTGGCCCTTCGCCTCGAAAGAACCACGCGTAGAACGTGTCGCTGCCGCCCCGGTCGTCATCCCGCTCCAAGCTTGCGGCGTCGGCGTCGATCAGATGGCGCGACTGCATCTTTTGGGCGTGATGCGCGGCAACAAGCTGCTCGAGCCGGGTGCGAAGGCGTTTTGGCAAACGGCCGCGCAGATGCGAAGCGAGCCACGTGTCGTAGGTGTCGTCCAGTCGCTGTTTGATTTCCTTGACCGATGCGATGCGACGCACGAAGACGAGGTGCTTCTCACCCGATTGCCAACTGGCTGCCAACCGCTCGACCAGCGCGTCCATCTTCGGGTGCGGCAGTTCGCGACCAAAGCGCTGCCGGAAGTCACGCGCGATGCTGTTGACAGCGTGCACGTCGATGCCCTCGCGCTCGCGGCTGTCGTCGGTCTGATCGGCGTCGTCGAAACTGCTGGCGAGTTCGCCGTTTTCGTCGCGCTTGACGGTCGCGGTCTCCAAGAAGCTCTCGAACGAAGCCAGCATGCCGATTTGGTAGCGCGCACCTGCCACAGGATCATCGAGCAACTCGCTGACTTTCTTTTGGATCAACGCCACGGCGAGTTGCTGGCGAGCGCTCGTGCACCGAATCGGCTCGTCGAAAGTCTGGGCACCGCCGTGCCGCCACTCGCGCCGGTATTGGTTTTTGGTCCAGTCGTCGCCCGCGATGCGGATGGCGTTGGCTCGCCGCAAGAGGAATTGGCGCGCCGCCGCCTGCTGACTTGCCTCCCCAGCCTTGTCGTCTTGCAATACCCGAAATGCGTCGCCAAAACCCAGCACGTCAAGCTGGTTCCACAACTGCCGGTATCCTGAATCGGTAGGCGTCGCCGACATCAGCAAGACGCGACCGGCACGCGGACCGTAGCTGGCAAATCGAGGGTCGACTGGTTGGCTCTGGTGACCCAGCGTCAGCGCCAGTACGCGGTTGCGCGCGGCGACGTTGGCGCCAAAGCCGTGCTTGAGATTGTGGGCCTCGTCCACCACCACCAAGTCAAAATGCGGCAGCGCGCAGTTGATCGCTCGGGCCATGTCGTCCTTGAAAGTGACGTCCGACTCAAAGCGAACGCAGCCCAGGTCAAGCCACGGCAATTGGCGCTGCAATTCGGTCGCCCATTTCTTGTAGGAGTCGGTGGACAAGCCCAAGCTAAAGCTAGTCAAGCGAGCAAAGAAATCGCGGTCAGGGTTCAACGTCGTTTCGCGCACCAATTCGATGAGATTTGAGCAGTGGCCAAGGCCGCGAACGGGTTGACCATCGAACCCGCGCACGCGCAGGTCGCTGAACCGCATGTTGTAGCGGACGAAATTGCGCCACTCCTTCTGCCATTTTCTTTGGATGTTCTCTTTGGGCGCGATGACCAAGACGCGAAAATCGGGCTGGAAATGGCGGTACAGCGCAATTGTGGCCAGCGCAACGTAGGTTTTGCCCAAGCCCACCTCGTCGGCGAGGTAAGCGACACGGTGCCTTTCAAGCCAACCATGCAGCGCGACCGCCCCGCGCAGTTGCTCGACAGCACGCGAAGGGTCGTCGATGCGCGCGCCCAAGTCGATGAGCGCTCTGGCGGTGGCGAGGTCAATCATTGCGCCCCTCGCACTGGCACGGCTCGTTTGACAAACCAGCTTTCAAACCACCGCAAAAACTCGGCGCTGACCTCGCCATCAAGGTCTGTCAGTTGGCGCTTTGTCGACATCGCTCGCTCGACCAATTGGTTCAGTTCGTTGGCGTCGGCCGGATGGCGAGACCAGAACTGTGGAAAATTGCGCGCAGTTGCTTGTAACGCTTGGCGGGCACAAAGGGCAATCACGTACCGGTGGACAGCATCGGGTCCGCTTGCAGCGGATTTGGTCGCTGGATCGCACAGTCGTATCAACATCGTATGCAGCGAATCCACTTTGCGGCCGAAAAGCCGTGACACCGCGTCAGCTTCGCGGTCGCTTTGAAGGGCAGCGACGATGGCCCGCTCGACGCAAGCAAACGATTGGAAAATGCCAGCGAAGCGGTCGAAGAATCCGTTGGCGACGGCCAACCTCATGGGCGCGACAACGACATCCGCGCCCGGCGACGAGGCAACGAACTCGGCCATCCGGGCTTCGATCAGGCTGGCTTGCTGGGCAGCCGTTAACAGCGCCCAGTAGCGCAGAATGTCTTCAATGGAAAGTTGCAGCAGCCACGAGGGCTTGTGCGACATGCCCTCTTCGCGCACCAGCAAATGCGATTCGTTACCCAAGCCATCGCGGACCACGGCCAGCGACGTGTGCTGCAGCGCGCCTTGCAGCTGACTGGCTGCATCGGGCGGCAACTCGCGCCATGTGCGCGGCGGCAGCTCAGGCAGATTGAACAACAAGGTGCCGCGCGCTAGGAGCGCCAGTTCAGGTGATGGTTTGGTGCCGTCCCACCATGCCTCGGCCCGGCGCTGTTGCCAGTTGTAGCGCAGGGACAGCGGCGAGCCTGGCAAGCCAGCACCGTCCAGTTCGCCAGGCGACGCGTAGACCGTAGGCGGCGCGGACACGGGTTCGAGCCAAAACGACGCGCCGTGGGTCAGTTCGGACTCGACCAGCATGGCCGACTCCACGTTGCCGCTGTTGCCCTTTGCGGCGTGGGCCGCTGTGGTCAAGTTCGGCGAGCCAGCTAGCACTAGCTCCCAGCGCTGGCCCGGCTGGAAGAACCGATACACCTTGGCGTGGACAAATCGTTGTTCGGCGGCAGCGCCTTTGCCCGTGGCTAGCTGCAGCGGCAGCCGGCCCCATTGAACGTTGGGCATTTCGGCCACGGCCGCGTACAGACCTTTGCGGCACGCGACTGCGTCAGCCCCATGCGCGCGCGGCTCGAGCACTCGCACCTGCGCCAAGCGAAACCGCGCGACCAAATCGTCAAGTGGCCGGCACCGGTCTGCGTCGTCGAAAAACGGTGACAGGACCTCAAGGCAACTGCCGCGTAGCCATTGGCCCGCAGCGTCGTCGAGAAAGCTCAAGAATTCAGACCGCCCGCCGACGAAGTGCGGGAGCACCTTGCCATTGCGGCTGCGCTGGCCGATTTGCCTGCAATTGGACAGGAACGCCTGAACCCGGCGTAGCGGCGAATGGTCGCCAGTCACTGCCGAACGCGCCCAAGCGGGCACCGCGTGGAGGAACGCCAGCAGACTGTCGCGCATGCGGGTGCGGTCGCCCGCAGCAATCTCCTCGAAGTGCGCGACTTCGACGTTCCGCCACCAGCCTGCGCGCGTCAAGTTGGCCGACATGCAGCCCACCAAGAGTGCCGTAGGCCCGGCGCCAAGCGGCGCGGTCGCGTCTTGCACCAGCAAGAAGAAGTTCTTGGGATGAAAGCAGCCGTTCGTTATCCGCACCGGGATCCGCCGAATGTCCTGCCACGCCGATCCCTCGTCGGAAATCACCAGCGCATCGGCATCGTAGTAGACGGCAAACTCGGCGCCGCTGGCCCGCAGCGCTTCTTCAACCTGCATGCGGCGGATTGTGCTGGCGTGGCTCGCGCTGGCGCCAAGCAAAACCGGCAGCAAGTCCTGTTCGAAAAAGGCCGGTTCATACTGGTAGGTGAGGAAGACGCCCGCAACGGCGCGACGGCCGGCAATGCGCTTCTGCAGGTGCTCGCTCAGCGCCTCGAACTGAGCCATCGCCGTCATGTAGCCGCCGCGAGATCTGCGGCAACCTGCCGCAAAGGGTCAAGAAAGTACGAAAATCGCCAAATCTTGGGCAGATCCGTAGCGTTGGGCAGGCGTGGGGAGGCCTCTCGGTAATGGACTTCGAGCTTGCCGGCGCGCAGGTCAACCCACGGACCGCCGCCGCGAGCGTGCATGACGCGGCGATTGATTTCGCAAAGACTTTCAAGAGCAAAGGGAAAATCGCCCTGGGAGAGCTGAGCGGCGACGGCGATCCACAGTTTTGCGGTGTCCGCGGCTTGCGTCGCTGGCAATAGATCGCCGTCGAGCGCGGCAAACGCTTTGGCGTCGATGGTGCCGAGGCGGTTGCCCCAAGTCACCCGCAGATCGCGCTCGAGCTGCGCCAGCGTGGCGCCGTGCGCACCCAGGCACCAGCCAAAAAGGTCGGAGCTGACGGCCAGGACCGACTCGCAGACGGCGATGCGATCCATGCGCTTGGCAAGTTCCGCGCCGACTGCATCCCCGGACGCGCGGGCGTTATCGGCCAGCGCCGCGACCAGAGCGGGCTGCAAGGGTGAGGTCGCAAGTTGGCGGTTGGGATGCACCAGTTCGGCTAGCCGCCGCTGCCGGCCGGACGTTGTGTCGGCAGGGCCGCCATGGAGCAGATGGCGCCGGTAGAAATCCGCTTCCGTGGATCGGATGACGCGCGGCAGCAGCGCGGCGACGCCCTTGGTCAATCGGGCGTGGTTGCCGTCCAGATCGAGTTCAGCCTTCGGCTGGGCGATGATGGCGACCAGCTCGCGCTTGGACAAGCCCGAACTTTGCAGCACTGGCTCGCCTTCGGCATCCAGAAAGCCGCGCGCGGCGGCGGTCAACCGGACACGCTCGAGCTCGAGGAGGCCTGAGGCACGGGCGGCCATCGTATACAGACCCCACAGGCCATAGGTGGCCTGGTCGCCGAGAATCTGCCCGGCTGACTCGTGCGAGAGCACCACGTGGCCGCCACGTTCGGCGACGCGGGCGGCAATTCGTTCGATGCCGCGCAGGCCTTGGTTGACGCCGTGGATCCGGTGGCGGATGTAGCCGGCAAGCTGCTCCCAGCGCAGGAAGAACTCGACGTCCGCGCCCTTATGGCCCGCCTCGGCTGCGTATTCGGCGAGTCGCAGGCCCCACAAGAGCACCGAGAAATCGCGCACGGAGGTGCTCACCGTCGTCAGGTTGCCAACGACGTGCCGGCCGAACCGCGTCCAGATCGGTTGGACTCCAAGCGGGTCGCGCGAGCCCTTGACGGCGGCGCGGGAGTCTAGGGCGGTCAGGAACATCGCAAACCCAGAAGGCGACGGCAGGAGTTGGTGAGGCAGGAAGTTGCGCGCCGCGATGGTTGAGCAGGCGCGGCGGTGCTGTCAAATTGCCGGATTGCGGGCACACGCGCGCATCCGCCGATGGCAGCGGCGGCTAGCGTTGCGCAGGGTACCCAGTGGCCCGCTCAGGATCGATGTGGGGCAGGCTTTCTGCCCTGCGTTCCCGTTCAAGTCCTGCCCGGCTCAAAAACGCGAAAAGCCTCGGATTTCTCCAAGGCCTTTCTGGATCGCCGGGGCAACTCTGCGCGCGCTGGCCGAAATCATTGCTGCAGTGCGCGTGTGTGCGCCTGCAACTATTCGAATCGTCGATTGAACCTACTCGCCACCGTCCCACCGACCCGCAACCCAAGCCCTGACCGCCTCCACCTCCTCGGCAGTCAGCTCCAGCCGCGCCGCCTCACACATCCTCAGCACGTTGTCGGCAAAGGCATCGGCCAATTGCCGCGCAGTCGCAGCATCGCCAACTGCCCGCAAATCGAGACCTGCCTGAGCGATACCCCGAAGCACAAACGAAATCGTCGCGCGCGAAATCCCCGACGCCTCGCGGACAGCCTTGCCAGTTTGGCTGAAGTCGTAGGGCGCAATGTGCAAGTCGACGGCGATGGCTTCGAACAGTCGGCGATACTGGTCAGGTTGAAGCGCCGGAAGTTCGGTCGCCTGACGAATTTGACGTTGGAGGCGGTCCTCGCACTCTGGAAATTCATGTTCTAGTTCGCTGTCATCGGCCACAAACCCTGGTGGCGCCACCAACGGCTGCCTTCCCGATCGGCGCACGATGGTCCACCCCGCGGGAAGCACGTCGGCCAGCCACGCTTGAAGCGAATTCCGTCCGAACCAGCCTCCTTCGCGGGGTGCTTGCAACCCAAGTCTTCGCCGGACGGAGGTCGCCAGCGCGACCATCTCAAGGCCGTTCGGCGCTTGCACCAGCAACTCGCACAAGACTTCACGGGCGCGAAAGTCTTGGTCTCCGGCCTCGTTGCGTTGCGGAGGCGCGGTCGGCGATGGCTGCCGAACATGGTCAATGAAAAAGGCACCGTCACCGACAACGCGCAGAGCCAATCGCGGCGACGCACCGCAAACATGCTGCGCCAATCGCAAATGACCTCCGTATCCGAGCCAATTGGTTGACGCTCGAAATTCGTCGAAGTTCCTCAGCACTGCAACCTGCGCTTGGACATCGAGGCTGCCGTGACGAGCCGCTTCGTCCTCAAACGCGGCGATCACGCGGTCCAAGACGTCGGCAGGCCCGTCCTCCTCTCGTTCAAGCAATTCCTCAAATAAATCACGCTCCGACAGGCGTAAGTCCGCGGCGTTCGTGTACGCAATCGCCGCTGGTCCCACCGCGAGTACGATGGTGCGGCGATCGTGGGCGCGCAGGCGCAATAGCACAGGCGTAAAGTCGGCGTCGCCAGACAGGATGATGAACTCGTCGTAGTGCGTCGCATGCCCTAGCGCGTCCAAGACATCCATCACCATGTGGATATCGGTGCTGGTCTTGGCTTGGCGTGTCAGCGGCGGACAGTCAATGACACGGAACGCAGCGCGCTGAAAGCCCGTTCGGAATTCAGCGAACACCTGGGGGTTGAGGTAGCAATGGCGCAGCAAGATTCGCCGCGCTGGCTCACCACCCACAAGGTCGTCGGTGCGCTGAATTGCGTACTCCAGCCAGCCTAGCCATCGTCCCGGGTCTGTTGCAAATCGCGTTGCTGCGGCGCGGTCGAGCGACGCAAGGCCGGAGTAGATGTTGTCGAAATCGACGAAAAGCGCGCTGCGAAGTGGCCGGGACACCGGGCCGTTCATTGTGTTGGGGGGCATCTCATACCTCGGACGGTCGCCGTGCTGTACTGTCGCCTGGGCGGTTCGCCTGCGTCAACTGGCGAAGCCGGGTGCGGATCGCGCTTTGGGTCTACGGCGAGGCGCGCGGAACCAGTGAATACGCATGGCGTTCAGGGTTGACCCGGCGGCTGAAGCCGCAGGCTAGCTGTACCAAGCACGGCCTACACCGGGCTGGGCTTTCACCCGTGATTGCATAGCCTTGCGGAGGCAAGGCTTTGCACCCACAGGCCGCGGCTTCAGCCGCCGGCAGTATTTGCGAGGACTGCGTGTTTACCATGCCGCATGTCGGCCCCACTTGAGGAACCGCACCCGGCGAAGCCAACCGAGGGTGTGGCCAAACCGGCTTAAAAACGGGCTCCCCTCTCGCTTTCGAATGCCCTCGGTTCACCCGTCGACTCCGCAGTACACTCGCTGCTCGCGCAGCCGCAACTCTACCCAGGCAAACTGCCTGAGCACGGAAAGGCCTATCGACCCCTTGCATTCCAAAACGCCAAGCATAGGCGCAAATGGCCGCGGCAATCGAGCCATCGGCGCTTCGACGGAAAGACCCGCCCCGAAGGCGACTCGGCAGCCCTGCACCTCCGGCCTGAAATCGCCGACGTACGGGTGCCAGTCGCTGACCGCACCGGGGACGGCGGCAGGCAATTCGTGCGCCGGCCAGTAGGCCATCGCGCCAGCTGTATCCAGCAGCATGCTGTGAGCCATTCCGCCTTCGAGTTGCGCGACGAAGGTGGGAAAGCCGTGCTTCATGTGCAGGTCGATTGCGACCGCGGCACCGGTCGGGGGGTCGAGCGCGAATTGTGCTTGTGACATTTGGACAGATTCGGAGGCGAAATCCATGCGCACAATTAGCTTGGACAGCGCGTCGAGGCCGAGGACGACGATGGGCGCGGCCGGGCCGACGACCTGGCGTTTCAGCAGGGTGTCCAAGAGGGGGCGGTGCTGGTCAATCGGCCGCACTTGAACCCCGCCGACGAGGTTTGCCAAGCTCCGCGGCAGCGCACTGGACGCCCAACTGTCCGGCAGCGTCGAGGTCAACAACACGGGCACGCTGTCGATGATCGCAAGGAATTCGCCTTGCGGCGTCGCGCGATAGTCAAAGCTGGCAGCCCTTGCTGACGAACGCGATTCCACGGAGACTCGTTCCGACCGCCAACAGGCGGCGCTGCAGTAGCGTAGCCCAGTTCGGTGGCGTGCGCAATCAGTAGTTGCACCAATCATCGCTATTTGATACACTATAACGACACCTCCCGGAGACGCCATGACCTTCTACTATCACCCCGACGCATACCGAAGCGCATCGCCGCCCAAGCGCCCGAGCATCGACGACCTTGCGCGAGCGCTGATCTGGGCCGAGTCAGACGGCGCGAATCATGGTGGCACGCCCAGCGACGAGAAACTGCGCAAGGCGCGGCGAAGAATCAGGTTCTGGGCACAAAGGGACTTACTGCGGCACGGTGTCGACGGCGAAACGGCTTCGCATGGCCGAGGCGCCACCTGGGCGCCCGACTCGATCCACCGGGTCCAGCGAATCTGGCAGCTGCAGCGCGAGGGCAAATCGCTACCCGCCATCAAAGAGACACTTGATGACGAATTGCGACCTCGCTCCGATGTGTCGCAGACGACCGCGATCGTGCCGATCGAAGCGAATTACACCCAGATCGCGCCCCCCGCGGACGATGCCGTGTCGCAGCGGGTATACAGGATTACCGATGGAGTCTCACTGGTTGTCGACAATGCACTGCCCAACGACATCGCCCAACTGGTGCCGCTGCTGGTGCGGACGGCGCGCACCATTTGCCAACATTAGACCACCATATTGACATCAAGGCGACATCGGCTATTTTGAAGCTCGCCCGCCACCCACGGCCGGCCGCGAGCTTCGCCATGCAGTACCCGTTCGTCGCCTCCGAAAACCACGTTTTCGTTGACCTGGCCGAAGGCCGCTTTCTGGTCGACACCGGCAGCCCGTTGTCGTTTGCGGCCAACGGGTCGCTGACGATCGGCGGCCGCACCCACGCGGTCGCACGCAAGCTTGGC
>SXRM01000424.1 GCA_005792545.1 Pseudomonadota bacterium | reverse complement strand
TACCCACACGGTCCTGGTAGATACTGCCGGCGGCTGAAGCCGCGGCCTGTGGGTGCAAAGCCTTGCCTCCGCAAGGCTAGATCATCACAAGGGAAAAATAGCCCGGCGCAGGCCGGGCTTCGTACAGCAAGCCTGCGGCTTAAGCCGCCGGGTCCAACCTGAACACCATGTGTATTCACTGGTTCCACGCGCCTCGCCGTAGACCCCAAAGCGCGATCCGGGTTTCCCGCGTACGAACGGCGTAGGAGCAAAACGCGCAGTGCCTGTGGTAGCGTGGCCTGGGGCCACTGTCGGCCTAGCCCTTTGCGCGCCGCCAGCGGCGCCTCCCATTGAGACCCGATGAAAGAAATCCAGCGTTCTCGTCTTGCTGGCAGCGCGGCCGCAGCAAGACGCCCCGTCCGTATGGCAGCAGTGGTCCTCGCCGCAGGGGCGTGGCTTGTCGCCGGCTGTGCAGCCCAAGCGGGTGCTCCGCCGGCCGGCGGCGGCGCCGCGGAGACCGCCGCTACCGCGGATACTGCGACCGCCGCTGCCAGCGACGTCACCAGCGACGCCGCGGCCACCGACGCCGGCAGCGCCGATGCAGCAGCCGGCGATACCGCGGTGGTAGACAGCACCGCGCCAGACGTTGCCATAACAGACACCGCAACGACGGACACCGCAACGACGGACACCGCAACGACGGACACCGCAACGACGGACACCGCAACGACGGACACCACACCGGACGCCGCCACTGCGGACGTCGCGACGATGGACACCGCCACCAGCGACCTGGCCACCCCTGACACCGCGCCCGTCGATGCGACAGCCAGTGACTCGGCGTCGCCCGACACCGCGCCGGTTGCCGCCGCCTCGCTGACGGTTGCCGACCAGGCGTTGACCGGCGACTACAAGACCGTAGTCGTCAAGGCCGTGTCGCTGCCGGCCAGCATCACCGCCTTTGGCAAGCTGCGCATCCTTAGCGTCGGCGGCGCCACGCCCGGCGCGGTCCTGGCCGAACAGGCCTTGCCCAAAGATGCCGACCTCTCAGACTTGGCCGTCGCCTTGAAATCGCCAATCGCCGGTACCCAGTCCCTGATGGCGTCGCTGCAACAACCGCCGGCCAAGCCAGTGCTGGGCCCGGACGGTGCGGCGGTCGAGACCACGTTCGTGGTGACGGGCGACATGACCGAGCCGGCGCTGGTGGTGCAAAGCCAGAACCTGGCGCCTACCGCCCTGGGTGCCCTCAAGATTGGCCAGGTCAGCGTGCCGGCGTCGTACGCGGTGGGGGTGTGGGTCGCCGTCTACGCCGACATGGGCGGCAAGCCCGACGCGCTGCTCGGCAAGCTGCAGGTCAAGGCAGGCCAACACAAGAACCTGACACTCGATCTGGTGAGCAACTTGACCAAAGGCCAGGTACTACACGCCGTGCTGCGCGAGGGCGCCAAAGGCACGGGCAGTTGGACCACCAGCGGCGCACTCCTCAAAGACTTCGGCGGCAAGGTGGTGGAAACGCAGTTCAACGTCGACGCCGAGCCCTTTCACCCGGTGTTGGAGATTGAAGACCAGACGCTGACCGATCCCAAAAGCCTGCTCGTCAAAAAGGTGGTGGTGCCGCCCGAGCACTTTGGCGGCTGGCTGGCCGTCTACGCTGACAATGCGGGCAAAGCAGGGGCCTTGGTGGGCAAGCTCTACTTCGTCAAAGGCACCAAAGTCGACCAGAAGCTCAGCTTGACGGTGGCGCAACAGGGCGAACTGACGCTGCACGCTGTGTTGTATGCCGGCCAGACCCTGGTCGAGTCGGCCGACGCGGTGATGAAAGCGCCAGATGGGACGCCGATGACGCTGTCGTTTTCGGTCGGCGCCAAGTCGCTGAGCTACATCACGGCCAAACCCTACACGACCAAAGATCCGCGGCATGTGATGGTGACCCGGGCCTATTCGTTCAATAAGCCTGCCTGGGTGGTGCTGCACCGCGACGACAATGGCAAGCCGGGCACCGAGCTTGCGCGCAAGAAAGTGCTGCCCAAATTCGCCGGCAACGTGCACTTCGACAACCTGTACGGCGACTTCTTGGAGTCCGGCACTATCGCCGAGTACCTGACGGGCAAGCCGGGGACGTTTCGCCGCTCGGCCAAGGGCGTCGAAAAACTGCACGTGCTGCTGTATGAGGATTTTCCGACCGACAACAAGTTCACCTACAAGGCCGGTGGCAGCGAAGACGTGCCGGTGCTGGACGCCGTGGGCAAGCCGGTCACGGCGCTGCTCGACGTCACGGTCAAGGCCTCGGTCGGCAACGCGCAAAAAGACAGCCCGCGCTACTACTTTCCGTGTCCGCTGAGCCAGCACGTCGATCACCCAACCAAGCTGCCGGTCGACTGCCGCTGCCATGCCAACATCGAAAGCCTGGACTTTCCAGAGTGCGAAAGCGACATCGCCGACGGCTTGAGCATGCAAATCGGCGAGGGCCCGCGCGCACGCACCCACAACTTTGGTGGCTTTCGCAGCGGGTTTCCCGAAGCGGCGAGCAACGAACTGATGGCGCTGATGGTGTGGAAAGATGCCAAAACCGTGTGGCCGGAGAACAAGCTGACGCTCGACGTCGGCGCGGTGATGGGCATCGACATGACCACCCGCAAGCGCCGCGTGGTCGCCGGTCGCTACGATGTGCCCGCCACCGGCATCGCTGACCTCGGCAAAGGCCCGGTGCTGTCCGATCCGTTCGAACTGCAAAAGGGCCCCGATGGCCAGTACTACGTCGCCAGCTACGGCTATGTGCGCATCGACGCGAGCTTGTTCCCCACCGTCGACGTCATCCGCGTCAATCCCGTCACCGGCGACCGGCAGTACGTTTGGCGCAGCAACCACCTGGGCTTCAACCTCGACAAGCAGCCCAACCCGTATGGGCACTGCGCGAACGGCCGCGACGCCAAGTACGGCTACGCGTCGGTGCAGATTGGCCGCAAGGCCTTTGGCATCGACGACAAAGGCAACTTCTATTTCAGCTACGCGCACAACGGCAACACGCCCAACTCCGACGGCATCGGCATCGTCAAGGTCAGCGCCGACGGCAAGACCTGCGATTTCGTGACGCGCCACAAGACCGGCGCCGAAAACGTGTTGTACAAGGGCAAGAACATCGGCGGCGGCTTTGAGGCGCAAGCGGGACCCTACAAAGGCATGCTGGTCAAAGGCGGCAAGATCTATACCTCGACGGAACTGAACGATGAGCTGATCGAGGTCGATGTGGCCAACGGTGACCGCAAGATGCTGCACAAAGATGGCGTAATCGACGCCAACAACGGCAGTTCGGGCACCCACGTGGTCTGGGACAGCCACCGCAACCTGCTCTGGCAGGCCGGTTTGTCGGGTAGCACCTTGCTGTTCGACCCGGCCAAAGGCAAGAGCGAACCCCTGTGGTGCCCACAGCACGACCGCGACTACCTGGGCATCGCCTGCCTGCACCTGGGCGCCTGGGGCAACAACGGCATGCCGATGGAGCGCGGCCTGTGGCTGCACCCGACCGATAAGGACTACCTGTTTGTGGTCAACCTGACCCTAATTATCCGTGTGCACTTGCCCAGTGGGACCAGCGAGATATTCTCGTATTGACCCGCAGGCTGCCGACAACCCCGTGACAATTGGCCCTTGCCAAAAACGCAGGGCCAACTCTGTGACAATCGGCTGGCACGGCTTATGCAGTCCTCCAGGTCGTGCCGAGATGGCACACCTGGAAACTCGACCATGTTCCGACTGTTTTCCGAACGCCCGCCCTGGCAGCTGCTCGCCGCCCGGTCGACGCTGGCGCTTTTCTTCGTCTCGTTGCTGGCTTGCGCTGGCGAAACCGGGTCCGCGGGGGCCAAGGGAGAGGCGGGCGCCACCGGGGCCACGGGTGCGGTCGGGCCACAGGGTCCGATCGGGCTCAAAGGCGACAAAGGCGACAAAGGCGACAAAGGTGACAAAGGCGACACCGGCCAGACGGGTACCCAAGGCACCAAGGGCGACACCGGCGCGGCCGGCGCGGCAGGTGCCGCGGGTGCGCAAGGGGCAAAGGGCGACAAGGGCGAGGCCGGCGCCAAAGGCGACCAGGGCTTGCCGGGTGCTCCGGGCGCGCAAGGATCCAAAGGCGATCCGGCGCCCGACCCCAACAACTTCGCGATCCCGCTCGACCCAAGCGGGTTGGTTGGCCGGGTGGTCGACTCCGCCAAGCAACCCGTCGTCGGCGCCAAAGTGTTGCTGATCCCGGCCGCCGACATCCCCAAGCAGAAACTGGTGGTCGATAGCCCAACGCCAAAGAGCATCGTGCTGGCCGATGCGGTCGCCGACAAGGCCGACGAACCACTGGAAGACCTCGTCGACGCGCAACTGCTAGCGCCCACCTACACCACGGCCACCACCGACGCCAATGGCGTCTATGGCCTCAAGAACGTCGCCGCCGGGTCGTATTTCTTGTTCGTCCAGCCCGACAAGGTCGACCTGGAGCGCCTGCCCGGCGGCGATCAGTCGCGGATTGCCAAAGAAAGCACGGCGCTGGTCGGCAAGCGCGTCGATGTCAAGCTGTCGATGTCGGCAGTCGGCGCGACCTACGTCGGTTCGTCGCTGTGCATCACCTGCCACGGCAAGACAGCAATCAAGTCGACCATGCATTTCATGGGTATCCGCCAGCCAGGCAAGAATGACGGGCTGCAGAAGCTCGACACCGCGCTATGGCCAAACTTTGACAATGCGCTCAAGTACTTCGACGGTAAGACCACCATCTACTACTACACCAGCAACCCGACCGCGGCGCCACCGAGCTACGCGACCTACCTGGTCAAGGCCGGCGAGACCCAGCCCGATGCCGCCTGGATCAACACCAAGACGCCGTCGTTCAAACTGACCATGGGCATGGACAGTAATGGCAAGCTAACCGCGACGTTGGAGAACCTCAAGGCCGCCCAGGCCCCTGCGACCTACACCGTACAACTGAGCTACGGCGGCGGCATCTATAAGCAGCGCTACGTGGTGCAAATCAACGGCACCCGCCACGTGCTGCCGATCCAGGTCAACTCTAGCGGCCTGCACGACAACGCGAGCACAACGCCGTCGGACCGCCGCGAAGTCATCGGCTACAACACCGATAGGTGGTACGACGAGGCCAAAATGCTGGTCAAGGCGCCAAGTGACACCAAAGCTTTCGACAATAACTGCCTGCCCTGTCACGCCGTGGGTTCGATTTCCAAGCCGACAGCGGTCGCCAACGTGTTCAAGATCGAGCTGACATCGGACCCGTGGGGCAAGTACGACTACGACAACGACGGCACCGAAGACAGCCTGAACTTGGGCTGCGAGACCTGCCACGGCCCCGGTTCGCGCCACCTGACCAAGCAGGGCGGTGGATGGCACATCGTGACCCCGCAAAACCTGTCGCCTGAGCGCGAATCGATGATCTGCGGCCAGTGCCACAGCCGCGTCAACGGCGCCGGAGCTGGCAAGACTGAGGCACCCTTGGACAAGAATGGCAGGATGGCGCCGGCCGGTATTCGGCGGTCTGAATGGCTCAAAAACTACGTGTCGGTCTTTGACGACGGCATCCACGCCAACGCCAGCGCAGCGGCAGACGGCACCTTCACCTCGATCGGCGACGGCAAACACTCGGTCAAGCACCACCAGCAATACAGCGATTTCATCAAGTCAGGGCACTATCGCAACAGCAAGCGCATTCTGGTCTGCGCCGACTGCCACGGCCCGCACGGTGTGGCCAACAACGTGCAACTCAAGCAGGATCCTGCGACGACGGACAGTTGCACCGGGTGTCATGCGGCGTACAAGGCCGATGTGGACCTGAACGCCCACGTCAAAGCCAAGACCACCATGCCGACGGCGGCCGGCGCCATCTGCACCGACTGCCACATGCCCAAGACGGCGCTGTCGGGCGCGGGCACCAAAGAGGCGGCAGGCTTCTACGGCAACGATATCACCAGCCACTTCTTTGACGTGCCCAAGAAAGCGCTCATCAAAGGCATCGACCCGGCGTCGCCCAAGGGGCCGCTCGGCAAGGTCATGCCCGTCCCGTACACCAACAACTGCGGCGCCGCGTGCCACAAGTTCCCGGTTCAGTAAGCAACGCCCTAACCGCGCTGCCGATGAGCGGCGCGGTGCCGCCTGGCGGTCGCCGTCACTGCTGACGTTTCGCGGCACTGGCAGTGATTGGCGGCCGCCCGACGATGACGTCGCTTGCGCATGCGGCGGTTGCTGTGCCCAAAGCGGCTCGCTCTGCGCCGCCGGGATCACCATCAGCACCGGCGGCTATCCGAGGTTGGCGAACAGTCGGCCATACCCCGCTGGCACACCGTGCTCGTGCTCCGCCAAGTACGTGCAATTGTGACGCATCCGCGCGGCCGCCGGCCCATCGGCAAACGCCGCCGAATTGTCGGCAGCCCGCGCCCGCTGCTTTTGCCCCGCCGGCAACTCGCCCCCGCCAGCCAGAAAATCCAAGCCACAGGTCAGCTGGCCGATGTTGTGCGGCCCTTGTCCCAACGTCAACAGGCACGGGCTTGTCTGCATTGCCTTATCGTGAGCGCCGCTGGACCGTTGGGCTAGCTCGCGTACACTGCGCGCCCCTTTCGCCGCCCAAGGAGCCCGCGATGCGCGACCTCGTTGTCCTGTACGAACACCCGCAATGGCAGCAACCGTTGTTCGACGCGCTGACCGCCCGCGGCGTCGACTTCGCCGCCTACGATCTCAAGGCCGCCGCGTTCAGCGAAAGCGACCTGCCGGCGGCCCGCCTGTACTTCAACCAGGCCAGCCCCAGCGCCTACGTGCGCGGCAACACCCGCGCGGTGCCATATGCGCTAGCGCTGATGGAAGACCTGGAAGCCCAGGGCGTGCGCGTGCTGAACGGCTCCAAGGCCTTCCGGCTGGAGCTGAGCAAGATCGCGCAGTCTCGACTGATGCGAAGGCTCGGCATCGACCACCCGCGCAGCGCTGCCTTCAACCACGTGGCGGCGGTGCGGTCGGCGGTCGAGGAAATCGGCTTGCCGGCGATCCTCAAGCCCAACCAGGGCGGCAGCGGTGCGCGCATGTACAAGGTCAATACGTTGGCCGACATCGACGAGCTACTGGGCGGCGACAGCGATCTGTGGGCGCCCGACCACCTGTTCGTGCTTCAAGAGTACCTGGATCACGACGCCCGCGGGCAGGGCATCATCCGCCTGGAGTTTATCGGCGGCGAGCTGTTGTACGCGATGCGCGTCCGCTCGTCGGGCGGCTTCAACCTGTGCCCGTCCGAAGTCTGCCATCCGGTCGACGGCGTCGAAGGCGCATGCGCGCTGCCGGCGGCGACGCCGACCACGTTCGAGCCCTACGCGGAAGTGCCCGCCGAAGCGGTAGCCGCTGGTCGGCAGATCTTCCTTGCCGGTGGCCTGGACATTGGCGGCATCGAGTACCTGGAGCTGGCTAGCGGTCGGCGGGTGTTCTACGACGTCAACGCCAACAGCAACCTGCGGCGGCCGGTGGCGCAAGCGTTCGGCTTTGACCCGTTTGAGCGCGTGGTCGACTGGCTGGTGCAGGTCATCGCGGCGCAGGCATAGCCGCGTCTGCCGCTTGGGCTCACAGCCCTGGACCAAACCGGATCCCCACGATCGCGCCGTCGGTGTCGCGGTGCAGCGTCAGCTTGCCTTCTACCCGCCACGGCTGACCTCTACCCGCACCGCCACGCCATTGAGCACCGACTGGCCAATCAGCGGTTCCACGAGGCTCGGGTCGGTCAGTGCATTGACGTTGGGCGCCGCCGACGCGCCCGGCTTCGCGGTCTGGTGCAAACTGCGCGGTCGCAGCGAACAGCCGCGCACTGCCGCTGGAGCGCGTGGCCACAACGCTTTGGACCCTGCTACTTGCTCCCAGCCACTTCGCGCATCGCGTCGGTCGTCGTGTCGATGTGCATGTGGCGGATGGTCAGCGCCCCCGCGCCCAGCTTGGCGGCGATGGTGGGCCGCGCCAGTAGCGCTTTGTCGATGGCGTCGCGCTGGTCGATGGCTGCGACCAGGTGCGGGTATTGGCCGCGCAGTTGTGGGTTGGCGGCGACTCTTTCAGCGGCGCAGTCGGTGTGACGCGTGAGCAGAATCGTCTCCACGCCATTGGCGACTGCCAGCTCGAGCATGTCGAGTTCTTTGTCCGCCAGTGCCGAACCGGCCGTGCGGATGACGTAGTAGTACTTGCGGGTGTCGCCGACCAGTTCTTCGGTGTCGATGCGCGCGTCCATGCACACCACCATGGCCACCAACGGATGTCGCGGCGTGCGCGGGAACATCTGGCGAACACCAGCGGACAAGTGGTTGTGCTCAATCACGCTGTCGTACACCGCCTTGGGGTCCGGGTGTTTGTGATCCAGGTCAAACGCTTCCAGGTGGTCCTGCATCCGAAAGCCGAGGTTGACCATGGCGCCACCGATGACGAACTGGGTGGTAGGGCTGAGCGCGAGCCCGAGGCCGGCGGCGGCCACCACCGCGACGGCAGCCAAGGCGATTCGCTTGTGCATGACGGCTCCCATTGGGCCCCCATGCGCGCGGGGGCCTGCAGGCCAGCCCCGGTAGGTCGATGGACAAGATGCACCCGCAGCAGCCGCCAGGCAAGCGCAGGTCGGTGCAATTGTGTGTTTGGTGTCAGGGGATTGTCAGGGGGCCGAATCGCGGCGCCCCGCCTGACCACTCGCAGCCGATTGCCCGGTCCGGCCACATCCCAACTGGCCTATCTTGGTGCGGTATCTGGTGCTATACTAGGTCATGTACTGGGATCAGTGCCCACGGCGGTGCAGATGCGTTCGGTCAATGTCCACGAGGCGAAAGCCAAATTTTCCGAAGTCTTGGCGGCAACTGAGCGCGGCGAGACGGTGGTGATCTGCCGCCGCAATCTGCCGATTGCAGAGGTCCGGGGCATCGCGCGCCCCAACCAGCAGTCGCGGCCTCTCGGCTTGGGGCCTTCCGCCGCAGGGTACCAGCTTGCGGATTCATTCTGGCAGCCCTTGGACGACGACCTTGCCGCGGCGTTTGCGGGCGGTGCCGGGGCGCCATTGCCATGAACATCCTGCTGGATACCTGTGCCTTGCTGTGGATCGCCACCGAGCCCGGACGCCTGCCCGCGCGGTCCCGGGCGCTTTTTCAGGACCCGGGCAATCGCGTCTGCGTCTCAGTGGTCTCGGCTTGGGAAATCTGCGTCAAGAACCGCCGCGGCAAGCTGCCTTTGCCCAACGACATATCACCGTCGGCGTTTTTCCGAGAAGCGCGTCAGCGGCACGGCGTGGAGTCGCTCGCCATCACCGAAGCAGATACGGCGATGCTTGAGCGCTTGGCCGACCTGCACAACGACCCCTTTGACCGCATGCTGGTGTGCCAGGCACTGGCGAACCAGATGACCATCTTGACTCCGGACCCGCTGATTGCCGCGTATGCAGTGGCGACGGCGTGGGCTTAGAAGGTGTTGACGTATCATGCCGTTGCGAGCGGAATCAGGCGCCCGCAAGGCGAGGCGGAGGCCCTGTGACGACTGAGGCGCACTAGAAGTGCGTCGCAGGGAGGAACGGGGCCGACAACAACGCATGGCGGGATGCATGGTTACGCGTAGCAGGCGTTAATTCGTCAACACCTTCTTAGGCGCTGGCGGGGTGGTCGTCGCGGTCGCCCAACGCTCACCGCTCGCCGCTCACCGCTCACCGCAAGGGCGTCGCGAGCGCCTTTGCGGCCTCGCGCCGGGTCAGCCCGCTCATCTGCGTCCCATGGCGGTCGACGAACCCCTGCACCCAAGCCTGATGCTTGCGGCCGACGTCGCGCAACACCCAGCCCAGGGCCTTGCGAATGAAGAACTCGCGCTCGGCCAGCATCGGCACCGCCCACGCCTCAAAGCGCGGACCGTCAAACGCCGCGCCTTTGCGGTGTTCACCGAGCAGTGCCAGCAGCGCCGATCGGCGTAGCCAGAAATCGGCGTCGGTCGCCCAGCGTTCAAGCTGCTGCTTTGACGCCGCAGGCTGGCGGCGCGTGATGTCGCCGACGACGTGGACCGCCAGCGCATCGACGTAGGCCCAGGTGTGGCAGCGCCGCAGCAGTCCCTCCAGCCACGGCAAGTCGTCCGGGCCCAGCAGCCTGGCGTGGCACTGCAACAACACGCAGGCCACGCTGCGCGCATCGTGCAAATCGGTTGCCCAAGCCGCGTCGGTCAGCTCGCGCAGCCAGACCCCGCTGATTTGGCGGCGTGGCGGCGCCAGGGCCGCCACCGCTTTGCGCAGGACCGGCGTGGTGACGCCGAGGAAGCGCAGGTCGCTTTTGAGGTAGGCGCGCTGCGATTCGGCAGCCGCGGGCGCCGCGTGCTCGGCGAGACTGGCCACGATGACGTTCAGGGTGGCTGAGGCAGTCATGCGATCCGAAAGGTGCGGCCGGTTGGTGGCACGTTCCGCGAAAAATCAAGATTCCATTTTGCGTTTCACCAAGCTCAGACCCGCAGAGCCCGCATTTCGCGCCGCCGCGCCAGCACTGCCCACCCGGCCAGCGCTACCAGCGTTGCGAGCGCGCCCGCAGGGCTGCCGGCCGAACCGGACGAACACCCATCGCTCTTGGGCGCGGGCGTCGCCGTAGCTGCTGCTTTGCCCGCGTCCGCTGTGCCAACGGCGCCATCAGCCACCGCATCACCATCTGCCTTGCTATCGGCCACGTCGGGGACATCAGCAATGGCCGGCGCGTCCACGCCCACCGCACCGGTATCGCCGGCCTGGGTATCCGCGGCATCGACCTTGGTCCCATCCGCCGCGCCGCCATCGGCTGCCGCGACATCGGTCGACCCCGCGTCCGCAGTAGGCTTCTTCTGGCACTCGCTGCAGCAGCCTGGCTCGGTCTGCACGCACTGGTCGGTCGGCGCGCAGTCGGCGTCGGTCTTGCAGGTGACCTTGCAGGTCAGCGCGACGCACTGGCCGGACTCGCAGCTGGTGCAGCCGCTGCAGTCGGCGTCGGTCGTGCAACCGGCTTTGCCGGTCACCTTGAACGTGACCAGAATCATGTTGCCGTTGACGAGGCTATGGTCGCCGGGCTGCAGCTTGCCGGTGAACACGAACCGCGGTTCGTCGCCGCAGACCTTGCCGGTCGGCGTAACCTCGCCAGGCACCTGCACCGACCCAGCCAAGATCTTGACCTGCTTGGGGTCCAGGTTGTCGGGGTTGCAGTTGACCGGTCCGCCCGGCGCTGCGCAGCAGGTCTCGCATTCGGCCGAAAAGCCGAACTGCTGCGACAGCGGCCACTCGTCCGCGGGCGTCGGCTCGGTGCAATTGGGCAGCATCAGTGTGGCCTTGCACGAGGTCATGCAAGTAGCCCATGCCGAGGTCGGCACAACCAGGCACAGCGCGCCCAATACCACGAAAATAGAACGCATCCGCAACCTCACGGGACCGCCGGGTTGGCGGCAAAGGCGACAAAGTTGTTGCCGCACGACAGGCCTTTGAGCAGCATCAGGCGAATGCCACCCGGCAGCGCCGAGTCGCTCTCCAAGATGCCGCGCAACCAGACCTTTTGACCGATGCTCGACCCCAGGCAATCCACCGAGCAGCTCTGCTGGCAGCCATCGCAGAAATTGTCCGGCGCGTAGCACGCGTGCAAGAAGTTGCTGGCGCCGGCTTTGTCGCGAATCAGCCAGCAATTGGCAAACGTGCCCTTGACGGCCTTTTCGACCAACGCGCTCTCGATGGTCACAATGCGGCCGCCGAGCTTGTCCTTGTTGGCCCAGGTGCTGGCGACGGTGTCGTAGGGTAGCGCGGTCGGCACCCATGCCGCCGACTGGTCTTTGATGGCCTGCATGGTCGAGGTGCCAAAGCTCGAGCTGCACGTGCCGACCTTTTCGGTCAACTGCACCAGCGACGTCCAGTTGCCTTTGCGGTAACCGCAGGTGCCGGCCGGCGTGCAGTCGTAGGCGACCTTGACCAGGGCCGTCGACCACGCAAAGGCGCTGCTGGGCGCTTTGTTCAAGAACTGCAGGGCCTTGCACTCCTGCTCGGCCGTGAATACCACGCCTTTGTAGGTGCCGCCCTTGGCCGTGCACAGGTTGGGGTCGGCGCCGGCGCAGTTGCCAAAGTTGCAGGTCTGGCCGCTGCCACACGGGCTGCCATTGGCGCTGTCGGGGTTGGCACAGCCGTTGTCCAGGCCGCACAGGTTGTCGGTGCAGGGGTTGCCGTCGTCGCAGGTTGGCGCTTTGCCGCTGCCGCAGCCGCAGCCTGCGGCAAAGACCTCGCCTTGCGTGCACGGGTTGCCATCGTTGCACGCGGCGCCGACGGTACACGCCGGCGGGCTGCCGTTGGTCGCGCCGGGCGTGCACCCGACAAGGTTGGCGTACCACAGGCCGCCGTCGGGCATGCGGGCCCGGCACTTGCCGGTGATGTCGCCGGTCTGCCAGCCGTTGCCGACCTGGTCGAGTACAGTCTTGGGGCCGCCCAAAACCGGCTGGTGAATCAGCACGATCGCCGCGGCCTGCTTGCTGGGCAGCCACGACATCGGCAACGGCACCTGGGTGCGCGAGTTGGGCGGCAGCTCGGTCTTGCCGCCCAGGAACTGCAGAATCGGCACGTCGCCGACCTTTTGCGCCGTCGTCTGCACGATCAGGTGGTCCGTCAGGGCTGGCGTGCTGCCGGCGTTGTAGACCTCAATCCACGGCGCGTTGCCGGCCGCCATCTCGTTGATGGTGACCTTGGGCGCCGTTGCGGGTGGCGGCGGCGGGCCCTGGTTGGTTGCCGACTGTGTGCAGGTCAGCGTCTGCGGCGACCACAGCCCACCGTCGGGCAGGCGGCCAAAGCACAGGCCGTTCAGGCTGCCGCTGGTCCAGCCGTTGGCGCGCATTTCGACGACCTTGCCATTTGGGTCGATCAACCGCAGTTCGTCGGCGCTGGTGGCGGACAGACCGCCAAATGCCACCGTCAGATAGCCCTTGTCGGCGAGCGGCAGGCTGCCGAGCAGAACCGGCGGCGACGGATCGCCCGCCTTGTCGTCAATCGACCACCCGAGCAGCGGCGCTTGCGCATTGTTCGGGTTGTACAGCTCCACCCAGCCGAAGCTGCCTGGGCGAAACTCGTTGATGGTTACCTGCACCGTCGGCGGCACCACCGGCCCCGGATTGGCCTTGCCCGGCGAGCAGGCGATCGTGGTCGGTGCCAGCGCCCCGCCATCGGGCGCCCGACCGCGGCACGCGCCGGCCTGCGAGACGCCTTGGTAGCCGTTGGCCAGGATGTCGACTTCGACGCCGGTCGGGTCGAGCAACCGCACGCTGTCGACCGACGCTGCGTTGATGCCGGCGTAGCTGGTGACCAGGTAGCCCTTGGCGGCGACGACCACGTTGACGGTCAGCTTCTTGGGCGCCGCTCCGGCTCCGGCGAGGTCGTCGACGCTCCAACCGGCGAGGTCAAAGGGCTGCGTTCCGGGGTTGTAGATCTCGATCCAGCCGGCGCTGCCGGGCGAGAACTCGTTGATGACCGGCAACGGCTGCGCGGGGGGCGGCGCACCTGCACCCGGCGTGCAGCAACCCGCGACCGGGCACCACACGGTCGGCGTCTGGGCTTTGAGCGCGGCGAGCACCGTGGGTCCGATGCCCGATACCGCGTCCAGCTGTTGCAGGCCGGCGGCGCCGCTGCCGTAGGGTCGCGCGGCGATCAGCGCGGCGGCCAGCGTCGGCCCGATCGACGACACGGCGTCCAGCTGCGCGGCGGTGCCGTTCTGCACGAAGGCGAGCGTGTTGGTGGCTTCGGCGTCGCTGAACACCACGCCGCTGACCGTCGCGGCCCAGGGCTTGCATTGGGCGAGCGCGGCCAGCTTGGAGTCGTAGCTCGATGGCGGGGCGGGAGTGGGCGCCGCCGTGCAAGCCAAGGCGCACGCTGCGAGCGCGAGCGCGGTCGGGGCGCAAGAGAGGCGGCCACGGGTGCAGGTTGCGATCACGATTTTTCCTTGCCGGCCATGCATTTGGCGGGGTGTAGCGTATTCGTCTCAGCTCCACGGGGTCAACGCACGCTTACGCGACCACCTGTGCCACCGCGCCGCCCAGGCGGCCAAAGTGCCGACGCAGCGCCGCAAACTCCGCCGCCGCCGGGTCAGGCGTCACCGGTCGGCCGACCGCGTCGAGGTACAGGCAGCCAAGCTCCGCGGGTGGCAATTGTGCCACCAACGAGCGGGCCTCGGCCACTGCGGCCAGCCACGCCGCCTTGGTCGTGCGCAGGTCAAGGGCTTGTCCCAATCGCACTTCGGCCAGGTCCACCGGGCGAAAGTGGTTGCCGCGCACCACCCAATCGAGGATGAATTCGGGTGACAAGCCAGGATCTTTGCCTGCCGCAGCCCAGACCAGTGCGCCCAGGTGCAGGTGTCGCTGGTGCAGGTACAGACAGTCCAAAAAATCGCGCACCTTCTGGCGGCCCGTCATCGCCAGCACTTTGTTGGTGGCGGCATCCCAGAAACTCAAGCGCCAGCCGAGGTGCAGGTCTGGTTCGACTGGAAAAAACCGAAACGCGCTGTCCAGCACCCACTCGATCTTGGTGTGCGCCTCGCCCCGCGACACGATGGCGCGCCGAAAGGTTGGCCCAGATGGCCCGCTGGCTTGCACGGCAAACCCGGCGTCGCGCAGGGCGGCAGAGTCGGTGTCGCATGCCAGTGCCAGCGCCGCTTCGGCATCATGGAAAAGGTCGAAATCCTGCGAAAACCGCCATGAATCGGTCGCGGCGTGCAGCACCGTTGCGCCACCGACAAAACTGTCGGGGTGGCGGTGGGCGGCGAGCACGCGCAAGACCTCTGATTCGAAATCGCCTATTGGCATCGCAAGATCTCTGCTGCCGCGCGATAGCCGGCGTGACCGCCGTTTTCGCGCAAGCCGCGCACCACAAAAGGCACCAACGCAGGCGTAATCGGCAACTGCGGATCGGCGGACCAAAAGCAGGTCGCGTGAAAGCGGCAGAAGGCTTGCGCCGCTAGCGCCACGGCCGCGGCCGAGGGCTCGGTAGGCGCAGGGGTGGCAACGGTTGCGGCAGCTTCGGTTGGCATCGCGGCTCCATGCTACGACCGCGCCGCGCGACCGGCAATGTTTTCAGGCGACCGTCGCGGCCCGCGCGTAGCGCCGGATGATTTCGCCCGCCGGCTCCACCTGGTCGATGCCGTCCACCGATTTGCCGGCCTGAAAATACTGCTCGTAGCCGGCGCCCTGGGCGTTGCTGCGCTTGAGCTGCCACAGGCTGCGCAGGCTGTAATACAGGCGCATGTAGTGCTTGGTGCGGTTGTTGCGCAGCAGCAGCTTGGCAATGCCGGTGGCCTTGGTGCCGACCGCGTCCACGTAGGGCGAACGAATCACCGCGACCGGCACGCCGCTGATTTTGTCGGTCAGCACCACGTCTTGCGACCTGGCTTTCAAGATCGCCTGCTTGTAGTCGTCGTGGGCGCTGCATTCGGTGGTGGCAATGAAGCGCGTGCCGAGCTGCGCCCCGGCGTAACCCATGCGCAGCACCTGCGCGAAGCCCGCTTCGTCGCCGATGCCGCCCGCGCACACCACCGGCAGGCCGAGCGGCGCCAGTTCGTCGAGCAGCTGCTGTTCGCCCTTTTGGCCAGCGTGGCCACCGGCGCGGTTGTTGACGGCAATCAGCCCCTGCACGCCAGCGTCGCGGGCTTTTTCGGCCCACTTGCGCTCCGTCACATCGTGGTAGACCACGCCGCCGACCGGCCGCACCCGGTCCACGATCCACTTGGGGTTGCCTAGCGAGCTCACGAAGTAGCGCACGCCTTCTTCGAGCGCGATATCGAGCCACTTGCTCATGCGGTCCAGGTAGACCTTGCTGCTTTGCTCGGTCAGCACGTTCATGCCGACGGGCTTGCCGCGCGCCGCAATGTTGATTTTGCGCATGGTCTCGCGGAAATCGCCTTTGTGGGCGTACACCAGGCTCAGCGGTTGCACGATGCCGATGCCGCCGGCTTCGCTGGCTGCCGCGACCAGTTCCCAATTGCTGCACGGGTACATGGCGCCGCAGATGATCGGCACTTCGATGCGGGCGTGGCGGGTGAGCGCGGTGTCGAAGGTGGGTGTGGTCACGGTGGACTCCAGGGGCAAAAGGCGGCCAAAGGTAGGTGCGGGGCCCAAAAGGGTCAACTTCTGGCCGGCAGGGCAAACCAGGACAGGAGCGTCATGGCCTACGGCAAGAACCGCGCGCGTTCAGCAGGTGTCGGCAGGCGGCAGGTTACCTTCTTGCCAAACCACCGGTAGCGGTTGCGGCCGATCCAGTCATAGACAAGGTCGCGCATGGGCCGCGGGACGGCCTTGAACACCAGCGCCGCTTTCCACGGCCAGCCGAGCAGGCTTGCGATGCCAAGTGCCGCGTCGCTGCGCTGCAAAACGACCCCGCCGTGGACCAGGACCACGCTCTGCCAACCGTCTGCCGGTTCCGCTCCGACCACGCCAGCCGCGAACTGGCCCTGCAGGGGCGAAAACAGGATCTGCTGGCCGCGGTCGCGCACCAAGATCCAGTCCACCGCCGCGTTGCACAGGCCGCACACGCCGTCGAACAGCACGACTGGGCGGCCGTCGGGCGTCGTCACAGCGGTTTGAGCGACCACGACGCCTTGACCGTGCACACCACGTCGCCGGCCTGCTCGCGAATCAGCGCCTGCACGACTGTGGTGCTAGGCTGGTCAATCGCCGGGATGTCCACGTCGCAGGTCGCGGTCAGCGTGCCGCGCGCCTTCTTGTGGTATTCGATCTGCAGGCCCGTCACGATGCCCTTGGCCTTGCCCTCGACCGCATGGAACATCGCCAGGCCCGACGAGAATTCGCCGAGGTTGGCCAGCGCCAGCGCGTGGACGCAGTCCAGGTGGTTGCGCACGGCGCGGCGGTCGCGCATCACCACCACACTGTGGCCATCGCTTAGCTCTTGGACCACGGCGCCGATGGTGCCGGTGTACGGGATGCGCAGCTTGACCAACTGCGCGAAGGCCTGCTTGCCAAAGGGCAGCGGCGCCAGCTTGGCCCAGGCCTGGGCCAGCGTCAGGCCTTGCAGCTGCTGCAGCTGAGCGTCCAGCGCGCCTTTGGCGAGCCCAGAGAGTGACGACAGGTTGGCGATCGATTTCATGGTCTGCCCCTTGGCGCCCGCGGCGCGCGGGGTAGGGTAGCGGGGGCGGAGCGGGGTTTCAACGCGGTGCGTCAATTTCTCGCAGCGTGTCGACCAGGCTGGCGGCGGCACAGACATTCAGCAGGCCGGTAGTGCCGGACCCAGGTTCACCGGCAGTCGCAGACCCAGGGGCGGCGCCTACGCAATCGCCTGCAAATACCCAAGATTTGCGCGCAACGGGCAAGTCGTGTGCATGGCATGGAGTTCAAATTCGGGCAGGGTGCAGCCGATCGCCGCCATTGTGTTGCGCATCGTGGCGACGC
Organism: Pseudomonadota bacterium; assembly: GCA_005792545.1. GTDB lineage: Bacteria > Myxococcota_A > UBA9042 > UBA9042 > UBA9042 > SXRM01. The sequence continues at coordinate 465 of SXRM01000424.1, read as the reverse complement.
CTTGGCCCTCCGCTTGCGCCAGGTGCAGCCGAATCAGGAACCACGCCAGGGCCTGATTGCGCCAACGTGGTCGGGCCGCACCGGTCACAAACGCCTCTGGCTCGACACCGGGCGGCAGGCCGCCTGGCGAGTGGATTTCAATGCGGTCCGTGAACACGGTAATGCGCGTGGGCTCGCGGTCCTCGTAGTCGCGGTGGGCCAGCGCGTGAACCACAGCCTCATGCAGCGCCGCGGCCGGATAGCTCCAGCGGTTGGGGGTAGCCGGGTCCCGTTTGTCCATGGCCAAGGCGACTTCGGCGTCTAGCAGGTCGTGCAGTTGGATGGCCTGATGAAGCAAGGACTTGTCGATGTCCACCCGGCCAGATTTGGAGGCGGCTCGGGTTGTACCGGCATAGCGCGAAAGCACGGCATAGGCACCAGGGATGTGGCGCTGCGGCGTGTGCCCAAACAAGAGCAAAGCGAAAT
>SXRM01000423.1 GCA_005792545.1 Pseudomonadota bacterium | reverse complement strand
GTGCCGAGTAGGCCCCCAAGAGCAACTGCTGGCCGGTCTGGCCGCGGGCGTAGAAGGTGCGGCTGACCGAGGCGCCGCCAAAGCTGCGGTTGGCCAAGGTGCCGCCGTACTCGCGCGCAAACGGCACGCCTTGGGCCACACACTGGTCGATGATGTTGGCCGAGACTTGCGCCAGTCGATAGACGTTGGCCTCGCGGGCCCGGTAGTCGCCGCCCTTGATGGGGTCGTAGAACAGCCGGTACACCGAGTCGCCGTCGTTCTGGTAGTTCTTGGCCGCGTTGATGCCGCCCTGTGCCGCGATCGAGTGGGCCCGCCGCGCGCTGTCCTGAAAGCAGAAGGCCCGCACGTTGTAGCCGAGCTCGGCCAGGCTCGCGGCTGCAGAAGCGCCGGCCAGACCGGTGCCGACGACGATGACGCTGAACTTGCGCTTGTTGGCCGGGTTGACGAGCTTGCACTCGAACTTGTGCTTGTCCCATTTGCTCGCCAGCGGCCCGCTGGGGATTTTGGCGTCGAGGCGGATGGACATGGCCTTACCTTGCGGGGCGTGCGCGCGGGCGCCGCCAAATTGGACTGCGGGATCGGACTACTGGATGACGCCAGCCAAAATCGCCAGCGGCACGGCTGCAAACCCGGCTGTCAGCAGCCCGGCGAGCAACGGCCCGACGCTGCGCACCGCCGGTCGATAGGTGGCGTTGAGCAGCCCCAGCGTCTGCAACAGGCTCGAGATCCCGTGCGACAGGTGAATGCCGAGCAGGCCCACCGAGAACACGTAACCCAGCGTCAACACGGGTTGGGCGAACGCGTGCACCATGCGGCCATAGACGTCGGCGACCACCCGGCCGGTGCCGTCGCGCAGCGCGTAGTCCATGGTCTCGTAGCCAGTCGCCGACACCGCCAGCACTGTGAAGTGCAGGATGTGGTACAGGATGAAAAACGCCACCAGCGGCCCGGTCACCCGCATGGTCTGGGCACCCAGACTTGCCGCCAGCCACTTGTTGTGTCCGTAGGCCACCGGCCGGGCCGCGCGGTTGCGGGCCACCAAGCCCAGCGACGCGCGGATGTGTACCACCACGACCAAAAGCAGCCCGCCGCGCACCGCCCACTTGATGGCGCCGAGCGACTGCAGCTTTTCGGCGTACAGGTTGTAGCCCTCTTGTCCGCCGAGCGCCGGGAACATCTGCAAGTGCCCAATCATGTGGGCAAACGCAAAGGCCACCAGCAAAGCGCCCGTCACCGCCACCACGGCCTTTTGGCCAACAGTGGACTTGAACAAGCGGACCAGCACCAGATCGACCCCAGGGGCCGACACCTTGACGACGTCGCCGTCCACGTTTCCTCCGTCGCGCGAGCTTTCGCGCCGCCCGGGAACGCGGTAGCCACCGCGCGCGCCGCGTCCCGGGGGCACACAAACCCTGGCGCGCTAGCCCTTGAGCAGCTCGGACACCACCGCGCGCTCGTCGAGCAGTTCCTTGTTGGTCGCCGCGATCTTGCCCTTGGCCCAGTCGGACAGCCGCAGGCCCTGCACGACGCTGTAGCCACCGTTGCCGTCGCTTTGCACGGGCAGCGAGGTGTAGATGCCGAGCGGCGAGTCGTAGCTGCCGTCCGACCACACGGCCGCGCTGAACCACGACCCTGCGGCGGTCTTGTTCTCAAAGTCCTTGACGTGGTCGATGGCCGCCGAGGCCGCTGACGCCGCCGAGCTCAGCCCGCGCGCCGCGATGATCGCCTTGCCGCGGTTCTGGACGGCTTGCAGGAAGGTGCCCTGCAGCCAGTCGCGGTCGCTGATGACGTCGGTCACGGCTTTGCCACCGATGGTCGCGTTCTCGAAGTCCGGGTACATCGACTCGCTGTGGTTGCCGAACACGGTCACGCGCGCGATGTCGGCATTGCTGCAACCCGCTTTGGCCGCCAGTTGGGCGACAGCGCGGTTTTCGTCCAGGCGTGTCATGGCGCCAAAGCGCTCTTTGGGCACGCCGGCGCAGTTGCTGGCCGCGATCAAACAGTTGGTGTTGCAGGGATTGCCGACCACCAGCACCCGCAGGTCGCTGGCGCCGCGCTGCAGCGCATTGCCCTGACCGACAAAGATCGGGCCGTTCTCGCGGATGAGATCGGCGCGTGCCATGCCGGGGCCGCGCGGCGTGCTGCCGACGAGCAGCGCCCACGAAGCGCCGTCAAACGCCACGTTGGGGTCGCCGGTGCATTCGACGCCGGCTAGCGTCTTGAAGCCGCAATCGAGCACCTCCATGGCGGTGCCTTCGAGCTTCTTTTGGGCCTCGGGCAGCGGAAGGTCAAGGAGTTTGAGGAACACCGGCCGGTCGCCGAAGGTCTCGCCCGAGGCGAGGCGGAAAAGCAGCGAGTAGCCGATCTGGCCGGCGGCGCCGGTGACGGCAACGACGATGGGCTTGGTCATCTGGAAGGTCCTTTGTGCAAGCTGCGGCGAGGTTACCGCAATGGAACGCGACGGCCGCCGAACGGGCGGGCGGCTTCGCGCGCGGTATGGTCGCGCTAAGGGGCGGGGTGGTCAACCACAGGCGCCACAGCCGCGCCACAGGTTGGCACTGAACCGCCAACCCTGGTTGCCCCCCGCCCGCCACTGGACTACCGTTCGCGCCCCGGCGCGGCGGGCGCCGACTCCCTGCGGCGGGCACCAACCATGCAAACCCTCAAGTCCTTTCTGTCTGGCAGCTGGCAAACCGGCGCCGACCCGCAGACTGATCTGCACAATGCCACCACCGGCGACGTGATCGCGCAGACTTCGACGCGCGGCTTGGACCTCGACGCGGCGCTGGCGTACGGCCGCAAAGTCGGCGGCCCAGCGCTTCGGTCGCTCACCTTTGCCCAACGCGGCGAGATCCTGGGCAAACTCGCCAGCGTCATCGTCACCCACCGCGACCAACTGCTCGACCTGTCTCTGCAGAACATGGGCACGACCCGCGGCGACGGCAAATTCGACGTCGACGGCGCTTCGGGCACGCTCGCCTACTACGCCAAGCTCGGCCAGGGCCTGGGCGAGCGCACCTGGCTCGCAGACGGCGATCAAGTCCAGTTCAGCCGCAGCAAGCGCTTTGTCGGCCAGCACATCTGGTCGCCGCGGCGTGGCATCGCGGTGCACATCAACGCCTTCAACTTTCCCGCCTGGAACCTGTGCGAAAAGCTCGCCTGCGCGGTGCTGGCCGGCATGCCGGTGCTGGCCAAGCCGGGAACTGCAACGGCACTGGTGTCGGTGCGGCTGGTCGAGCTTTGGCAAGAGGCCGGCGTGCTGCCGGACGGCGCGCTGCAGCTGCTGGTCGGTTCGGCTGGCGATCTGCTGTCGCACTTGGGGCCGCAAGATTGTGTCGTGTTCACCGGCTCGGGCAGCACCGCTCAGCAGATCCGCAGCCATCCCCAGGTGTTGCGCTACAACGTGCCCGTCAACATTGAGGCCGACAGCATCAACGCCACCGTGCTCGGCCCGGACATCGAGCCCGGCAGCGATGTGTGGACGATGTTTCTGGCCGAAGTGGCGCGCGAGATCACCCAGAAAGCCGGGCAGAAGTGCACGGCCATTCGCCGCATTGTGGTGCCGGCCGCCGTCGCGGACGAGGTGCAGGCCGAGCTGGTTGCGCGGCTGCAAGACGCCCGAGTGGGCGATCCGGGCACCGCAGGCACGACGGTAGGCCCAGTCGCCGGGCCGGCGCAGCATCGCGACGTCGTCGCCGGGTTGCAGCAGCTGGCGAGCCACGCCCAGGTCGTGTGGCAGGCGACCGGCGTGCCGGCGCAGGGCTGCTTTGCGCCGACCACGCTGTTTCGCTCCGATGCCGGCGCTGCTGCTGAATTTGTCCATGATCATGAGGTTTTTGGTCCGGCCGCGACGCTGTTGCCTTTCGCCGGTTCCGCCGAACAAGCCGTTGAAATCGTCGCCCGTGCCGGCGGTTGCCTCGCGACCAGCGTGTTCTCGGACGACGCGGCGTGGGCCGGAGAAGTCGTGCTCGGCGTGGCGCCTTACTCAGGCCGCGTCTACTGGGGCAGCAGCAAGGTGTTCGACCAGGGCACCGGCCACGGCGCGGTGATGCCGGCCCTGGTGCACGGCGGACCCGGCAAGGCCGGCGGCGGCGAAGAGCTGGGCGGCGAGCGCGGACTGCGGTTTTACTGGCAGCGCACGGCCATCCAGGGCGATACCCAGCTTTTGCGTGCGCTGGTTGGGTGACGGGCGCTACCCGTGATGCTCAATGTCTGCGCCAGGCAACCACGCTGGTGGCTTGGAATTGAACGACCGTGACGTTGTGGTCGTTGAGCAACGACTCAATGGCCGGCCACGCGTGTTCGACAAGCGCCATCAAGCCAGCGGCAGTGGCGTTGCCGACGGCCACGTGAACCAAGCGCGGCGGTGCACCACGCACTGCGATCATGTCCAAGAAGTCGGCGTCCTTGCTGATGATGATGAGGTCGTCTCGACCCGCAAGCAGCCAGATGTCTTGGTCCGGCGTGGCCAAGCCTTCCGCCAACTCGCTTGCGTGGACGGCGACATGCCCCTTGGCACGCAGCCACCGCGTCAGTCGTGGCGGCAAGTGCGCATCAACGAAGAACTTCATGCCGTCAAATGGTCCAGCGGCACCCGTTCAAACCGCGACTGACGCGCGGCGTACGCCAAGCAAGCCAGCACGTCCTCGCGTTCCAAATACGGGAATTCGGCCAGCAACTCGTCAACGGTCATGCCGCCAGCGAGGTACTCGAGCACGTCAGCAACCGCGAACCGCATGCCGCGCACCGTGGGTCGGCCGCCCATCAATCCGGGGATGAGTGTAATTCGGTCCATGCTTGGGGTTGCCCCGCGGCCACACTGGGCCGCGCGACCACAGGGTACCACTACGCGACAGTCTGTCGCCAAGGTTGCCGCGTTGCGGAGGAATGGCTTGGCTGAACCGGCGCTACGCCCCCTGCAACCGCAAACTGAAATCGGCCGCCACCGCCGAGTGGGTCAACGCGCCGACCGAGATCAAGTCCACGCCCGTCTCGGCGACCGCGCGCACCCGCTCCAAGGTCATGTTGCCGCTGGCTTCGAGCAGGGCACGGCCGGCGGTGCGGCGCACGGCTTCGCGCAACAGCTCCAGGCTCATGTTGTCGAGCAGCACCACTTCAGCGCCGGCCCGTAGCGCCACGTCCAGATCGTCCAGCGTTTCGACCTCGACCTCGACGCGCAGCAAGTGACTGCCCACGGTGCGGGCGCGGCGCACGGCCTCAGCCACGGAGCCCGCAGCGTGGGTGTGGTTCTCTTTGACCAGGATGCCGGCGTCGAGCGCCGTGCGGTGGTTGGCGCCGCCGCCGGTGCGCACCGCGTACTTGTCGAGCGACCGGAAGCCCGGCAGGGTCTTTCTGGTGTCGGCGATACGCGCGCCCGTGCCGGCAATGGCGTCGGCATAGCGCCGCGTCAGCGTTGCCACCCCCGACAGCCGCTGCAAGAAGTTCAACGCCGTTCGCTCAGCGGTCAGGATCGAGCCGAGCGGCCCCTGCAGGTCGAGCACGACATCGCCGGGCCCCACCCGCGCGCCTTCGGGGTGCAGCTGCTGCACCGCGATCCGCGGATCCACGCGCGCCATCACCAGTGCAAACAGCGGGCCGCCGCACAGCACTGCGTCGGACTTGGCGCGCACACTGGCCTCGCCCGTTTTTGCCGGATCGATCGTCGCCAGCGTCGCGTGGTCGCCGGTGCCGACGTCTTCGGCCAGCGCCAGCTCGACCAGCTGGCGGATGTGCGGGTGATCGAACCACATGGCAGTCCCTGCGTGCGGCGTTGTGGCGGGCCGCGGAGCGCAGCATCGCCGGTTTTGCGGGCGCGGGCCAAGGGGCGAGGGTTGCTCCGGCCGCAAATTGTTCCCCCCACTTGCCTGCGCTATCCTGCGCCGCCCGTGCCGAACCTTGCGGCGCGCGCCCAGCGAGCCATGGCCGAGTCGACGCCAGACAGCGCCGTACCCGTGCTGCAGTTGCAGCACCTGCACAAGACGTTTCGCGTCGGCTTCTGGGCCAAGAAGGTCCCGGCCGTGCGCGACGTGTCGGTGACGCTGCAGGCGGGCGAGTCGCTGGGCTACCTCGGCCCCACTGGCAGCGGCAAGACCACGTCGATCAAATGCCTTTTGGGCTTGGTGGTGCCGACCGGTGGCCAAGCCCGGCTTTTTGGCCGGCCGGCGACCGACCCGCACGCCCGCGCCCGAGTCGGCTACCTGCCCGAGTCGCCGTACTTCTACGACTACCTGACGCCCACCGAAGTGCTGGATTACGTAGGTAAGCTCTACGGTCTCTCGGCCGCCGACCGCTCGCGGCGCACCCGCGAATTGCTAGGCCTGGTCGGTTTGGACGAGGCCGCGCGCCGGCCGCTGCGCGGGTTTTCCAAGGGCATGTTGCAGCGGGTCGGCATCGCCCAAAGCCTGGTGGCCGACCCGCAATTGCTCATCTGGGACGAACCGCTGAGCGGCCTGGACCCCATGGGCCGCAAAGAAGTACGCGACCTGATGGTCGAGCTGCGCCGGCAGGGCAAAAGCCTGTTCTTCAGCTCGCATGTGCTCGGCGACATTGAAGCCCTGTGCGACGCCGTGTGCATCCTGGACCGCGGCGTGGCGGTGGCCCAAGGCAAGCTCTCGGAATTGCTGCGGCCAGACGCCCTGGAATCCGAAGCGGTACTGGGGCTGCCGGCCGACCTCGACGGGGCGCTGCAGGCCCTGCAAGCGCTGCCAGAGGCCGCAGTCAATCGCACCGCCACCGGGGTGCGCGTGGTGTTGCCGACGGCGGCAGTGCCGGCCCTGTGCCGGATCGTCGCCGATCTGAGCCTGGACTTGCGCGAGCTGTCGGCGCGCCGCGACTCGCTCGAAGAGTTGTTCTTGCGCAAGGCGGTGGCGCGCGGCGCAGAGGCGGCCGGATGACCGCTGCGACCACCACCGCCGTATCGCGGATCACCGGCATCGGTCCAAGCCTATTGCGGGTGACGGCCGTGGCCGCCAACACCTTGCGCGAGGCCGGCCGGGCCCGGCTGTTCTACGGCGTCCTTGGCGCGGCCGTGCTGCTGCTGGCGTTTTCGCTGGTGCTGAGCGATCTCGCGCTGGTCGACCAGAAGGCGAGGCTGGTGCAGTCGTTCGGCATGGCCGCGATTCCACTGGTCGGCGCCGTGTCGGCGACGCTGCTTGGCGTGGTGCTGCTGCACAAAGAGATCGACAAGAAGACGCTCTACGCCATCTTGCCCAAGCCGATCCGCCGCAGTGAGTTCTTGATCGGCAAGTTCGCGGGCCTGTGCGCGCTGCTCGGCCTGCAGCTGGCGGCGCTGGTGCTGTGCTGGTGGCCGGTGCTGGCGCTGCGCGGCGGAGAGTTGACCCCGGCGCTGGGGCGCGCGATCGGCCTGTGCCTGTTCGAGCTGTGGCTGGTGACAGCGGTCGCGATGTTTTTTTCGGCGCTGACGCGGCCGGTGCTGTCGGGCGTGTTCACGCTGGGCGTGCTGGTGGTCGGCCGGTCGAACTACGTCATCGCCGACCTGTTGGGCGCCAACAAGGGCGTGTTTGTCGAAGTGCCCGCCATGCGTGCGCTTGGCAAGGTGCTGGTCGCGGTGGTGCCGGACTTGTCGACCTTTGCTGTCGCCGATCCGGTGCTGCACGGCTGGGCGGTGCCGTGGGATTACTTCGTGGCCGCCGCGGGCTACGGCCTGTCGTGGACGGCGCTGTTCCTGGTCGGTGCGGTGGTGCTGTTCGAGCGGCGAGATCTGACGTGACGGGACCGACTGACCTCTTGCGGGCCTGGCGATGGCCGCTGTTCGCCATCGCCTTGGTGCTGGCCTCGCTTGGCGTGCGGGCGACGATGGAGCAGCGCGCCGCTTACGCGCGAGCAGTGGCTTTTGAGCGCGCAGGCGACCTGTGGCGGGCCGTTGACGAGTATCGCTGGGCGCTGCGCTGGTACACGCCGTGGGGACCCGATCACGGCGACGCGGCCGAGGCCTTGCGCGAACTCGGCGATCGCCACGCCAAAGACGACCCCGAACTGGCAGTGCAGGCCCTGGATAACCTGCGCAGTGGCCTGTACGCCGGCCGGTCGCTGTGGCTGCCGCACGCGGAGCTGGTGACCCTGTGCAACGATCGGCTGCCGCCGCTGTTGGTGCGGGTGGCTGAGCGCCGCGGCGACCCGCGCGCACGTGGGGCCGGTCGCGCCGCGCTGCTCGCCCAATTCCAGGCGGCGTACGCGCGACCAGTAGGCGTGGGGCCGTGGGTGTCGTTGGCGGTGTCGCTGGGGTTCCTGCTGTGGGTGGCAGGCATCGTCTTCGCGGTCCGTCGCGGCGTCGATGACGACGGCCGATTCCTGCCAAGCGGCTGGCGCTGGCTGGGGGCCTCTGCGCTGGGTTTTGGCACCTGGGCGCTGGCGATGTGGCTGGGCTGACCGTCCGTCGCCATTGACCGGACCCGCAGTCGGCCAGACACTTGCCTCGGGCCGCTCGCTGCCCGGCGCCGCCATGCCAAACTCCGATCCCTCCACGTTCGTGTCGTACCGCGGCGCCCACAGCTGGCGCGAGCCGGTCCTATGGGATCGCCAGCCCGAAATCGCTGCCATCCAAGCCTTCCTGTCTGGTCCACCGGGTGGCCTTTTGTGGGTGTGGGGGCCGGCGGGCAGCGGCAAGCGCTCGCTGGTTGCCGAGGTGTTGGGCCAGGCGCGCTGGCCCGCTGCGGCCGCGGGGCTGTCCTGGATCGAACTGGACGGCACGTGCTGGCGGCAGGCCTTGCGCGACACCGCGGCGCACTGGCAGGCCGGCGCTGAACCCGACCCGTTGCCGGCCCTGCAAGCGCGCTGGGCGGCCCTGGAAGCCGTCGTCGTGTTGGCTGGGGCATCGGCCGAAGCGTTTGCCGCAGGTCAGTTGCCGCTGGGCCGCGATCGCGCCCGCACGCTGGTTGTGAGCGAGGACGCGCCGCCTGCACAGGTCCTGTCCGCCGTTGAGCTGGGCGGTTGGCGGCAGCCGCCGGCGCTGGACGCCTGGTGGGCTGCACCGGCAGCGGTCGGCGCAGTGTGGCGCGCTGCCTTGCGCGCTGCCGGCGACTTGCCGTGGATGGCGGCGGTGCTGGCGACGCAGCTGCGATCGGTGCACGACCAGGAGGGCGCGGCGGGTCTGGCGCGTTGCGCCGACGCCTTGCACGCCGCCCCCGCTGGCGGCGGTGGCGAGGCCCTGCTCAATTGGTGCTGGAAGCGCATCGGCGAATCTGCGCGCCAGGCCTTGCATCTGCTGGTGGCGGTAGGCGGCGAGGACCGCGACGGCTGGGCGGCACAGTTGGTTGGCCACGACGCGCTCGGCGAGGCGCTGGTCGAGCTCGGTCAGTCCGGCCTGGTGCAAGTGCGCGCGTGTGCCGACCGGCCGTTTGTGGTGACCCCGGTGCTGGCGTTCGTGCGCGGCCAGCCGGGCCACGCCGCCGGCCGTGGACGGCTGGTGCGGGCCGTGGCGTTGGCGCTGGTGCGCGGTCTGGAGACCCCGGCGCTGGCCGATCCCGTCCAGCGGGCGCTGCGGGCTGTGGCGCTGGTGTTCGACGACGCGTGCGCCCGCGCAGATGCGGCGCTGCTGTGCGCGCTTTTCGATGCCTGGTCGGGACCGCTGGTGGCACTCGGCCGCGCGGCTGAGCTCGGCGACGCCGGTCAGCAGGCCGTCGTCGAGGGCGATCCCGCGGTCGCGGCGGCTGCGCAGCGCGCTTTGGGGCTGGCGTGCCTGGCCGCGGGGCAGCACGACCTGGCCCAAGCGTGGCTGGTGGCTGCCCGGCAGGGTGCACGTCGCGACTTGAGCGTACATGCGCCCGCGCAGCGATCGTGCGCCTCGCGGTATGCCGATCCGGCCGTGTGCCCTGACCCTATGCTCGACGCCTGGCTGGCTGAGCTGCCGGCCCAGGCCGAAGGACCGCCGGCCAGCGCCGATCAGGCACTTGTGCGCGAGATCGCCCGCCAATTTCCGCCCTGGACGGTCGGCGAGTGGCGCGCAGTCGTCGACGCAGAGTCCGCGGTCGCACACAGCTACAGCGACGTGCCCGCTGCCTGGCAGGCGCTGGTGCGTGCGCACCCCGTGGTCTCGGCGCTGCCGCGGCGCGACGAGCAGGCCTGGCGTCTGGTCGCCATGGGGCAGGTCGCGGCCCGGGCCGGACGGCTGGACGACGCCGAAGATGCGTTTTCAGCCGCGGCCGCGCGCTTTCGGGCCGCCGGCGACTGGCATGGCGAGCGGCAGTGTCGTCACTTGCAGTGGCTGGTGGTGGTCGCGGTGGACAAGGCGCGCGCCGCGGCGCTGCGCGGCCAGATCGACGCCTTGAGCAAGCAAATCGATGCCATCGGCGACCCGCATGCAGTGCACCAGACCGTCGCCACCTGTCTGCGGGCCGCCCGGGCCTGCCGGCAGCGCGGTGAAGCGCCGCAGGCGCGCAGCTGGCTCGAACAGGCCGCCGCCGGCTGTCGAAAACTGCACCTGCGCGAAGAGGACCCGCCGCTGGCCGAAGCGCTGCGCATGCTGGCCGAATTGTCCGACGGCTGAGCGCCGGCTGCGCTGGCACGGCAATGGGGACAGCGCACCCCACGGCCGGCAGCCGTCGCCGGTTTGGCATTGACACTGCACCCTTGTCGGGGCACTTTGCGCGTGTCGGCGGCCTGCGCGCGCGCCGCAGGAGGCCTGTGCCATGGCGAGCCCAACCCAGATCAAGAACGAAGCGAAAAAGCAGATCAAGGACAAGACGGGCAACGCCACTG
>SXRM01000422.1 GCA_005792545.1 Pseudomonadota bacterium | reverse complement strand
GCGCCGCCCCCAGAAGCCCCTTGCAAGGGGCTTCTGGGGGCGCAGGCCTCTGCACGCGCAAAGGTGCAACTGACGGCAAGGTGGATCAGTTTCACACCGTTGAGGTGGATCAGTTTTACGGCGTTGTTGACAGCGGTCCCAGGCCGGCCGGACGCCCAGTCGCGGCGCGTGGAGGGCTACGGCGGACAGCGGCCAGCCCACAGTAGGCGAATCTGGACGTCCACGGTCCCAGTTGTGGCTTCGGCAGGCAAGCGGTACAACTTGGTCACCTGACCAGTTGGGGTTCCGAAATGCCGCAAATCCCGAACACCTGGAAACGAGAAGACTCCAAGGCGCGGCTGAGCGAAGTCGTCCGCAGCGCCCGGTCTCAAGGTCCACAAGAGGTCGCCGTTCGCGGCCAACCTGCCGTCGAGGTCATGGCTGCCGAATCGGCTGCGGCAACGGCCGCTCAAGCGCGTGAATCGCTCGCCGACTTTCTCGCCGCCAGTTCTCTTGGTCAACTGGACTTGTTGCGGCTGGACGACCGCGGTCGCGAGGTGACGCCGTGGCCGGTTGAGGGCTTGCGCGCCTGACGTGGGCCTTCGCGGGGGCACTAGTACACCGACGAAATGACCATTAGCAACCAAATCAGCGATGTCCAGATCGTGCAACACACTTGGCACGCGGCAAGCCAGCGAAGGCGGCTAACCGGCGCGACTGCAAGAAGCAGCAATTCGCCAGCGGTCAACCAAAACACGAGGTCCATCACGTGGCCAATCCAGTGGGTGGATTGCCAAAAGTACAGAAGGATCCCGATTGGCACGCAAAGCAGCGCTGTGCAACAGCAAAAGACGCGGTGGGCTATGCGAACCGAGCCCGTCAGCGGAGTTGGCGGCCGGTCCGTCCAGGTCCAGTACCAGCCAACAGCGGTGACCGCGCTTGCGGCTACGAGCCACGCTGCCACCCCGAACAGAGCGCCTGGACTTGCCGTTCTGTACGCCTGCGGCAAATCAACAATGTGCAAGAACATCGACGTAGTACACGCGAGCGCCGCCAACAGTAGAAAACTGTTGAACCCCAAAAGCCAACGCTCCGGCTGAGTATCCGCCGAAACGTCCGCCGCCGTCACCTCGCTCACCGCCCCACCAACCCCCGCAACCCGGTCGGCGACCACAGCCGCCGCAAGAACGCCTCCACCGGCCCCACCTGCGTCCCGTCGTCCAGGGTCGCCTCGGCCGCGGCCTGGCACACCACCAAGCGCCGCATGCCGGCAAACTCTTCGCCCAGTGCCCGCAGACCGCGCAAATCACGGCGTTCAATGTGCCGCGCCGCCTTGACTTCGATTCCCAGTAGCGGTTCGCGGCCTGCCGACACCACGAAGTCGACCTCGTGCTGGGTTTGCGATCGCCAAAAGCCCAGGCGCAAGTCAAAAAGGCCCTGATAGCCGATGGCAGCGCGCAGCTCGCAATAGACCAGGTGTTCCAGCGCCTTGCCCCATTCCGCGCTTGCTGGCGCAATTGAGGTGCGCCGCTGCAATGCATGGGCGACGCCGACGTCGAAGAAGTAGAACTTGGCGGTCGTCACGGCCTTGCGAGCCACGCTGGCAGTAAACGGCGGTAGTGTCGTTCCCAGCAGCGTGTCATCGAGCAGTTGGTAGTAGTCGGCCACCGTGCGCGCGGGCACTTCGGCATCACGTGCGATGTTGGCGAACACCACCTGCTCGCCGTTGGTGGCTGCCGCAACTTCCAAGAAGCGAGCGAAAGCGCCGTAATTGCGGGCCAGGCCCTCTGCCAGCACTTCCTGTTCGACGTAGGTGGACACGTACTCGTGCAGCGCCCGCGCTGGTTCGGGGTCGAGCAGGACAAACGGCAAACTGCCATGTTGCAGCGCGCGGTCGAGTGGCACTTGAACGACCGGGTGGCTCGCGCGCTCGGGCTGGCACAGCGGAAACAATTGCACCGGCGTGGCACGGCCAGCCAACAAATTGACGCCAGTGCGCCGCAGCTTTCGCGCGCTCGATCCCGTCAGGACCACCCGCAACGAGGGATCGGCCTCTATCAGCCGGTGCGCCTCGTCCAACAGTTCAGGCACCTTTTGGACTTCGTCGACGACGACAACCCGCTGGCCCTCGCTGTCAGGCCGGCAGCTGCGGGCCAGGTCGGCGAGGCGTTCAGGCCGTGCTGCAAGGTCGCGGTGCATCGCGGGTTGCAACAGGTCGATGGTTACGGCGTCGGGCAGCGCCTGGCGCAGCAACGTCGACTTGCCGGTCATGCGCGGCCCGAGTAGCAACATCGACTTGCGGGCGAGCGCTGCTTTCAGGTTGGCATTGCGCGTGAACATGCTGCAAGTTTAGCGGTTGTTGACGAATTGTCAATTCCAGCGACGCCACCACCGAAAATCGTCGATTTTCAGCGACAGCGGTGCTGAAAATCCAAAAACTGACTTCACGCTGCGTTCCCCAACCGCATTGCCGCCCGTACCATTGACACCCCCGCACCCCGCACCGCACGATCCCCAGGCGCTCCCCCGCGGCAATGTGCCCGCCGTCGCGCCGCAAGATGCCCCGTTGGTCGCTAGTCTGCCTCGTCGTGCTCATCGCCATCGGCTGCGTCACCGCAGCGGCCAAGCGGCGCTTCTTTTCGCCGTGCGGCGCAGACAGCGAATGCAGTAGCGCCCTGTGCTACGTCGGCATCTGCACGTCGACTTGTGGAGACACCAAGCCCTGCTCGCAGGGTGTCTGCCTCGATGCCCGGTGTGCGCCACCGTGCAGCGCCAGCGTGGCCTGTCCGACCGGTTGGACTTGCACGCCACAAGGCTGTTCGGCCAAGGGCAACCTGGCCGACACCAGTACCACCGACGCGCAGCCCGACACCGCCGAAACGACGCCCTTGCCCGACGTCGATGCCGGTGAATTGGCCAGCGACGCGCCCGAAGCCGACGTGACCGCAGCCCCGCCAGTCTACGGCAAGCTCGCGGCCGGCGAAGTGTTTTCGTGCGCGCTTGGTTCCGACGCCAAAACGCAGTGCTGGGGCGTCAACTACAACGGGCAACTGGCGACCGGCGACGGTATCACCCAGCACTCGCCAACGCTCGCCAAGCTGGTGCCCTCTGCAACGGCTATTGCGGCCTACCTCGACCACGGCTGTGCGCTGATTGCGGGCAGCAAAGTCGTGTGCTGGGGCGGCAGCGGCACAGGGGCGGCCAACGGTCAACCGGCCATCGACGCGGTGGTGGCAGTGAACATCGCCAAGCCCATCCAACGGCTTGCGCTCGGCAAAGCGTTCAGTTGTGCGCTCGACACCGACGGCGGCGTGTGGTGCTGGGGCGACAATCAATACGGGCAGTTGGGCGACGGCACCAAGACCAGCCGACCCGGCGCGCAACTGGTCGCAGGCTTGGGCAAGGTGAGCGCGTTCGCAGCGGGCGGCGAACATGTCTGCGCGGTCACTTCCGACCAGAAAATGGCGTGCTGGGGCCTTTTCGCCGCAGCCTGGGACAGTCTGGCCGCCGCGCAGCCCTACACCAAGCCGACATCGTTGCCCGGCCTCGCCAATGTCGATCAAGTCGTCGCCGGAGGCTTGAACACCTGCGCCATCGCCGCCGACGGCGCAGTCACCTGTTGGGGCGACAACACCGCGGGCTTTCTCGGGGTCGGCGACGACGTCTATCACGACGGCCCCACCGCGGCGACCGCGCTCGGCAAGGTCAAACAAATGGCCCTGTCGTCCGGCGGTTACGGGTGCGCAATTGGCACCGACAACGCGTTGCGCTGTTTGGGCGCGGGCGCACAAGGCCAACTCGGCAACAGCCAGGCCGGTCCCAGCATCCAGCCCGTTGCCGTCACCGACGTCAGCGGGGCCGTCGAGGTCGCGCTCGGCACCAACCATGCGTGCGCGGCGACCGCTGCGGGTGGCGTATGGTGTTGGGGCGCCAACGACCAGGGTCAAGTCGGCAACGGTACGACCGACAACGAACCGTTGCCCACCCAGATGGTCGGCGTCGCCGATGCCAGCCAGGTCGCGGTTGGCCACGGCCATTTGTGCGTGATTCGTGCGGGCGGTACCGTTTCGTGCTCGGGGTACAACGGCCACGGAAGCCTCGGCACCGGCGACCTCGCCACCCAACTCACGACCGTGACGGTCAAAGGCCTGAGCGGCGCCACCCAATTGAGCGCCGGCCAGAACCAGACCTGCGCTATCCTGACCGGCGACCAGTTGCGCTGTTGGGGTGGCGACCTGCTCATCCAAGCCTTGACGCCCAAGGCCCTGCCGGGGCTGCCGACGGCGCAATCGACCGCGTGCGGTGCAGGTACCACCTGCGTCCTCGCCAACGGTGCCGTGTCGTGCTTTGGCGGCGATGACCACGGCAGCCTGGGCAACGGGCCCACCAACGGCCCCAACGACAAGGTGGTGTCCGTGCTTGGCCTCTCCGACGCAACGGCACTGGCGGGACCACACTTCACGTTTTGCGCCATCCGCAAGACCGGCGGCGTGGTGTGCTGGGGCCGCAACGACATGGGCCAGGCCGGCATCGCCAATGGCAACCAGACCGTCCACGAGCCAGCCGCGGTCACCTTGCCCGGCGCACCGGCCACCGCCGTGCAACTCGCGATGGCCTACGACGGCGGTTGCGCACGCCTGAGCACGGGCGCGGTCGCCTGTTGGGGCGAAAAGAGCCAGCAGTACAGCGGTGCGGCCACGGCGCTGCCCGCGACCTTGGTCGCCGACATGGGCAGCGTTACCGATCTGGCGATGAGCGATGCCATGCTGTGCGGGCTCAATGCCGGCAAGGTCGGATGCATGGGCAACGAAGTGCCCGGCGGTTGGCAGGCCGGTCAAAAGGCGACCGTGGTCACGTTGCCCGCGTTGGCGGTCGCCATTGGCGCCGGCCCGCACGACGTGTGCGCGGTGTTGCAGAACGGCCAGGTGTGGTGCTGGGGCTACAACGAATACGGGCAGTTGGGCAACGGCAAGGGCCCGGTGGTCGTGCCCGTCGCGGCCGTTCCGTAGGCTGGGAGTTTGCGCGATGTTGGCCTTGCGACTCCATTGTGGCGCCGTGCGTCTCGACGACAATTACGCCGGCGAACCCCGCGTCAGTGAGGCTCGCATCCGGGTGACCCGTGCCGGTGTGTGCGCCACCGACCTGGAACTGGCGCGCGGCTATATGGCGTTCGACGGCGTGCTCGGCCATGAGTTCGTCGGCGTGGTCGACCAGTCGCCCGATTCGCAATGGCTGGGGCGGCGCGTCGTCGGCGACATCAATGCGGGGTGCGGGGCCTGTCCGACGTGCGCGCGCGGTCTGCACCGCCACTGCCCGAACCGCAGCGTGCTCGGTATTCTTGGCCGCGATGGCGCTTTTGCAGACCACCTGTGGCTGCCCGTCGCCAACCTGCACGCGGTGCCCGACGCTGTTTGTGACGCCGCGGCCGCGTTCGCCGAACCTCTGGCTGCCGCCTGCGAAATTCTTGAGCAAGTGCACATCCACCCGGCCGACCGTGTCGTCGTGGTCGGGGCAGGGCGATTGGGCCATTTGTGCGCTGCGGTGCTGCGCCTGACCGGTGCGCAAGTGACGGCAGTCGCCCGCGGCGAAAAGAGCCTGGCGCGTCTACCGGCCGATGTGGGTCACTGTCTGGCAGCCGATGCCGATGCGCTGGCCGGTGCCGATGTGGTGGTCGACTGCACGGGCGATGCCAAAGGCCTGGAACTGGCGCTGCGGCTGGTGCGGCCGCGCGGCACGCTGGTGCTCAAGACCACGGTCGCGGGCGCCCATCAGGTGTCGCTGGCGCCAGTGGTCATCGACGAGATGACCGTGGTTGGTTCGCGCTGCGGCTCGATGGCGGCGGCGCTCCGCCTGCTGGAGCGTGGCTTGGTGGATCCATTGCGATTGATCGATGCGGTGCTGCCGCTGGACCAGGCCGAGGATGCCTTACGGCTGGCGGCGCAGCCCGGAGTCTGTAAGGTGCAGCTGACGATGGCCGCGTGACGACGTTTGCTGGGTCCGAGTTTGTTCGCAGGGGCCCATTTCGCCAGTGTCCCGCCGGCCCTGGCTTTGCCGACCCCTTGCCCATAGGCCAGCCCCGCGGCATTCTGCGCCGATGACCGCACCCGCCCCGTTCGTCACCACCGGCCCCGATGGCAAGCAACTGGTCCCCGGCGGCAGCGTGTACCGGCCGCCGAGCGAGGCCGACTCACTGCTGCTGCAGGTCACCGTCGGCTGTTCGCACAACCGCTGCACGTACTGCGCGATGTACCGCGACAAACGCTTTGCACTGCGACCGCAGGCCAAGATCGAAGCGCTGTTGGATGCCTACGCGCTGCGGTCCCCGGCACCGTCGCGGCGGGTGTTCCTCTGTGACGGCGACGCGCTGGTCGTGCCCCAGGCGCGGCTGATGGCCATCTTGCAGGCGATTCGGCAGCGGCTGCCGTGGGTCCGGCGGGTGGCGACGTACGGCGATTGCCGGTCGATACTGCGCAAGTCTGAGCCGGAGCTGCAGCAGTTGGCCGAACTGGGCTTGGGCATGGTCTACCATGGCGTCGAGACCGGCGACGACGAGGCGATGGCGGCCATCGTCAAGGGTTCGACGCGCGCCGAGGTCATCGCCGCCGCCGATCGTCTGCGCGCGGCGGGCATCCTGCACTCGGTCATCGTGTTGCTGGGGATTGGTGGCGTGGACGGCAGCGAGCGCCACGCCCGGCAAACGGCAAGCCTGCTCTCGCGCATCGACCCGCCGTTCGTCGGCGCCCTGACCGTGACCCCGGTGCCGGGCACGCCGCTATGAGACGCGGAGCAGTCCGGCGCGTTCTGTGTGCCAGACCCGTGGCGGTTGCTTGAGGAGCTGCGCATTCTGGTTGCGGACGCGGACCTGAGCAATTGCCAGTTCAGTTCGAACCACGCTTCGAACTACCTGCCGCTGCGGGCGCGGTTGCCGGCGGATCGGGCCGCCATGCTGGCGGCAATCGATAGCGTACTGGCCAAGCGCGACAAAGGCTTGCTCAAGCCCGAGTGGCTGCGCGGGTTGTAGGCGTGTCGGTTGCCGCGGCGGTGATGTCGCGCCGTGGGCGAATGCGTGGCAGGGTGATGGCAATCAGCGGGGGCGTCCGCGCACCCGCGCACCGAGAACGGATAGAGGCTGATGCCCTGGCGCCGCGCGACGGCGATGAGCGCAGGCACGGCCGCGGTGGACGGCGGCACCAGCACGCAGGTGATGCGGCGCTGCAGGCCGCCGGCGTTGGCGGCGTAGGGCGCGAGCGCGGCAGCGTCGTCCAAGACGTTGGCGCTGCCGAGCAGCGCGCGGAATTCGGCGAGCGCGCTCCTCCAATCGGGTGCGGTCGCTGTCGGTGCTGCGGCGTCGCTCATCGG
>SXRM01000421.1 GCA_005792545.1 Pseudomonadota bacterium | reverse complement strand
CAGTTGCCCCCACCACCCCGCTTTGGCATCCTGCGGGCCGGAGGACCGGCATGGCAAACAAGGTACAGCAAGGGTGGTGGTGGGCAGCAGCGGCCATCGCGCTCGCGGCCTGCAGCGACCCCGGCGGCTCGCCAGCGGGGAGCGGCGGAGCTGGCGGAGGCGGTGTCGCCTTTGATTCCGGCAACCTGGCGGGCGGCGACAGCACCAATCTGGCCGGCGGCGACGCCACGGCCAGCAGCAGCGACGTCAGCACCAGCGACAGCCTGCGCGTGCCCGACCTCTCCACCGCCGACAGCCCGGTTCGCGTCGCGGACACCGACCCCGCGGACGCGCCGTTGCCCGATGCGTCGCTGCCTGACTCAACGATTACCGGCAACGTCGGCTCGCCTTGCATCAATCCCAGCGACTGTGACAACGGCCACTGCGTAGAGAGCGCCAACGGCAAGGTCTGCGCCAAACTCTGCGACGGCGCCTGCGACGCTGGCTTTACCTGTGCGGGCCTCAAGGCCGGCAGCGGCGACCTGGTCTACGTCTGCGTACCCACGTTTGCGCGGTTGTGCAACCCGTGCGGCAATCACGGCGACTGCAACCCACCGGGCGTCGCCGGCGGTTTGTGCCTGCCCCACGGCAAAGATGGCAACGACGGCAGCTTCTGCGCGATGAAGTGCACGGCGGGCAAGGCCGACTCCTGCCCCAGTGGCTTCGCGTGCATGGGCGCGCTCGGCGGCTTCGCCTGCCAACCGCAGTCCGGCGTCTGCGAGTGCAGCCCTGCTGCAAACGCCCAGGGTCTGTCCACCGCGTGCGCCAAGCAGAACGACATCGGCCTGTGCCTGGGCACCCGCGCGTGCGGTCCCAAGGGCTTGTCTGCGTGCAGCGCCACCAGCGCCAGCGCCGAGAGCTGCAACGGCCAGGACGACGACTGCAACGGTAAGACCGACGACATTGCGGTCGCCAACTGCGACGCCAAGAACGAGTTCGGCACCTGCACGGGCAAGATCGTCGGCTGCAGCGCCGGAGCGCCAGTGTGCAATGCCCCGGAACCCAAGCCAGAGACCTGCAACCAACTGGACGACGACTGCGACGGTCAGACCGACGAAGAGCTTTGCGAAGACGGCAACAGCTGCACCCAAGGCGCCTGCAATCCCGACGGCTCGTGCAAGCAGTCGCCCAAGGCCGGGCCTTGCGACGACGCCAACGTCTGCACCGGCGAGGACAGCTGCGCCAACGGCGCCTGCCAGGGCAGCAAGGCCAAGGCCTGCGACGACGGCAACGCGTGCACGGTCGACTTGTGCGACCCCAAGACCGGCTGCACCGTCAAGGCCGCAGACCCCGGCGTGGCGTGCGACGATGACGGCAACGCCTGCACGGTCGATCAGTGCCAGAACGGCAAGTGTGCCCACACCCCAGCTCCCGGCACGGTGGCGTGTGCCGACGACGGCAACGTGTGCACGCTCGACCAGTGCAACAACGGCACCTGCGCCCACCCTGCCGCTCCGGGCACGGTGGCCTGCACGGACGACGGCAACGCCTGCACGCTTGACCAATGCAACGGCGGCCAATGCGACCACCCGGCCGTCCCAGCCGGCACCGCCTGCCCCGACGACGGCAACGCGTGCACCGAGGACGTGTGTCAGGGTTCCGGCTGCGCGCACCCTGCGGCCAAGGTCGGCACCAGTTGCCCGGACGACGGCGACCTGTGCACCACCGACACCTGCAATGGGTCGAGCGTTTGCACGCACGCGGTCGCGACCAGCAGCTGCAAGATTGGCGGCAAGTGCGTGGCGGTCAACACCGTCAACCCGGCGAACGCCTGCGAGATCTGCGACCCGAAGGTGACCCAAGCCGCGTGGGTGCCCAAGGATGGCTTGACTTGCACCGACAACAACCCGTGCACGACGGGCGACACCTGCAAAGCAGGCAAGTGCGGAGGCACGGCCAAGTCGTGCACTTCGCTCGACGCCGCGTGCGCGATCGGCACCTGCAATGCCAACACAGGCGCCTGCGTCGCCGCGCCAAAGGCCGCCAACACCAGCTGCAGCGACGGCAACCCGTGCACGAGCGTGGATGTCTGCAATGGCAGCGGTACTTGCGCCGGCAAGGCGGTGGACTGCGGGGCGCTCACCGACGGCTGCAACACTGGCGTCTGCAGCGCGGGTTCGTGCTTGAAGCAGCAGAAGCCAGCCAACACCGCATGCAACGACAACGACGCTTGTACCACCACCGATGTCTGCACCGCCGGCGCGTGCAAGGGCAAGGCCCTGGACTGCTCAGGGATGACAGACGCGTGCAACACGGGCCAGTGCGGCGCCGGCGTCTGCGCCGCCAAGCCCAAGGCCGATAACACGGTGTGCAGCGACAACAGCCCGTGCACCGTCAACGACGCCTGCAAGGCCGGCAAGTGCACCGGCAGCAGCACCGCTGACACCGCCGAGCCCAACAACAGCTCGCCCGGCAAAACGCTCATCGACAAAAGCGACTGCGACAACCTGAGCCAGATGACCGCCACGCTGTCACCGGTCGGCGACGTGGACTGGTACTTCTTCAACAGCAAAGACGAGTCGTTCTGCACCGTCAAGCCACAGGCCAAGATCGAGAACCTCGCCGCCGACTACGACCTGTGTGTGTACTTCGAGTGCGCCAACGGCAAGACAGGCAGCGGCACGGTCGACTGCGCCAACGGCAGCAAGGTCAGTAGCGGCGGCCCCAACAACAGCGCCGGCTGCTGCAGCACCAACGCCGGCACCACCAACGAGTTTGCCAAAGTCAGCCCGCAATGCAGCACGCTGGGCACCGGCAACGACGGCGGCAAGACCTGGGTCAAAATCACCGCGAAGGCTGGCGCCACCTGCGGCGGCTATACGCTGTATTGGGGCGCCAAGAATTGAGCGACGGTGGTCATCCGGAGGCGCTGGTTGCGGTGGTCGAGCGCGATGGCGACCGGGTACTGGTGGCCCGGACGCCACTCATCGCGGGGTCGGTACTGTGTGCATTCAAGCCGGCAGGCGATGCGCCGGGGCCGGGGCGGCATACCCTGCAAGTCGCGGCGGACCGGCACGTGTGGCTGTCGCCGCAGTGGTTGACCTACGTGCAGCACGGCTGTGATCCCAACCTCGCACTGGATGTCGAAGCGTGGCAGGTGCGGTTGCTGCGACCCGTTGCGGTTGGCGAGCCGCTGACCGCGTTCTATCCTGCCACGGAAGTGCGGTTCGCCGAGCCGTTTGATTGCCGGTGTGGCGCGCCGACGTGTCTGGGGCGGATCGAGGGCGCGCTGGCCATTACACTCGGGCGTTGGGGCGAGCGGCCGATGAGCGCGCATGTGCGAGCGGCGCGGGCAGCGGTCGAGGACTGAGCGCGCCGGCGACGCATGGCCACTTTGGATTTTCCGGCTACTTCCACGTCACCAGCTTTGTCTGCCCGGCCAGCACATCGCCTACGGCAGTCTTGGTACCGTCGGGCCACTTGACCACGACATCGGTCGCTTTGGCGTCGCCGCCAAGGCCGAAATGCGCAAACCGCGTCGGCGTCGCCCCCCAACTGCCGCCGTTGAGCCAGCGCGTCCGCGTCTTGCCGCCGATCTTGGCGGTAATCGTCGTGCCCAGCGCATCCTGGTTGAGGCCCTTGCCCCGGACTACGACCTGCATGCTCTGACCGGCTTTGACCAGGTCGTTGCGCAGCACCCGCGTGCGCGACGCCATCATCGAGGGTCCAGGGCGCGATTGCACGATGTCGAGGTCGCCGTCGGCATCCAGGTCGATGAGCCGCTGCTCCAGCATCACGACGTGCGGGTGCTTGCCCGCAGGCATGGCGAGCGGCGTGAAGCCTTTTGTCGGTTTGCGCAGGAACAACACGTCGATACTGGTCTCGCCCGCGAAGGGGTCGGCGCCAAGCTTGCTGGAACCACACACAGTCTTGAAGTTCGCCGCCTTTTCGGGCGAGAAGTTCACCGAAGCGCCGATCTGCAGGTCTTCCTGGCCGTCGTGGTCAAAGTCGGCCGCGAGCGGCGCCCACTCGCTTGCGCCCCACAGCGGCCACCACGAGCCGAGTTCGCCCCCGTTATCTTCAAACTTGAAGGGTTTTCCACCAGCCGGCGTTTTTTGCACGTACACCGGCAGCGGCCCGGACTCGGCCAGCACGACGTCAAACAGCGAGTCACCGTCGAACTCGCCGACCGTCCAGCCCATGGCGCCGGCGTAGGGGTGAAAGCCGACGTCGGTCGCATACGACGTGAAGGTGCCGCCCTTGTTGTGCAGCAGCCGGTGCGAGCCGAAGTCGTCGCCGACCAGTACGTCGAGCTTGCCGTCGTCGTCGACGTCGAGCGCGAGCGCCACCGTCTGGGTGCCACCACCCGGCACATTCCATTTCGGCGTTTCGTCGACCAGAGGCAGCGAGGCTTGGCGGATCAAGACACGGTCCTGCAACTTGGCGCTCTTGGGCGGTGGCGGATCAACCGTGCACACGAGGTCACTTTCGGTGAAGGTGCAGTCCAAAGCGTCGCAGCTTGGCGGGTCGAAGCCCGCGCCGACGAAGATATCGAGGTCGCCGTCGCCGTCGAGATCCGCGGGCTGGGTGCTGAACGCAGCGAAATCGGTAATGTACGGCATCCAGTCCGCGGTGGCATCGACAAAGCCGCCTTTGCCATTGCCCAGGTAGACAGCCGAACCGGAGTAGCCGCCGATCAGCAGATCGGGCTTGGCGTCGCCATCCATGTCCGCGGTCGAGCAGCCAAAGTTGGGCTGAATGACGGTCATGTCGAACGCGCTGTCGACATGGACCGGAGCGCCGGCGCCGAGCAGCACTGTGTGGATGACAGCCTTTGGGCCGTTGAACTTGACGATGAGGATGTCTTGCCGGCCGTTGTCGTCAAAGTCCGCGACGGCCACGCACGGGGCAACATTGCCGGCGGGGTCAAGGCCGTAGTCGGCGGTCACATCGACAAAAGCCGCAGACGGCAAATCGGCCGGCATGACCGGTTTGCCCCACGGTTGCTTGGGTGCGTCGACGGTCTCGCTGAGATCAGGCGATGCGTCAATGGTTGCCGCAGCGTCCGTTGCGCTGGCATCGGCAGAGTCGGCAATTGCGGCTGCGTCGGTCAGGTCTGCATCGCCGCCATCCGGCGTCGGTGCGGCGTTGGCATCGACGGTCGACGTAGCATCGACGGAAGCGGGCGCGTCGGGTGCCACATCTCCAGGCGCGTCCTGCACGCCTTCCGACGTGAGGTCATCGGCGGCCTCCGCAGCCGGTCCGTCTCCATCCAGCGTTGCCTGCGTGTCCGCGAGACCATCGATGCCGGCGGCGTCGGTGTCGATTGAACTTGTCGCGGCATCCAGCGGCGCGCCGTCCTGCACCGCGACTTCCGCTGTGGCGCCGTCTTGGACCGCCCCAATTTTGCCGGTGTCCGTCAAGGCGGCATCGGCGGTCACGTCGGCCGTACCGGGCGACTCTGTACTGCACGCGGTGGCCGCCATGGCCAACAGCGCCATCAGGCGTGCGATGACTGGCGTGGCCGTCACCGTCGTCGTCACCCTGGCGCGCCCGCGCCAAAGCAGTGCGGCCTGATCTCGGGCACGCGCGGACGACGAATTGTGCGGTGGCTGCCCCCCCATCGTCGGGCAGGGTACCATTGCGATCGGGCGCGAGCAAACGGACTTATTGGGGCTAAACCACACACGCGTTGGCCATAAGCTTTGTGGCAAGGAGTGAAGAAGCCGGCGACAACAAGGCTGCACATTGCGGGCCAAAGCGCCGAACTGCGCACTTGGCCGCCATGGCGGCTAAGCTCTGCCGCCTGGAGCGGTGGCGTCGGTCCGGCACGCCGACCTTTTTTGCATGCAAGGGCTGCCCATGCGCCTCTACGACGACCTCGCCGACTGGTATCCGCTGCTGACGCCGCTGCAGGACTACCAGGAGGAAGCCACCGAATATGCGGCGATTCTGCGCAACGCACTCGGTCCGGGCCGCCGCCGCGTGCTTGAACTCGGTGCGGGTGCGGGCCACAACGCCTACTACTTGCAAAGCGAGTTGGCGATGACGCTGACCGACCGCGCGCCGCGGATGCTCGACCACGCGCGGCGCAACGTGCCAGACGCGCAGTTCTTTGTCGGCGACATGCGCGACCTGCGCTTGCGGCAGACCTTTGATGCCGTGTTCATCCACGACGCGCTGGCGTACCTGACCACACTTGCAGACCTGCGCGCGACGCTGGACACTGCGGCAGCCCACCTGGACGCCGGAGGCTTGATCTTGCTGCTGCCCGACGACACGCAAGAATGCGTGCATATGGACACCGAATGCCACGGCACCGACGGCGACGGCCGTTCGCTGCGCTGCATGGAGTGGTCGTGGTCCGACCCATCTCAGCCAAACGTGGTCGTCAGCGACTTCGTGTTTGCGCTGCGTACCGGTCATGACGTGCCACAAGTCGTGGTCGACCGGCACCTGACCGGGCTGTTCGCAGCGGCCGACTGGCTGGCGACCTTGGACGCGGCAGGATTTGACGCGGAGCGCTTGCAGCGCGCTGCGCCGCTTGAAGACTATCCGATGTTTTTGGGCCGCAAGCGCGGCTAGCAGGAGCGACAAGTGCCACTGCAAGCAATAGCCGATGGGCTTTGGCAGAAGGTCGATCACCTCCGCTTTCCAGGTGGCGTGCGGCTGCCGGCCGCGATGACTGTCGTCCGGTTGGCCGACGGCGCATTGGCGCTGCATTCCCCGGTGCGCATAGACGATAGGGAGGCCGCTGCCATCGACGCACTCGGATCGGTCCGCCACATCGTGGCGCCGAACTGCTTCCATCACCTGTTCGTGGCGGCGGCGCACGCGCGATGGCCCCATGCTGCACTGCACGGTGCGCCGGGCCTCGCGCGCAAGCGTCCCGACCTCCGTTGGACCTGCGAACTGGGGGACGTGGCGCTTCCGGAGTTCGGCGCCGCGCTCGAGCAGGTTTGGGTCCGTGGCGCGCCAAGGCTCAATGAAGTCGTGTTCTTTCATCGCGACAGCGCGACGCTGTTGACCACCGACCTCATCTTTCATGTCCGCGAGCCGCTGTCGTGGCCGACCCGACTGGCCCTGACCACGATGGGTACGCGCGATCGGCTGGCGCAAAGCCGCCTGTGGTGGTGGTACGCACGCGACCGGTCAGCCTTCTTAGCGAGCGTGGACAAGCTCACGGCGTGGCCCTTTCGGCGGGTGACGATGAGCCACGGCAGCCCGGTCGAAGTCGGACCGCGCGAGCTATTGGCTGCCATGTGGATGTGTCGCGACCGCGTACCCGCGCTGCCAGGCGCTTGACGGCGCGCAGCTGGAATGCGCAGCCGACCGGGGGCAAGCGCTGGACACCGGTCGGGTTCTTGCGCAGACTGCCGGCGGGCGGCACCGGTACGACCGGTGGATTCTGGGGGATCCATGCGCATCGACGACACCCTGCGCGGCTGCGGCGCGGTACTGACCTGCGTGCTGGCTCTTGCAAGCTGCGTCAACGGGGGCAGTGGCTCCGCGACTACGCCGGCCTCAGTCGACAGCGTCGCGGCCATCGACACCATCGCGATTGAAGCGACAGCCGGCGACGGCGAGAGCGCAGACGCAACTGTGGCAGCGGACGCTGCTTCGCCGCTGGACGTCACCGATAGCGGTACAGCAGCAGCCGCCGACACCTCCGAGGACGCCGCGGCGCAGGCCGATTCAAGCGACGTGCAAACCGCAGACGCAGCAGCGCCGGACGCCACACCGGCTGACGCGCCGCCAGCCGCCGACGCGGCCCTGGACGCCGCAGTCAAGTGCGACCCGACCCAGCTCTCCGACATTTTCCAGAAAAAGATCAAGCCGCTGGTCAGCAAGGGCCAGCCAACAACCTGCAATCAGTGCCACCTCTCCGGCATCGACCTCGGCTTGTTCGTGCAGGACACGCCGTGCAACTCGATGGCGTGCATGAAGGCCAAGGGGCTGGTTGACTTTATCAACCCGCCGCAGAGCCAGGTGCTGGCGATGATTGCCAAGGCCAAGCCAGAGTCCAAGCTCATCACTTCGCCGGTGCAGCAGGCGGAGTACGACGCGTTTTTGCAGTGGATCGTGTGGTCGGCAGGCTGCCAGGTCCAGACCTGCGGCGCGCCTGCTGGCGATCCGTGTATGACCGGCGCGCTGCCGCCGCCGCCAGCCAAGCCGATGCTGGGCGCTTGCGACGAAGCGACGCTGGCCACCAGCTTTGCGGCCAAGGTCTTCAAGTGGAAGTACCGCTGCGACCACTGCCACTCGCCAACCGGCAAGGACGCCAACAAGAGCTTTGGCGGCTTCAAGCCGACCTTGTTCCTACATCCGGCGACCGGGGCGATCGGCGCCAAGTACACGATGTACAACGTCTTAGCGCTGCAAGATGGGGTCGATGTCGTCAATCCGACCCAGAGCAAACTGCTGACCAAGCCGCTTGCCGAAGAGTCCGGCGGCGTCTGGCATGGCGGCGGCGACAAGTTTGCCGACACCAAGGACGCCAGCTACGTGGATTTTCTGGCTTGGATCAAGACGTTTGCGGCTTGCAAGGGCAAGCCCTGAGCGCGCGACGGCGAGTTAGGGCCCTGCCAAGAACTATACAGGATCGCGATGACCCGAGGTCATCTGCGATCGCTGTTCTTGCTGGCGCAGTGGGTCGCAAACTCGCGGCTTTGCAAGCCGACTCGTCGCTCCTTCCTTGCGGCAGGTTTGATCTCACCTCAAGGCGATTCTGTATAGTCGTTCTTTTCGGTGCCCGTTTGCTGGCTAGGTGGGTCACAAGCTCGCGTCTTTGCAAGCCGACTCGCCGCTCCCATGTATCCATGGCGATCGAGTAATATTCGACAGGCTCGTTACTTTGGCGGCGCGTACAGCACCTGCACGACGGCCAGGCACATCTCGTCCAACGTCTCCTCACCCAGCGACACCGGTACCGGCGCCGACTTGCCTTGCGCCTTGAGGGCCGCCGCAACGAACTTGTTGCCCATCGAGTTGTCGTAGGTGCACTTGAGCCGCAACTGGTCGCCCGCGCCGAGCGTCGGCAACTGGTCCAGTCCGGCGTCGTACACGTAGATGCGCTGCCAGTTGAAGTCCCAGTTCGGCGTCTCGATCAGGCACTCGTCGGCGGGTCCGGTGGCCGCGGAGGTCGGCGCTGTCGTGCACGCCTTGAGGGTCCCCTCCTGGCTGGCGCCCTTGAGTGCCTCGGCCTGCAGGCACTGACCGCAGGCGGTGTCGAGTTGGCCCAGCGCCGCCTTGCATTTGTCCTGCGCGCACACCGCTAGTTCGGCCGCCTGCTTGCCGGGACACTGCTTGGCGAGGCACTGCACCAAGGGGTCAACCATCGCCTGCGTGCAAGCGGCGTCGGGGGCCGGCCGCTGCAGCCGGATCTGCATGTTGGTCCCGACGTAGTGCATGTGGGTGCCGACCGCGTAGACCTTGAACTGGGGCATTGGCTTCCCATCCAGCGACGCCGGAATCTTGAACACCATCTCTTCGGTGTGATCCTTGGCCCCCGCCGGGATGAGGAAAGCCGGGCCGGTTGCCGGGTCATTGGGGCCGGGCAACAGGCCCTGGCCATTCTTGCCGCTGCCGGCGTTGCCAATCAACACCGTGTCGCCAAGCAGAGTCGGCGCGCCTTTGACGTAGCGCAGTTGCACCTTGGTCAGGTCGGGAGCAGCCGGCTCGCCCAGCGGGTGATAGTGCACCTGCATCACCAGTTTACTGCCCTTGACCAGCGTCGCGCCGATGCCGACCGGGAACTCCAGCGGCACCGAACCCGGAGCCCAAGCGCCGATGAGGTTGCCGTCCTGGTCCAGTTCCGCCGAGCCAAAGCAGTCGTACTGCCCGTCTTTGTCGGCGTGCTTGGCGCTGCTGTTGTTGGGGTCGACGAACAACAGAACGTGGTGCACGACCAAGGGGTTGCCAGGTAGGACCTGGATGCCGTTCAGGTACTTGGTTTCGTCGTAGGTGGCGTCCAACACGAAGCAGCGCAGCTGGTCCTTGTGACCGCTCGACACGAAAGGCGCTTTGGGACTGGCCAGCACATCTACCGCGTCGAGCTTGCTCGACTTGACGGCCACGTTTTTGGGCCCATCCGCGGGATTGCCTTCCGGTGTGCCGTTGGCGAGCCAATCGCCAAGCGTCTGGCGCTCCGCAGTCGACAGTCGCAGGTCGTGGCGCCAGCCAAAGCGCGGCTTGCAAGTGGCGGACTCGCGCGCACTCCAGGGCGGCATGCGATTGGCGTCGATGGACGCAAGGCCCGCAGCCATGGTCGCTTTGGCGCTGGCGTAGTTGTCCAGCGAAAACGGCGCGATGCCGCCGCTGCCGTGGCACTGAGTGCAGTGGTCGGCCAGGATCCGCGAAACGTCCTTGTGCCAGGTGGGACCGCTAGCCGCGATCGTCGCACCATCGGGCCCGCGAGCCGCATCGGCCGCGGACGCGACGCTACCGTCGGTCGTGGTCGCGTCGCCACTGGTGGCTGCGCCGCCGGACCCGGTGGCATTTGTTGGGCTGCTTTGACACCCGGCGACGGCAAGCCACAAGCTGGCAATCGTTGTTGCCCATTGAGGTTGGGACATGATGGCTCAGTTGGCCGCAAGGTAGCGGCGGCGATGCCCAGCCACGATTGCAGTAAGGACTGCGCGCAAAGTGGTCAGGAGAACGACACGTGCGGCGCCTGCCGCGCCGCATCGGGGGCGCCAAGGGTAAGGTCGGCCGTGCCCTTGTCAATGGCTAAACGACATCGGCGAAGCACCACCGAGCCGCCGCGGGCGACATGGAGCAGACCGCCCGACGAGTTTCAGTAGATCTCGGGCAGCCACGGGACCTGACCGCCGAACAAGCGGTCGGCGGCCTGCAGCGCGATGTCACTGCCGCGCACCTGGCCCACAACGGTCAGCTGGCCAGCCGTGCAATACCCGGAGTAGAGCGGCGCCAGTCCGGCGATATCCACCGACAAATCACCGCGACCGCCTGGCTCGACACTGGGCCTGCCGTCCTGCACCCGCAGCACCCACCGGGCATTGTTGGCCTCGAAAAGCGGGTCACCGACGACCTCTAGATGCAGCTCGCCGTCGGTGGCGTAGCCGCGCGCAAGCAGCGCTGCCGGCACGTCGAGCACGCGCAGCATCCAGGCGATGCTGTCTGTCACCCGCACTTGTGACTCAGGCAGGACGTGGGCACGCCAGTCGACGGCAGGGCCGGTCCACACGACGTCGACGGCCATCGACCGGTGGTCGGCCATGAACGACCAGAACCGGCGCAGGGCACCGGGCGTAAAGACTTGAAAATCGCGAACAATCAGGTCAAAGTGACCGGGCCCTCCCGATCTAGCGAGGATGACCCAGCCTTCGTCGTCGCCGATGACGTAGCCGCGCCCCGGGCTGTCGTAGCCATCGAACAGCCTGCTCCACAGGGCTGCATCGCGGACTAGGCCACCGTGGTGTGGCCGATACAGTGACTCGATGTGCGCGCGCGGCGCGGGCCGCACGTCAGGAGTCTTGGCGCGCACGCCGATCGTCTTGGCCGAGACCCGGCGCTCGCAGCGATGACCGGCGAGCTCAAAGCCGCTTTTGCGGTACACGGTCCAGGTCGCTGGATACAGGCCAGCAAGCGGAACACCGTCGCGGCGCAGATCGCGAAGTGTGTCCTCCACGAGTTGCCTGGCAATGCCGCGGGTGCGGTGCTCGGGCGCGACGCCGACTCCGGCAATGCCGCCCATGGGCACCGCCTTGCCGCCAAAGACCTGTGCGCAACGGTAGAAGCCCAATCCGCCGGCAACCACACCGTCGACCTTGGCAATGCGCAGGTTGTCTCGACCCAGACGCTCGGCCCAACGGTCCCAGCGCTGCGGGTCGTCCATGCCAAACGACAGGGCGAGTATCGGCCACAGGGCCTGGCGATCGGCGTCGGTCATGGTGAGCCCTGGCGCTTGACGTTTGGCGAGCAAACCGTTGGTTTACCTTAGAGCAACGCGGAACAGCCCGGTAGCCGAGGCCTTGCTCTGCTTCTTGCCGGCTGCAATCGCGACACCGATCTGGTCAGCGTCGACCACGCCGCGACCCGCAGGCAAATCGACCTGGACCGCGCTGGTTCGCAGTAACGGAAAGGTCTTGAGGTTGCCGTCGCGATCCTTGCTCAGGTAGGTGCCACGCTGCCACGTCTGGTCGTCGTAGAAGCGCCGAATCGCCTGCCGAA
Source organism: Pseudomonadota bacterium (assembly GCA_005792545.1). Taxonomy (GTDB): domain Bacteria; phylum Myxococcota_A; class UBA9042; order UBA9042; family UBA9042; genus SXRM01. The sequence continues at coordinate 5,734 of SXRM01000421.1, read as the reverse complement.
ACTGCGCCAGGACGTTCGCCACCGCCGCGCCCGAGACCTCGCTAGGCCCAGGCATGCAGGCAAAGAAGTCGTCGCCGCCGACGTGACCAACAAAGCACGTGTGCGAGCGACTGACGGCACGGAGTTGATCGGCGAACAGCGCGATCGCGTCGTCGCCCACTGCAAAGCCAAAACCGTCGTTGAATGGCTTGAAGTTATCGAAATCAAAGTAGAAAAGCGAGTAGGCGCGAACCCGATCACGCAGCGCTCGGTTGATCTCGCCTTCGATGGCGCGGTTGCCGGGCAATCGGGTCAGCGGATTCTGGTCGCGTGCGGTTGCCCGCGCCGCCTCGGCCATGGCGTTGACATTGCGCACGTTGCGCACCAACAACTCCATGACATCTTTTATGAACGGATCCGACAGCGCTAGCTTGAGCTGAAACGTCTCCAACGGAACGAACACGACCACCGCGTCGCCAATCGCCGTTGCCGTCGCCGTGCGTGCACTGCCATCAATGAGCGACATCTCGCCAAAAATGTTGCCTTCGCCGACTTCGGCGAGGACGACCCGCTCGCCTTCGCGCTCGCGCCACAATGCGTTCGTGCCGCTGTGTACGAGGTACATTCCGTCGCCGGCCTGGCCCTCGACAAACAAATCGGTGCCGTCGCTGACAAATCTCGGGCGCAGGCCGTCTGCGTCGATGGTCTGGCGAAAGCTGCGGGTCGACATACTCAGGCCCTCCTGGGCTTCGGCAGGGCCCGGGCCAGCAACGATCGCTGACCTATGGGGCCTGCGTCAATGGGCCGCTCGCCGCGTTGGCTGTGCCGGCCGGGCTTGCTATTGTCCGCACAGGCGCTGGCGGCGCCTGGTCCGCGGATGGCTGAAACCCTGCAAGCCTGGCTGCACGCGCTGAACTGCCAGCCGCGCCTGGGCTGGGCGGCGGCTGAACCCGTGATCGAGTCCTTCCAAGCGCTGGCCCAAACCGCGGGCTGGCGAAGCCTGCTGGTGGCGCGCGACGACTGCACCCAGCCGCTTCACGGCGGCAGCAAGGTGCGAAAACTCGACTACTTGTTGGCGTCAGAGCCATTTTGCAGCGCGCCGTGGTGGACAACTGTTGGCGCGATTGGCTCTGGCCACCTGGTCGCCTGCACCGCTGCCGCGCAGGTGCTGGATCGGCGTTTGCGCGCGCACATATTCTGGGAGCCGCTTTCGGCCGGCGTCCTAGACAGCCTCGCCTACACTGTGACCCACAGCGCGGACCGGCAGTTTCATCGCGGGCGAGTGGCGCTGGCACTGCGGGCACCGTCGGTGCTGACGCGGGCCTGGTCGCGGGGCGCAGCGGTGATCCCGCCAGGGGGCACGCACCCGGTCGCCATGCTGGGCCTGGTGCGCGCAGGACTGCAGTTCGCCCATCAGGTGGCAGTGGGCGCAGTGCAACGCCCAGACGTAGTCTATGTGTCGTTGGGCTCCGGTGGGACGGCCGTCGGCCTCGCGGCGGGGCTGGCCCTGGGCGGTCTGTCCATGCCGGTACGCGCAGTGCTGGCTGTCGAACCCGTATTTGCGACGCGGACTCGCATTCGGTCGTTGCAACGGGCGCTTACTGCGCAACTGCAGCGCATCGCCCCAGAACTGCCACTGCCGCAGCCAGGTCCCCTTGAGACCGACGCTGCGCAAGTGGGCACCGGCTACGGTTGGCCGACTCCCGCATCGCTGGCAGCAACCCAGCGGGCGTTGGACCACGGCTTGCCGGCCGAACCGGTGTACACAGGCAAGGTCCTAGCGGCCATGCTGGGTCCGACCTTGGACCCGCTGCAGCGTCGCGGGCAGACCGCACTGTTCTGGGACACCGTGCGACGACCGGCGAGACTGCCCCAACGCGAAGACTGGCAGGATCTGCTGCCGCCGTGGCTGCGGCAACGGCTAACGGTCGAGCGACCGCGACCGCGCCGCTGGTTTTTGGGTGTTGCTGCGGGCACCGCAGCCGTGGCAGCAGCGGCGACCGTCAGAAGCCTGGCCGTTCAAACCATTGAGCCCTGGCAAGGCACGGTCCTATCGGCCTTTGATGCGACGACGCTGCACGCCGCCTGTGAGGTGCTGTTGCCACCGCTGCCGCCGCCCGTGGCGGATCGTTGGCCGTGGCTGCCCGTCGTGCAGGCGATCGACCGCTACCTGGCCAACCTGCCGCGCCCGCTGCGCGGCGAAGTGGGCCTGCTGTGCAGGTGCGTGGCGGAGTGCCCGATCGTGCGCGGGCTCGCGATCTCATTTGCGGACCTGGCGCTATCGGACCGCCTGGCGGTGATCGCTTGGATGGCCGCGCAATCCGGTCCGCTGCGGGACGCGCACGCCGGGCTGCTCGGCCTGGTGATGCTCGGAGCTTACCAACTGCCAGAGGCATGGCCGGCACTGGGCTTTGAGGGACCGATGGTCGGTGAGCACCCGCGTCCGGTGCGGCAGAGCTGGGATCGCCTGCATGCGCCGCCAGGGGCGTTGCCGGCGGGCTTGTTGGCGGCATGATCTACGACTTGCGCGAGTTCGGGCGACGCTCGCAGCTCATCGCCGACGTCTGCGTGGTCGGCAGCGGCGCCGGCGGCATGACCGCAGCGATGGCAGTCGCCGAGGCCGGGCTACGGGTCGTCGTCATCGAGGCCGGCGGTTGGGTTACGCCCGAGCACGTCAACCAGCGCGAAGCCGACATGCTGCCGCTGCTGTATTGGGAGGCCGCAGGCCGCACCACCGCCGACCGCGCCATCCGCCTGCACCAGGGCAAGGGCGTCGGCGGCTCGACGTTGCACAACCTGAACCTGTGCAAGCGCATCGATCCCAAGGTCCTGGCCAGTTGGTCAGGCCTGGGTCGCCTGGACGCCGGGACGTGGGACCAGCTGTTTGAAGAAGCCGAGTCGCTGCTGGGCGTCTGCGACGTTCCGGCCGAGGGCGTCAACCGCCACAACCAGTTGCTGCGACAAGCATGCGAAAAGCTTGGATGGCGCTGGTCGGCCTTACGCCACAACCGCGCGGGCTGCGTCGGTAGCGGCTATTGCGAGTTGGGCTGCGCTTTCGACGCCAAGAACAACGCCGCCAAGGTTTGCTTGCCCAGGGCCGTGGATAGTGGCGCGACGGTGGTGCACCATGCCTTTGCCGTCGGGCTTGACTACGCGGCCGGGCGAATCGGGACGGTGCAAGCGCGCAGCGTGGACGATCGCGGCGACTTCGGCGACCGCCACCTGACCGTGCAAGCGCGAGCCTTCATTGTCGCCGGGTCCGCGACGGGAACGCCCGCTTTGCTGCAACGTTCGGGCGTGCCCGACCCGGACGGCCAGATCGGTCGGACCCTGCGCATCCACCCGGCAGTCGTGGCGGCAGGCGAGTTTGACGAACCGGTGCACGCGTGGCGCGGCATCCCGCAGACCATCGAGTGCACGGAATTTTTGAGGTTTGGCCCCGAAGACGGCCGCGCGTCGCCGCGCAACATCTGGATCGTGCCGGCGTTTGGCCACCCGATGGGCACGGCGACCATGCTACCCGGGCACGGCGCGCTGCACCGCCAGTTCATGCTGGCGTATCCGCGGCTCGCGGTGTTTTGCGCCATGCTGCACGACGGCTCGCGCGGCACGGTGTCGTCACAGGGCGAGACCGGCGTGCGCGTGGACTACCGGCTGAACGAGATGGACGCCCACGAACTGGCCAAAGGGCTGCAGCGGCTGGCCGAAGGGCTGTTTGCGGCGGGTGCCCGCAGGGTGTGGATTCCGACGCCGGAGCCGATGGCCCTGACAGACCCAAACAAATTGCGGATGTTGCAAGACCTGGACGTGACGCGGATGGGTCCGACCGCGGTGCATCCGATGGGCAGTTGTCCCATGCACGACGACCCGAAGCGTGGCGCGGTTGACTCAGCCGGTCGCCATCACCATGTGCGCAACCTGTGGATTGCGGACGGTTCGCTGTATCCGACGTCCATTGGTGGGCCGCCGCAGCTGGGGATTTACGCGCTGGGGCTGCATGTCGGGCGCGCGGTGGTCGAAGGGCTGCGCGGCTGACGGCGAGCCGAGGTCGGCAACAAGGTCAGGCGCAGGGCCAGGGACAAGCCCAGGCACGGATGGCCGCCAAGTGCACCAGTTCGCCCAGACCTAGAGGATCGACGCCGACTTGATGTAGTCCAAGTTCGGAAACTCACCCTTGAGGTACTTGTTGCCTTCCATCTGCACGCGCATCTGGTTGGGGCCGCGACCACCGGGCTGGCCTTCGCCGTACTCTGTGTTGATCTTGTCGATGGTGTCAGTGCCTTCGACGACCTTGGCAAATGGCGTAAAGCCCATGCCGTCCAGGTTACCGTTATCCTTGAAGTTGATGAAGAACTGCACCGAGCGCGAGTTGGGCATGCCCTTCTTGGCGAACGTGAGCGTGTAGCGGGCGTTGGTCTGGCCAATCGGCGGGTCGTCGTCGATCGAGGCCTCTTTCCACACGCCGTTGACGGCCGGGTCGCCGTGGATGCCGAACTGGCACATGAAGCCGGCGATCGCGCGGAAGAACGCGACATCCTGGAAGTAGCCGATCTTGACCAGGTTGTAGAAGCGATCGGCGCCAACCGGCGACCACTTTTTGGTCACTGCGACGACAAACGAGCCCTTGGTGGTCTCGAATTTGACTTTGTACTCGTCGGGCGCCTTCTCGTTGGCGAGCTTGGGGTCCTTCATGGCAGGGTGCGGCTCGCCGGCGGGCGCAGCGGCAGCAGGCGCAGCGGCGGGTGCGGCAGGTGCTTCCGGCGCCTTTGGAGCTTCTGGCGCCGCAGGAGCCTCGGGGGCCTTGGCTGCCTCCGGCGCCTTCGCAGGCTCAGTGGCCTTCGCGGGTTCGGCCGCGGGCGGCTCTGCGGGCTTGGCCGCTTCGGCGGGCGCGGCGGTCGGCGCCGGGGTGTCTTTCTTCTCGCATGCGGCGGCGATAACGCCCACGGCCGCAACGGCGGCCACCGCGCCAAAGGTGCGCTGCTTGAACATGTGCTGAACTCCTGCAAGGTTAGGCGCGGGGCCGCGACTGTCGGCGCCCGCCAAAGGGCCGCGGATTTTGCACGGGTGTGGCGGCGGTGGCAATCGGCGTGCATTTCGTCCAAGGATTTGCACACGCACAAGTTTGCCGCCGCAAGCGGCTACCGACCCTACGTTTGGGCTTCCTGCGCTCCTGGCGCATGGGGCCTTGCTTCTTCGGCAGTTCGGTCCTCGACCTCATGCGACCCGAACACGTAGACGCCCCGCAGCTTCCGCAGCCTGTCGGTCGCTTCACGAATAATCTGATGCACTTGCACGCGCCGACTCGGCAAGTAGGTGATCGACAGTGCGCTTTGCTCGACCGGGTCGCCAGCGCCAAGGTCGCCGCCGATGCGCAACGCGTCTGCGGCTTCGGCGGCGGTGGCATAGCGGTCATCGCGGCTCTTGGCCGCGCAGCGCTGAATGAATTCAAGGATATCTTCCGGAATTTCGGGATCGCAGCGCCGCGGATTCGGCACGTCCAGCGTCAGTTGCTTGGCGAAAACGCCTTGAACCGTATCCGCCGTAAAGGGCAATTCGTGCGCGCACAGCTCATACGCCAGCACACCGAGCGAGTACAGGTCAGACCGGCCGTCCAATTGGTGGCCGAGAATCTGCTCCGGCGACATGTAGTACGGGGTACCGACGATCTTGCCGTCGTCGTCCATGGCCATGTCGGCCTCGACGGCGATACCGAAGTCCAAGAGCTTGACCCGCTTGTCCTCGGTCATGAACACGT
>SXRM01000420.1 GCA_005792545.1 Pseudomonadota bacterium | reverse complement strand
GCCCAGACTGCCTTCAAAGTGTCTGTAAATCAGCGGCCTTACATGACGACCACACATAACCGAACAGGCATGTCGCCAACCAGTTGATTCTGCTAGCTATGCCTTCGTGGTCAAGCGCACTCTCTGCGATCTGCGCCCTCGACAACACCAAGCTGGCGCCAGGATCGGGCCGGCCTTACAATGTCCGAATGCGCACCACCCTCGATTTGCCTGCTGACCTCGTAGAAGAAGCTAAGGGATTGCTCGGCCTGCACACCAAGACCGAAGTCGTGATCGCGGCGCTGCGCGAGTTGGTGCGGGCGCGCAAGCGGGATGGCCTCAAAGGCCTGGCGGGCCAGGTCGACGTTGAAGTGGACATCGCAGCGTCGCGGCGGCGGCCTGTGGCGCGAGGCTCCGCCTGATCGCGGTCGATACCAGCATCTGGATTGCCTACCTACGACGGGGCGATCCCTCGGTGAGGTTGCACCTAGACGCGCTCCTGACGGCAGATGAAGTGGCGCTGCACAGCGCGGTTCGCGTCGAGTTGGCCGCGGCCACCAGTCCTCAGCAGGTTCAACGACTTTTGGGGTAGTTGAGCGGTGTGCATCCGCTGGACGTAACCCCCGCCGATTGGCAGCGCGCAGAATCCATGGCGTTGGCCGGAGCCAGTCGCGGCGAGCGGTTCGGCGCGGCTGACCTGGTTATCGCTGCGTCAGCGGGCAGAGTCGGCGCAGCGGTGTGGTCCGCGGACGGCGACTTCGCGCGCATGGAACGATTGGGACTGTGTCGCGTTTGGCGGCCGGGCAGCGCGACCTGACCCACGGTCGCAGCGCACCTACAGCGAATCAAACCCCTGGTACTCCAAGGTGTCCTTGTGGCGGCCGGGCTCCTTTTTCGCCTCTTCCTCAAAATCGTCGACGGCTTCCTTGTAATCCTTGGGATCCAGGTCCTTGCCAGGCTTGGCGGTATTGTACTCGCGGTAGTCGCAACTGCTGTCGGCCATCTCTTTGCGGGCATCGGCGGCGGTCATGGCCGAAAACCCAGTGCGCGCGCTCCAGATGCCTGGGTACACGCCCTGCGACAGCGCATAGATGCGGCCGGCCTGAAAGTTGAGCTTGGCGACCGCCTTGTTTTCAGCGTCGGCGACCACGTAGTGCGGCCCAAGTGGCACGTCGGTCATAAAGAAGCAGCGGCCGCGGGTCTGGCCGATCATCTTGCCGTCCAGATAGTCGCTCATGGTGATGCCCCACCCAAACGAGGTGGTGCGGATAATCAGCAGCGTCGCGCGACCGGGCTGGGCGCTGATTGCGGGCTTGGTCTCGCGCTGGATCATGTGCGAGCTACCACAAGCACTACCAAGCGCGGCGATGGTGAACGCCAACACCGCCACCGACCGCGGCAAACAACGAAATGGGCAGAACATCGGCCACCTCTGCGGCAGGGCCAGCGTCTGCGGCCGCAGGGTCGCGGTGGTGCAAAGCCAGCAGTCTGCGCGGGTTGTACGCCCGCTGCGGCGGTGCGTCAATCCTGAGGGGGGCTTTGTTCAGATCGTTGAAACTGCTAGCATAGTGGGCGAAAATGGCTCAGCGAGCGGGCCGCACGACCTGCCCCACCGCCACAGCCTTGTCGGCGCGCACCCGCACGGCCGGGATCGGCAGCGCACAGCTGCGATCGCTGTCGTGGACGTGGCGGATGGCGACCAGCCCCGGCGCTTGACCGGGCAGCAAGCCTTCAATCCAAATCCGCAGCGTGCGCAACCCGCGGAAGGGCACCGCGATGATCTGCATTTTTGCGCCGCCCATCGCCTGCTGGCCGTAGATGAGCTGGCCCTTGTAGTCGCTGAGCGCATCCTGCGTCTGGCGAATGGCGACTGTGGCCGGCACGGCGACGAGCGCGTAGAACTCCAATGGGTCAGCGGCGGCGTCCAGTTCGACCACCAGCTCAGACTGCTCGCCGATCTGCAGTTCGGCCTTGGCCACCATGGCGCGGGCGAACGGTTTTTCGCTCGACGCCCGCAGATCGACGCTGCCCGGCCGGTCGATGCGCGCGATCGCGCCGCGCGGCAGCCGCAATTCAGCAAACCGCTTAACCTCGACTGCTTCGCCCCAGTGCAGCTTCTTGTTGCTGTCGTCCACAGTGGCCGCGACCGCGCCATTGTCGCCGCCGCGCAGGCCCATCGCCAGCAACAGCTCGACAAACCGTGGCAGCGCCATCGGCTGGCTGTAGACGCCGCCCAACAGCGCCGGCCCCTGCAGCATCCCCGGCTCTTGCGACAGCACGAACCCCTGTGCAGTGATGTCGAACAGCTTGTCAAAGGTCGCCTGGCCTTTGGGACCCGCAGCCAGCGCCGCCTTGGCCTGCGCAACCAGCCACTGCAGGCGGCCGACCCGCGAGAACGCGCGCACCAACCGAAAATGGTCGAGCGCCTTGCCAAGCGCCTTGGGGTCGGCACAGTCATCGCCGCACTGCTCCAACGCCGGGCCGAGCTTGTCCAGCACAAACTGCTGCACCGCGTCGTCGGTCACGACTTCAAATCGACCGCCGCCTTCGACCGCGATCTCCACCGTCTCTGCCCCATCGCGGCTGACCGAAAATCCATGCTTGTCAGTGTTTTCGCCGCGCGCCACCATGCCGTCGCCGAGATCCTTGGCCAGCTGGTCCAGCGCCGTCGCCGCCGCTGCGCCGACCCGAGCGCGCGCCTGCGGCACCTGCGCGAACGCCCGCCGCGCGATGTGCAGGTTGTTGGCGACCCACGCCGACCACAGCGGATTGCCCGCCACCCCCGGATACGGCCGGATCATGCGACCTTGCGGGTCGTACAGCTCGCGCTGCAACTTCAAGACCGCCTGCTCAAAGCCGCCGCGCAGCTGCGGCGCGTAACCGTCGTCGGCCAACAGGCGCCGCTCGATGGCTGCCAGCAGCGTCGCTCGCACGGCGACTTGCGCCGACAGGGCTTCAGCGTGCGGAAACCAGCTCTCCATGGTCGTGACCATGTTGGAGACGATGCCGTGCAGGAGCGCACCCGGCGTCGCATAGGCGGTCACCTTCTCGCCGCCCTTGACGGTGATGGCCTTGCCGCCACCGGTCGCCAGCCGCGACCACGTCACCTTTTGCCGGGCGACGTCGGCGATGACGACCTTGCGCTTGTCGTGGACCTTGCCGTCGTCATCGACGAGCGCCGCCACGATCTCGCCCGCCTGCGCCGGCCACGCCAGCAGGTGGGTGTGCTTGCCCGACGGCACCGGCAGCGACGCGGCCCGCTCAAAGCCCGCGCCGGTCACCTGCAACCGCAAGGACTTTGACGACTTGGACTGCGTCACCAGCTGCAGGTCGAGCATGCCGCCGGCGACCAGCGCCCGCGGGGCCTTGATCTCGACCGACGCCTCGCGCACCAGGTCGGTCTGCTTCTCGGTGCTGACCCAGTCCAGGCCGGCGATCGCCGTCACCCGCCAGGCCAGGCGCCCCGTCTGCGGCGGCAGTGGCGCGTCCAAGTGGGCCTTGCCGTCGGCACCGGTGCGAACCACGCCCATAAATGCGATCTTGACCTCGCCTTCGCGCACGATCTCGCCTTCGCTGGACTCGTCGTCGTGGTCGCCCGCGGCGTGGGCATGGCCGCCAGCGACTGAGGGACGCGGCGCAGACATCGCCTTGTATTCCTTAGACTTAGCCCCAAGACTATACCCATATGCGACGCCGCCACCACTTGGAGCAGCGCCCGCAGCGCCGTAGCCATAAACGCGCCCGCTGCCCCGGCCAAAAGCCTCATCCTTGGCGGCCGCCCGCTTTTCATCTCGGCGCATCTGCCGCTCTTCGCGCTGTCGGTGCTTCTCCTCCTCGCGCTCGCGGCGCTCCTCTTCTTTGCGCTGGCGTTCCTCTTCCAGGCGCTGCCGTTCAAGCTCAACCGGATCGACCCAGCTGTCGAGGTGCCGACCGGCGCGGCGCGCGGTGTCGCCGATGTCGCTCGTCAGCTGCGACAGCGGATCGCGGGCGGCAACGCGGATGTCGTAGGCCTCGACCAGCACCGAGCCTTGGACCGGCTTGCCGTGGGCGTCGCGCAGTTCGACCTCGATGCGCGCCTGGCCATTGGGTGCCGCGGCCTTGGGCACAGTCAGCGCCAGATCCAGCGCGCTGGGCGCCAGCGCCAGCACGTAGCCCTCGCGAAAGTCGTCTTTGTTGCCGACACGGGCCTGGCCGCCGACGGCCACCAGCGCCAGCGGTCCGCTGATGGCGATGCTGACGGTCTCGCCGACCTTGAGCGCCTGCGGCACGGTCGCCGGCGTGGCGGTGACGCTACCGTCGCCGCGCGGCGCGTAGACCAACGCCATCACGTTCTTGATGTCCTGCCGCGCCGCAAACACCACCTTGCCACCGGTGGCGATTGGGCTTTGGACTTCAAAGGCGTCGCTGTCGGCGGTCTGCGGCAGCCGGTCCACAAAAAGCGCGCGGCCCGGCACCTGGGTGGTGTTGGTGTACGGAGCAAGGCCGACGCGGTGCGCAAAGCGAACACCCTTGCTGATCGGGATCATCTCGCGCTCAACGTGGCCGCTGCCGTCGAACTGATGGCGCAGGCTGCCCTGCGGGGTCACGATCTCGACCTGAAACGGCCCTGAGTGCCCGCCCACGTTGAGCGTCGCCGCGATCTGGCCCTTCTCAATGTGCAGGCGTTGCTGCGGGCCGGCGACTACGCCGTTGCAACCACTGAGCATGCAGCGCGGAATCAGCTCGACCTCGCCCTCAAAGGGCACGTTGTCCACCCGCAGCTCGTTCTTGAACGACAGGCCATTGCCCCACCGCGATCCGGCGCCGCCGCCATTGCCGAGGTACCAGCCGGCTTTGCGCGCATCGAGGTCGGCGGCCGAAGTAACGCGGTCGAACGCGTACGCCAGCGACACGGCGCCAAGCGTGCCTTCGACTACTGAGAAGGTGGTGTGGCCCTGGGCCTTGCCATCGGCGGTCTTGATCTCGACGCGGTACTCGCCGAGCTCATGGCGCTTTTCCTTGCCGTCTGCCAGCTCGATGACCGCCACGCCGTCCGGATCGAGCGCCACGCCCGGCAGCTCGCCCACGGTGGCATCGCGCTTGTTCCAGCGCACTTGCAGCGCCTGACCGCCTCGACCCGGCATCAGTACCCGCACCCGCAGCTTCTCTTCGGGCCAGAACTGCGGCTGATCGGGGGTCACCGACACCAGCTGCAGCGCCAGCACCGGGGGCACGTGGCTCGCCGGTCCGAGCAGCTTGCCGGCCTTGTCCAAGCGGAAAAAGCGCGTGTCCCGGGCGTCGGGTGCGCTCGACAGGCCGTCCAGGCCCAGCGCCAACAGCGCGCAGACAACCAGGGCCTTGGTGAAAAACAGGTTGGATCGTGCAGACATAACAACTCCGGCGCCGCGAGGATCGGCGGTGATCGCGACCGATAGCGCTGGGACGTCCGACTGGGCCGTCGCGGTCTAAGACCGTTGGCGCGCCAATTCCGTTCGAGTCGCAACGGTGTCATCCTGGGCCGTGCGCCGCCGCGCCGTTTTCGTCAGGTCCACCATGAGCCGCCGCAAAGCGCCCGCCCAACCCGTAAACGTGGCCACCGAGCCGGAGGCTGGCCAAGCAGTCGCCGCAAAGCCTGCCGCCGCTCGGCCAAGCGTCCCCGACGACCCGCCGCCGCCGGACCGGGTGCTGCTGCAAGACTGGACGCCGCTCGGCCAGTGCCTGTCGCAGCGGGTCGGTCGCCAATACTGGCTGCGCCATGCCGGCGAGCTGTTTGCCGACGACACCGTGCCGCACTGGGTCCACGACAACGGCGCCATGTCGCAGCGCACCGCAAAGGTGCTGGCGGCGTGGTGCGAGGCGCGGCAGGCGGCCGGCCAGCTGCCCGATGAGATCGTACTGTGCGAGATCGGCATGGGCACCGGGCTGCACCTGCGCTATCTGCTCGATGCCTTTCGCGATCTGTGCGCCGACAAGGGCACGGACTGGTATGGTCGGCTGCTGGCGCTGGGCACCGACGTCAGCGCGCAGGTGGCCCGCACGGCCCAAGAGCGCGGGCTGTTCGCCGATCACGCCGATCACGTGCGCATCGGGTTTTGCGACGTGCAGGCCCCGGACACCTTTGTCGAACTCGACACCGGCGTGCAACTGGACCTGCGCGGCCGCGTGCACGTGTTCGTGGCCTACTACGTGCTCGATTTGCTGCCCGTCGACGTGTTTCGGCGCCGCTTGTTCGACGACGGCACGCACTGGGAAGCGCTGTGGGTGCGCTCGTGGCTGCGCGACCCTGGGCTACTGCCCTCGGTGTGCGACGCCACAGTGGAGGAACTGCAAGCGCTCGCCGCGCAGGAGCGTCCCGACACCGTGGAGCCGATCGCGCAAGCGTGGTCGCTGCTGCAAGAAGAGCTGCGCGCCTGGCCGGTTACGCTCGACAACCACCCCGACGCGCAGGCGCTGAGTCGCTTTGCCGACGCCCAGGAAGCGGCGCTCGGCCCGCAGCACCCGGCATTGCACCAGGGCACGGTCATCATCCACTCGGCGGGCGCGCTGCGCGCGGCGCAGGTGCTTGCGCAGACCACCGCCGAAGACGGCCTGGTACTGCTGCGCGATGTGGGCCTGAGCACCCCTGAGCAGGCCGCCACCGCGCGCGGGCTGTCGCACTACGGGCAGGTGTCGGCCGCCGCGGTGAACCTGGCGCAATTCGATCCGTGGTTGAGCGAGCTGGGCTGGCGGGTGGTCGCGCCGCGCCAGGACGGCGATCGCGGCCAGTGCAGCCGCATGATCGCACGTCGCCCTGACCCGGTGGTCGAAGCCGTGTTTGCCGATACCTTTGATACCGAGGCGATTTTTGCTGCACATGGCCTGCTGGAGCGCGCTACGGCAGCCACCGAGCCGGCCGATGCCCTGGAGCTCATCCGGCAAGCGATCGCGCGCGAGCCGACCGACTGGACGCTGCACCTGGACGCAGCGCGGGTGGCGCTTGATGCCCTGGGCCAGCCCGACGTGGCCCACGTGATCGCGCTGCGTGCGGTGCAACTCAACAGCGCCTACAGCCCGGATCTGTGGTGCGTGCTCGGTGATGCGCTGCACGCCAAGGGCCAAGGCGATACCGCGCGGCGCGCCTACACCAATGCGCTGGCAATAGGGCCGCGCCATGCCCGCAGCCTGTGGAGCCTGGCCTACGTCGAAGCCGAGCGCGGCCGTCACGGGCTGGCTTTCGAGCTGCTGGGGCAGGCGCTGCGCTGCGATCGCGACGGCACCTGGCGGCCACAGATCTTGCAACTGCTCGATGTGTGCCTGCGCGGCCAGACCGTGCATCGTCAAGCAGAACTGCAACGGCTGGCCGAGCAGTCGGCGCTCTAGGTCAGGCATTGTCGAAGGTGGTCTGGGGCAACGGACACTTGCAGCGCCGCTGTGGCGGCGCGGAAACCTGCCGTGACCAGTGGCCGGTGCGCCGGACGCTGGCGGCACGGCTGTTGCGTCGCGCGTTGGGCGGACTTTTCGGCGCCGGCCTCCTGGCGTGTAGCGCGCGCCGGTTCGCTGTGGCAACATCGCAGCGCCCGGATCGCCCCCGCGGTGCGACACTGGAAACGCGGCGCCCCATGAAAGCCATTGATTTTCACAATCTGGCGGCAAATTCAGGCTCACCGCTCGCGCGAGGCTGGCCATGGTGACCTGTCCGCGCTGCGGCCGCGGCAATGAGGGCAAGTACCGATTTTGCCTGGGCTGCGGCGCCGCGCTCGTCGCGCACGAGCTGCGGCAGACCGGCGGCCCAGGCGGGGCAGGCGTCGTGCGACCGACGCCCACGCCCGCGGCCGGCACCGTTGCCCCGCAAGCACCGACGGCGCGACCAGCTGCGGCCGGTGCGGTGCCGCAAACACCGACAACAGCGCCCGCGATCGCCGGCCAGCGGCCAGTTGCCCATGCGACTCCGGCGGTACCCGCCGCACCTGGGCCTGCCGCTCCGGCTTCGGCCGCGACTACGCCGGCCACCATGCGCCCGGCGACGCCAGCAGAGTTCGTGGTGCTGCCACCGCGGCAGCCGTCCACGGCCGGGCGCGCGACCGGCCCGCAGATCGCAGTGGCCAAGCCCTCCCCGGTGGACGAGGGCCTGACCGTGGCCGTGCCGCCGCCTGCGATGGTCACGGCGGCCGCCAAGCGCCAATCGGGCAACCACCGCGCCAACCGCAAAAGCCAGCAGATTCAGCCGATGGTGGCCGAGGAATTGGGCGCTGACGTGCTGCCGACCAGGGCGGTGCAAGTCCCAGCCGGCTTACCGTCTGCGGCCGCGGACAGTGCCATCGCCGGTGGCACGCTGCGGCAGCGCAGCGGATCGGCGCCCAGCAGGCCATCGATCTCGCAATCCGCAATCGCCGGGCCGGCCGCCGCTGCCGACAAGGTCGACTTTTCGGTCACGGCAGCGAACCCGCCGCTCGAGTTCAGCGCCGCGTCCGGCGTCGCCCCGCCAAAGCCGTCTACGACCGTGCCGCCGCCGGTGATGCGCTACAGCCAGCCGGTGCCGCCGCCAGGCTCAGCCATATTGGGCCTGAGCGATGTGCAGCCAGTACCGTCGCCGCGCCCGGTGCCCGCACCGCCGCCGCCCAACCAGCAGGTGTGTTCGCAGTGCCGCACGCCCGTGCCCACGACCAACGCGTTTTGTGGCAGCTGTGGCGCCGTCAACCCGCACCACAGCACCACCCTGCCGATGCCGCAGGCGTCCATCCGCAACGATCGTGTCGGCTACGTCGCACTGATCGACGACAACGGTGGCGAGTCGGTGCAATTTCCGATCGTCGTCGGCGACAACCGCATCGGTTCGGGCGAGGCGTGCCAGCTGCGCTTTCCCGATGACGGCTTTCTGGCGCGCCTGCACTGCGTCGTCGAAGCCGATGCCGGCCGGGCGATGCTGAGGCCAATAGACCACAGCAATGGTGTGTTTTTACGAATTACCACACCTGTCGAGTTGCACCACGGCGAAGTCGTGCGTATCGGCCAGGAAATATTGCGTTTTGAGCGCTTTGATCGGCTGGTACCAGAGGTCAATTCCGATGGACTCGCCGAGACCGTCGGATGGCAGCCGCCGCGCGGTGTTTGGGGTCGCTTGTGCCAATTAGGCCTGTCGCGGCAGGTCGCCAACGCCTATTTGCTCAGCACACCCGACGTCTTCCTTGGTCGCGAGAGAGGCGACATCCTGTTTCCGCGCGACGGCTTCGTTTCGGGGTCGCACGCAGTGCTGTCGGACCGCAGCGGGCGGTCGTTCCTCAAGGACCTGGGGAGTTCGAACGGCACCTTTGTCAAGGTCAAGCACGACACGCCGCTGCGCAATGGCGACCTGTTTCTGCTTGGCCGTAACCTTTTGCGCGTGCACCTGGGCAGCCCCGGGTAGCGCGTGTCGCTAGCTGGAGGCGCGTCGATGGACGGAACTGCGATGAGCAAGACCACCTCAGGCAAGAACGAGAGCCGCAAGTACCCGCGGGTGGACCTGACGCCGGCCGCTGGCGTGCCGTCGGCTGCGGGTGCGAATCACCGGGCCAGCGAGCGCCCGGCGTTCGACATTCGCGTCGGCGTGGCGACCGATCACAAGCTGTTTGTCGGCCTGACCCAGAACATCTCGGCCGGCGGCCTGTTCATCGCCACCGAGGCCCCGCTCAAGCGCGGCGACAAGGTGCAGGTTCGCTTTAGCGTGCCTGGCAGCAACTACGTGTTCGACAAGCAGGCGACCGTGTGCTGGACCCGGCCAGTCGATGCCGACGGGGGCGACAGCCGCACCCACGCTGGCGCTGGGGTCAAGTTCGAGAACCTGAGCGACGAGGAGCAGAAGATCCTCAACGCCTTTCTGCAAGTGCACGACGCAATCTTCTTTGAGCACTAGCCCTCGTTGCTGACCTTTGGTCAGCAACATTGCGCGTTTGCCAGCTAAGTGGGTCGCGAGTTCGCGGCAAGTGCGAGTTGGCGGGCTACAACAGCGCCAGACCGCGGCGGCGGCTCCAGTCTTCCAGCCGCAATTCCAGCAACTCTGGCAGTTCCAACGGCGCAGTGTGAGATCCACCAGGGATCTCACAGAGTTCAGCGTCTGGTAGCCCCTTGGCCAGCTCCTTTTGCAGCCGGTCGGGCGTGAAGTGATCGCGCTGGCCGGACACTACCAGCGCCGGCACCCGCAGTTCGCCGAGGTAGGACCGCGCAGAGTGGCTGGCGACGTTTTGCAGGTACGCCAGAAACACCAGCGGATCCATGCGAGCCATGTGCCGGAAATACGGCAGAAAATCCTCGCGGCGGATCATCTGCGCGTTGATCTCGGTGGCCAGTGCCAGCTTGTAGGCCCACTCGGTCGGCATCAGCCGCTGCCACACATTGCGCAGACCTTGCTGGTACTTGAGCGCGGCGCCGGACAGCACCGGCAGGATGCGCGCCCCGACGTCAGAACCCTGAAAGGTGTCGAGCGGCCGCTCAAAGGCGCCGCAGATGGGCACCAGTCCCGCGACCCGCTCCAAGTCCTGGTGCGCGGCCTCCAGCGCCACTTGCACACCCATCGAGTGGCCCACCAGCACGACCTTGTCGTCGACGCCAAAGCCACTGGCCGTCAGTGCCGTCCAGCCATCGCGCGCGCATTGCTCGATCGTCAGCCCGGCGTGGTCGGCGGGCGCCGCGCTCAGACCGTGGCCGCGGTATTGCAGGTGGACGACGCGACACTGGCGCTCGAGCGCAGGCCGCAAATAGCGCCAGATGTAGCCGTCACAGCCGATGCCGTCGAGCAACAGCACCCACGGCCCAGTCGTGCGAATGGGCTTGCGCACCGAGACCAGGGCACCGTCAGGGGCGGCTACGGCGACGCGGGGCATGCGATCACGCGGGGTGGGCGGCCTGATGGTCGCGCCACAGTCGAGGCCCAAGCCAGGCAAAGCCGACGGCGAGGTAGCCCAGCAAAAGCAGCAGAACCACCGCAAAGCCAGTGCGCAGCGGGATGAGCAGGTACACCGCGACCGCCGACGTCAGCTGAAAAGCTTTGAGCGCCGGGTGCTGGCTGACCTTGAACTTGGGCAGAGGCAGGTTACAGACCATCAACGCCGCATTGACCAGCAGCAGCCACGGAAACCACGCGAACACCAGCGGCATCGACTGGTTCCAGCCCAGCTCGTGGGCGGCGAGAAACGCGCTACACACCATCGCCCCGGACAACGTCGAAGGCAACCCGAGGAACAGATAGGGCCCGATCGCGGCGGTAGTCACGTTGAAGCGCGCCAGTCGCACGGCGGTCATCACGGCATAGACCAGGCAAATGCCGGCGAGCACCCCGGTGGCAGACAAACCGGCGACCGTGGCCTGCGGTCCCCACGCCGCAGGCGCCAGCGAGCGGGCACTGGCGAAAATCAAAGCCGCCGGGGCAATGCCAAACGCGGTGGCGTCGCTGAACGAGTCGAACTGGATGCCGAAGTCGCTACTGCCCTTGAGTGCGCGCGCCACGCTGCCGTCGAGCTTGTCGAGCAGGACGCTGAGCAGCACGAACCAGGCCGCCAGCTGCAAGTCGCCGCCCGACAGCGACTGGTAGACCGACGCCAAGCCAAACGCCATCGCCGACGCCGTAATGACGTTGGGCGGCAGGGTGCGCAAGGGTACGGGGTCGAAAAGGCGCAACGGCAACCGAGGATCCGGCGCGGGCGGCCGGCAGGGGCGCAGGATACCGCCGTTTCGGGGATTCGCAACTGCGCGCGGCAACCAGGGGTGCGGATCGCGCTTGCGGGTCCACGGCCTTGTGCACAGAACTCATTGGTCTTCAAGGCGTTCTGGTTGGACCCGGCGGCTCAAGCCGCAGGCTAGCTTTGCAAAGCCCGGCCTGCGCCGGGCTAAGATTTCACATGTGATTGCCTAGCCTTGCGCAGGCAAGGCTTGGTACACCTAGGCCGCGGCTTTGGCCGCCGGCAGTATTTGCGAGGTGTGTCTGAGCAGCATCCCGCCGGTCGTCCCCATTTTAGGAACCGCACCCGGCAACCAGCGCTGTGCCACGCTGAGCCGGCAAGACGTCGTCGGATCACGAGCCTGAACACGGCGGCGGGCCGACGACCGCGGACCTAGTGCTGCGCCGACTGAATGCCGCCGACGCGGGCAAACTGCACACCGTAGACAATGGCGAACGCCTGCTTGGCCTCGGCTTCGGTCAGCTCGTCGTCGGCCCAGATCCAGGCGGCCGCGCCGCGGTTGTCCGGCAGGGCCACGGTAAAGATCTCGGCGTACAGCGGTGTGGCGTCAACCGTGCACTGCAAGGGCTGGCGTGTCCAGCGCGCGCCATGCAAGACGGCCGCTTCGGCCTGCCCATACTTCTTGCGCTTGCAGGTCTTGGCGAGCACCTTCTTTTCGCCCGCGAGCCACCTGGCCGTCTCGCTCGCCGGCATCGCCAGAAAATTGACCATCACGTGACCGGTCGCCGACTTGATGGCGAACGAGGCGCCGTCCTGTTGCACCCGCCAGCCGTCCGGCACGTCGACGATGAGGCCCTGATTGTGGTGCTGCTGGTAGCCGACGGCCTGCGCCGGGGCTGCCTGCGGCACGGGCACCGGCGCGGGCACGATCGGGGCGACGACCGCCGCGACTGGGGCCGCAGCGCAGCCGACCAGCACTGACAGCCCGGCAACGGCAAAGGCGATGCGCAAGCGGGCAGCACGGCACGCGCGCCGGAACTTGGTGTTTGCAGTGCCGCTGGTGGCGGCGATGGGACTGGGGTTGAGCGAGGTCATGGCGTACTCCTTGTCGCGACCGACCCAGCGTCGGCCATGCGGGGTGATGCGGCGCCGCCGACCCCAATGGCCACGGCGCGCGGGCCTGCCGCGTTCAAGGAGCGTGCCAAGGCATTGGCCATTGAATTACAAACGTATTCTTCTGGCGTCGATCAGGCCGGACTGTCCGATGCTGGCGACGCGGTGGCGCGGTCGGACAGAAATTGAGACTTCGATGCGTCCGCCACTTGTAAGCCGGCGCGCAGAATGGCGACTGAATGTCGGAACTGACCCAGGCGCGAACCGAGGGGCACCGGAGAACTCATGCTTGTCGGCGGTACGTCAAAGGCGCCATCTGCCGGATGCTCCGAACTGAGCGCACCCTAGAAATCGTGGTGCAACGCCAGCGCCAGATGCCAAGAGTCGCCGTAGACCGAGGTCGCGCCGACTGGATTGGCCGGGTCGCGTTTGGTCACGGTGCGTCGCGCGAGCGTGGTCCAGCCGAGCGCCAGGTCCAGCTGCAAGGGCTTGCGCGTCATGCCCATCGGGTCGCCGGCGACGCGGCCCAGTCCAAGCGACAGCGTGGTGGCGGCGGCGTCGAGGTAATTGGCTTCACCGTCAGCTTTGGGAAACGGCGTCGGCCGGTGCTGCACGCCCCCGCGCAGCGTCCACACCTCGTCCGGTCGCAACTCGACGCCGACCCTGGGGACCACGATGTCCTGCGTGCCCATGGCCACCGGCACGTTGCGCACCGAGATGAGGTCCAGCGACTTGCTGCCGGGCTGCAGCAACTGGCTGTTGTCGATGCGCACGGTCACGTCGGGGGCAATCGGCGGCATCTGCGACCACCGCTGCCAGGCCGCGCTGCCCGTTACCAGCCAACGCCCTGCTTGCCAGCTACCCGCCAGCGCAAACGAGTCGGGTAGCCACAGCCCGATGCCCTTGACCTTGAAATCCAGCCGGCCGACCTGATCGATGTCGACGGCCAGCGGCAGGTCGTAGCGCACCGAACTCTCGGCCCGCCACACCAGCGCCAGACGCACACCGTCGCGCGGCAGTACGGTCAGACCCACCAGCGGCGTGACCACCGTGGCCAGGTCCACTTGCAGGGCCTTGTAGGTCACCCGCTGATCGAGCACCGAAAGCCCGATGTCGGCGCGACCGTCCAGACCCGTCAGCACCTGCACGCCAGCCCCAATCGCCAGCCAGTCCAGCGGTCGAACGCCGAGCGACGCCACCAGTGCCAGCCGGTCGCCCAGCGTGTCGTACATCGGCAGTTGCGGGATGCGGTGATCCAGGCTGTCCAGGCGCGTCGGGCCGCCAAGCGGCACGTGGATGGCGACGCCCAGCGCGGCGCGGTCTTGCAGCCAGCCCGGCAGCGGCGTAGAGATGCCCAGTTGCGCCAGGTAGTTGTCTTTGGGCAGCCGCGTCCGCCACGCCGCCTCGCCGCCGCGGCGATCGATGCCAAAGCGGTTCCACACGCTTTCCAGGCCGAACCCAAAGTGAATGTGGCGAGCCAACGCGAGGTTGGCGGGGTTGGCATAGGCGGCGTAGCAGTCGTCGCTGACGGCCTCGCTGGCATTGCCGAGCGCGATGGCCCGCGGGCCGAAGCCGTACAGCTCCAGTGTGGTGGCGCTGCTGATGGCGGGGACGAGCAGCGTCGCCACCCACAGAAAACCAGCCACGGAGCGCGCTTTCGCCATGGCGGCAGGCTAGCACGGAGCGGTTGGGGCGGGAACGAGGACCCCGCTCGATTTTTCGCCTGCCACTGACGCCGTGCTAGGCTGCCCACATGCCCAATCACGACTCAATCTTGAACCTGGACGCCGTTCTGCACGGCTTTGCCGACCTGGACGACGGCGACGGCCCGTCGCCCGCCTATGCCCTGCCCGTGCAGCCGCTGGCCGGCGGCCTCATCAACGACACCTACGCGCTCGGCCAGCGCTTTGTGTTGCAACGCCTGCACCGCATCTTCCGGCCCGAGGTCAACCTGGACATCGCCGCACTGGTGCCGCACCTGTCCGCTGGCGGCGTACCGGTGCCGAGGCTCTTGCCAGCCCGCGACGGCAAGC
Organism: Pseudomonadota bacterium; assembly: GCA_005792545.1. Lineage (GTDB taxonomy): Bacteria > Myxococcota_A > UBA9042 > UBA9042 > UBA9042 > SXRM01. The sequence goes on along the minus strand of SXRM01000420.1, from coordinate 939 downwards.
CCTGGGTTCACATCGACGACGTGCAAAGCCCGCACTGCGGCGCCTGGCGGATTCTGTCGCGGCTGCCGGGGACCACGCGCCACCGCCTCGACAATCCGCGCCAGGCCGCGGCGGCAGGGGCGATGGTCGGCCGGTTCCACGCGGCGCTGCGCGGGGTGGAGCACGCCTTTGCGTTCACGCGGCCGGGGGCGCACGACACGCCCGCGCACATGGCCAAGCTGGCCAAGGCCGTGGACGAACACCGTGGCCATCAGCTGTGGGATGAGGTGGCGCCGCTGGCCACGGACCTGCAAGAGCGCTGGGCGGCGTTCGGGCCGGTGCCGGCGCTGCCTGCGCGCATCATCCACGGCGACTTGAAGGTGTCCAACCTGCTGTGGGACGGCGAGGCAGTCTGGGGCGTCATCGACCTGGACACCATGGCTTGGAGTTCCTTGGACATTGAGCTGGGCGACGCCCTACGGTCATGGTGCAACGCAACGGCCGAGGACGCGCCCTCGCCACGCTTTGACGCCGAGGTGTTTGCGGCCGCGGTGCGCGGGTATCTGAGCGTCGCTGGCGCTTGGATCACGCCGGACGAGCGGCAGGCGATCGCCCGCGGCACGCTGCGCATCTGCTTGGAACTGTCGGCGCGCTTTCTGGCCGACGCGTTACTTGAGAACTACTTTGGCTGGGACGCCAACCGCTTTGCCAGCCGCGGCGAGCACAACCTGGTGCGCGGACGCAATCAACTGGCGCTGGCGCGGGCGGTGGGCGAGCAGTTGGCGGGGTTGCAGGCGGCGGTGGGCGGATAGTCAGGCGACCGCCGCCGCATCCAAATGCAGCGCGTGGTCCTTCTGATGCGCCGCAATCACCTGGCCAATGCTGCCAAAACGGTAGCGCCCGAACAGCCGTTCCAGCTTGGGCAGCGTGCTGGACAGGCCGACGTAGTACTTGAACCTG
>SXRM01000419.1 GCA_005792545.1 Pseudomonadota bacterium | reverse complement strand
GGGTGTGGCTAAATCACGCCCGCGGCGAGGTCGAAGAGCCTGCAGGCAGATCGCGAGCGCGCCCGGAGCGACCGACCGAGGCGCACTTGAAGTGCGCCGACCGAGCCAGTATCCAATTAACCCGGGCAGGGAGGCCGTAAGCCGCGAGATGTCCAGGATCTTTGGCCGTAGCTGGGTGGGATTTTGGCCACACCCTCTTAGGCTGGGATCTCCACGCGGCCCTCGTCCTGCCACAACCGTTGTGCCGCCTGAAAGTCGATGCCGTGCTTGACCGCATTGGAGTTGCTCTTGTTTTCGCCGAACTCGAATTCCACCGCGCCGTTCGCGTGTTGAAATTATGCCGTTTCGACGCGGCTCGCAAACGGTGGCATGGACGGCCAGGCCGCGCAAACCGAGATTACCGCGCTGATGGCGTCGCCGGGCCGCAATGACCTGGTGCGGGCGCCGGAACCCAAGCGCCAAGAGCCCAGGTAGGCGCGCGATGTGGGCCAAGGGTGTTGCGGTCGTGGCCCGCTGCCAGGGCCTGCATGGCTGCCCGCTGGACCTTGACAGCGTAAGGTAATAACGATTACCTTAGGTCCATGCCGATTCCAACCCAAGCTCAACCCTGGACTTTTCACGGCCGCCACACGGAACTTGCTGCCCTACAGGCCGTGCTGGGCCGGGGCCGCTTCTTCTTGCTGCGCATGGCCGGCCGCCGCAGGATTGGCAAGACGACGCTGGTGCTCGAAGCCATGCGCCGTTCGGGGCGGGCGCGCGTCGCCTATGTGCAATGCGCAGACGCGGATGCAGCAGGGGTCGTCGCCGGGGCCCGCGCGCACCTGCAACTGAGCGGCGTACCAGACGCCGCCCCGACGAGCTTGAACGGCCTCGCAGCAACCATCGGCTCGCTGCTGCGCGAGGGCTGGGTGGTGGTGCTCGACGAATTCCAGGTTTTTGCCCGGCAGGCGCTGTCGGCGTTTCCGTCGGCCCTACAATTTGAGGTGGACCGCCTGCTCGACCCAACGGCGTCACCGACGACAGGCGGCCTCGTCCTGCTCGGATCCGTGATGACCGAAATGGAGGCGCTGCTCGATGGCCGCCGTGCGCCACTGTATGGGCGCTGCACGGATGTGCTGTCACTGGACCACCTACGCGCCACAGAGTGCGCCGCCATCCTCGACCGTTACGGCGCAATGGGTGGCCAGCAACTGCTGTTCTGGTGGACATTGCTGCAAGGCATCCCCAAGTATTGGCGCGACGCGTTCGAGGTGGGCGCGCTGCCGCTGCAACGGCAGTCCGCCGTGGCTGCGTTGTTTTTTGAGGGTACAGCGCCGCTGTCCGCGGAAGGACAAGGGTGGCTGGCCGACGAGCTGCGTGGCCGCTACGACGTCCTGTTACGCTACCTCGCGCGTAATCCCGGCAGTTCGCGCGCCGACATCACCGCACATCTGGCGTCCGTCGCTGGGCCAACCAGTCATCAGGTTGGGCCGTGGCTGGTGGCCCTGGAAGAGCGGTTTCGGCTCGTGCAGCGTCGGGAGCCCGTCCACGGCGAATCCAAAGGCCGCGACGGCCGCTATGCCATCACCGACAATTTCCTGCTGGCCTGGCTGGGTGCGCTGGCAGATCCAGTTGCGCTCTCGGGCGTACGACCGCTACCGGAACTATTGGCAGAAGCCGACCGGCGGCTCGCCACCTTGGAGGGCTTTGCCTTTGAGCGCCTGGTCGCCGAGTTGTACCACCAACGCAGCGCGGCCGGTCGCGGCTTCGCAGTCACCGCCCGGGTGGGCCGTTGGTGGGACCGGACCGGCGCCGACTTGGACCTCGTGGCCATCGACGCGCAGTCGCACACATTGCGGGTTGGATCGTCCAAGCGCTCAGCGGACAAGCTGCCCGGCGACTGCGGCGCTTTCGAGGCGGCATTGAGCCGCTTGCTCGCTCGCCATCCCCAGTGGGCAAGTTGGAAGTTGGAGCGGGTCGCACTTGCGCCAGAAATCGACGCCGACCGCCGCGCCGCGTTGGTCCGCAACGGTTGGATTGTCGAGGACGTGCCACAACTATTGGGCGAAGCTGCTGCTACGTGATGACCGCGGCCCATCATGCCGAGGTAACCACTGCGAAATTCGGCTTCTGCACAATCTAGTACTGCCGGCCCGAAGTTCGCGGCGGGTTCCGCCGCGCCACAAGGGCCAAGTGCGCGCGGCCGCCATCGCAGCCGCAGGCAGGGGTGAGCGCGCCCACGCGCGCGAGGGGGCGGCGAGCCCCCTTGACGAAACAAGCTTCTAGTAGGCGAGACGTCAGGCAGCCTGCCCCGGTCACCGCAAACTCCATCCCAACACGAACTTCGGGTTTCGCCTACTAGTAATGCCGCTCCAACACATACCACCCAAACGCCCGCAGCATCACCTTGGGCAGCGAGTCCTCGACCAGCGGGTCCAGCGCCTGCCAGGCATTCTCCACCAACTCGCGCGCCTCGTCCGCACACGCTTCGATAGCCCCGCAGGCCTCCAGCTTGGCAATCACCGCCTCAATCTGCGCACGGTCGTCGGACTTGGCCTGCACGCACTGCCACAGCCAGGCACGGTCGTCGCGCTCCAGCCGAGCCATCGCCTTGGCCACCGGCAGCGTCACTTTGCCATGGGCAATGTCTTCGCCGCGCGACTTGAGGTCACCCTTGAAGCCGCGCAGGTTCAACACATCATCGACGATTTGGAAGGCGAGCCCGACCGACTCGAAAAAGCGCCCGACGCCTTCAATCTGCGCTTCGGTGCCGCCACCGACGACGGCGCCCATCCGCGACAGGCTTGCTGCCGGCACCGCAGTCTTGAGCCGGTGCACGGCAAGGACCCGATCTTCCAGCCACGCGCCGCCGCCTTGCTCCACCGCCCGCGGCATCTCGGCATCGACGCCGTCCAGGTCTAGCGCTTGCCCAGCGTGGCCTGCGCGCAGGCTCTCGAAGTACAGGTCATACAGCCGCAGCTTGTTCGCGGCCGACATCTGCTTGCCGATCAAAAGCTTCTGACCCATAAAGTAGCACGCCGTACCGGCATTGATGGCCAGCGCTTCGCCGTAGACCAGGTGCGCGGTCGGCCCGCCGCGCCGGATGGTCGATTTGTCCTGCACATCGTCGACGATGAGCGAGCCGACGTGCATCAGCTCCGGCATCGCCAGCCACTGCACGTACTGGCGCGAATCGCCGCCGACAATGTCGCAGCACGCCAGCGCCGCGTAGCTGCGCCACGACTTGCCGCCGCGGTCGACGATTTCGCGCACGGGCTTGATCAGGGTCCGCGTAAACTGCGGCACGTCTACGCCTTGCATGTACTGCGGCCGCTCGGGGCTGGCGACCAGATCCCGCACTTGCTCCCAGGTCGGATCGTGCGGCGCCAGCTTGTCGACGCTTTTGCGCACCTGCCGCCCGACTGCCGAAAAGAACCCGTCGAGGTCGGCGATGGTGTTCTGACCGCTGTGCTCCAGATAGCCGAGACCAGACACCGGTTGGCCGCCGACGCTGCCTTCCGCGCGCACCCGGCCCTCCCAGAAAGCGGGCTTACTGATGACAGTGATGAACTCCTGGTCGTCGAACGCCGCTGTCGCGACCACGTCGATGGCGGCTTCGGGCACGGCGATTCGCCAGCGGGTGGGATAGTCGGCAAAAGTGCGCGTGCTGGTCCAGATGGCGTCGCCCTGCAGGGTGAACTCACTCCACGCCTGGCGGCTGCCGTCGGGTGCGACCAGGACTGCAAGCTGTCCGACGCTTTCGCCGGTGTGCTCGTCCACCATCCGATAGGCGGAAAGCTCGCGGCCGTCGACCAGTTGCAGGCCCAGCCAGTTCCAGCCGATCTCCTGTCCCTTGCGGCGCTCATCCGCTGCGGTGGTTTTGCCCTCGTGCAAGCCGAATTCGTGGTCGTACCAGCCCTGGCCGGCGGAGATTGCCTCCGGACCGCCTGGCAGCAGCACCGTGCCCGTGACCTCGCAGCGCGGGATGAAGTAGTAGAACATGTCTTCGCCCGACACGCCCTTGACCACGCCGTCCTGCCCGTGCCGCACCGCAGGCTTGCGCGGGTCGAAGCAAACATCCACGCCGACGTGCACGTGGTTCTGGCGCAGCTGCAGGTGGTAGCGCCCGGCGTCGTCTTTCCAGAAGCGCTGGCCATCAAAGTCGAGGTCGAGCTTGCGGCTATCGACGAACACCTCGCCCGCGAACATCTGGTCGGGGTACGGCAACTTGCCCTTGGCCAGCACTTCTTTGATGGCCCGTCGCAGGCGCGGATCGCGAGCACCTTCGCCACGGTCGACCTTTTGGAGGCCCATGCGCGGGGCGTCTTTGTCGACGCGCGATTCGTGCCAGTAGTGGCCGCCGGCAGGGTCCGACAGCGCCCAGGTAACCGAGTGGGCGTACTGCGTCGCGCCGGTCGCCTCGTCGCGACCCTTGACGACCCGAAAAAACGAAGCGAACAAGCTCAGGTCGCGGCCGGCAGCGGTGCGCACGTGGCTGTTGAGGTACCACCACTCAGTCGAGCTCGAAGCGTGCGGCAGGTCGTGGACGCCCAGATCGATCGTGCCTGCGCATGGCCAGTCGGCGGGATGGGTCATGGCGGGTCCTCTGGGCGAGCGCGACCGCGCGGGCAGGGACGCGGGCGGGCGCACTTGACCCTAGCGGGCGGCAACTGTCAACCCGATTGCACATCAGGCGGATCGGCAGCTTCGGGGTCGCCAGCCCCCAACCAGGCTGGCCGAACGGAGCGGTGCAGGGCGCCCAGCCAGGCCAGCAGTGCCGGATCGAGGTGCGGTGCAGCCAGCGCTCGGCCGGCGTCCAGGGTGGCGATCCGCGCGGCGCGCAGCGGGCCGTCGGGCATCGTCTGCCAGCGCCACAGGCGCTCTGCGTTGTCCGCTGGGTCAGCCGTGGCGGTAGGCTCGTGCGGGCCATCGGCGCGCAGATCCGCGGCGCGTTCACAAAGCTGCGCGGTCGGGTGCCGCCAAGCGGCCAGGCCTGCACCAGACCACACAGCGCCGCCAGCGTCGCTCAACGCGATACTTGGCAATCCAAGGCCTTCGATCGCCGCGGCATCCAAGCCGCCAAGGGCTTCCCGATGTGCTGCCACGGCCGCAAGGAGCAGTTCGCCCGCTCGGTCAAGGGCCGTTGGTGCCGTCGCAGCGCGCGCCTCGTCCGGGATCTCTCGAAAGTACAGAGCATTGTTCGGGGCGTATGCGACCTTGGGTTGCACCACACCGCTGGCCGACCAGATGCCCACCCAACCGGGCGGCGCCGCACGCTGCTGTTCCCCAGCGATGCGCGGGTCGCTGCTCCACACCATGCCCGCTGGCCCATCGGCCCGGCCCAGCCAACCGACGCCAACGAGATCGCGAGCCAGCAGCACGGCGTTTTGGGCGCGGTGCACCAGGGCCAGCGACCCGTGCCAGCGCAGATCACCAACCGCGGTGGGGCCAAACGCCGCCAGCCACTCGAGCGCAAGGTGGGCATGGTCCAGATCGGCGACAGACAACCCGCGCGCCGCCAGTCGCTCGCGCAGCGCGGCCGCGTTGAACAGCACGCCGTCGAAGACTCCGACTGCCCGGCCATTTGCTACCTCGGCCGCCGCGCCCCAGTGCAGCAGACGCCCACCGCGCACCTCGACCGCTGCGTCCGCTGGCAGCGCCCCGCCGCAAACAGCGGCGGCGGTCACCAAGGCAAATCGGCTGGGCAGCTGTGGCGCGCGCTCGACCATGTGCGCACCGTAGCCGATTGCCGAACCGGTGACCACTGGCCCCAGGCCAAAAAAGGGATTGCGCGCAAGCGCCAAGATTGACTACCCTATTGGCCGCGTCTTTCTTGGACGCTCGCCAAATTTTGGAGCAAACCCATGGTCCTGCCCACCGCGCGCGCGATTTCGCTGGCCGCGAGCCTCTCCCTGGCATTCTTGACCGCGTGCAGCGACAGCCCGAGCCCCAGTTCAGGCGGCGGCGGCGGCGCAACTGCGACGACCTGCGCTACCCAGGGCGACTGCGAAAACGGCTTCACCTGTGACACCGTCAAAAAGGTTTGCGTGTCGAACATGGGCGGGACGACGCTCGACGCCAAGGGCGGTGGTGATGCGGGCATCACCGACGGTGGCGGTACCACGACCGGCGACACCGGCGCCGAAACGGCGATTCTGGACACAACCGTGACGGCCGACACCGGCGCCGAAACGGCGATTCTGGACACTACCGTGACGGCCGACACCGCTGTCGGCCCGAGCAAAGACTCATCGTGTAAGCCCTGCACGCCCAACGGCAATGAGTGCAGCGGCGAATTCGCCTGCGTCAACCTGCTGAGCGGCCCGTTCTGCGCCAAGAAGTGCAGCTCGGTCGCCGACTGCACCCCCGGCTACATCTGCGACAAGGCCTCGGCTGGCGACCAGAAGTACTGCGTGCTCAACAGCTACGACTGCAAGGGCTGCGCCGTCAGCGGCTGCCCTGAAGGCGAGAAGTGCAACTTCAAGACCAGCCCGCCGAGTTGCCTGTCGAGCAAGAAGATCTGCGAGGCTTGCCAGCAAGACAAGGACTGCGACAACGGCCTGCGCTGCGTCAAGTTTGGCGACGCCAAGGTGTGCTCGCCCGACTGCTCGGCCGGCCAGGCCTGCCCTGAGAACTCGACCTGCGTGTCGTACGTCACCGACGCGACCAAGGCCTGCGCCTACGCCGCCACCAAGTGCTGCTACGGCACCAGCTGCACCAGCGGTTGCACCAACTGCAAGGGCAAGTGCATCGCCGGCCAGTGCCAGGAGTGCGCCAAGAACGCGGACTGCCCCAATAACGGCACCTGCAACTTGAACACCTATACCTGCGTGACCAACGCGACCTGCCCGCCGGCCGACAAGCCCAACTTGAAGATCAAGAACAAGGTCACCAACGAGTGCGTCGAGTGCACCAACGACACCCACTGCACCGGCAGCACCGCCGGGCCCAAGTGCAACTTGAAGACCAATGCGTGCGAGAAGTCGAGCGCCAGCAACGAGTGCAGCGTCTGCGGCGGCGACTACCCAGGCTGCATTGAGCTCAACGGTACCTGGACCTGCGTCGAGTGCACCACCGACGACGACTGCGCCAAGAAGAACAAAGGCACCTGTCTGGCCAAGTCGTACACCTGCCAGGGCTCGACTGGCGGCGGCACCGGCCCCGGCGTCGGCCCCAAGTCGGGCACCTGCAAAGCCGACAGCGACTGCAAGAACGACCCGAACAACACCTTCACCTTGCAGTGCGATGTCGCGACCGGCCTGTGCTTTGACACCGAGGGCAAGTGCGACAACATCGTGGCCTTCTGCAACGCGGCCAAGGGCAGCAACTGCGAGCTGGCGTCGGACTTGTTTGGCGGCGGCGGCCTGCCAGGCGGCATCCCCGGTCTGCCCGGTGGCGGCGGCGGTGGCGGCCCTCCGGCGGCCAACGCGATGAAGTGCACCTGCGGCACGGGCGGCGGCAGCGGCTCCGGCGGCGGCAACGGCTGGCAGTGGGACACCAGCTGCGACTTGTTCAAGATGCTGAGTCCAAACCTGGCCAACTGCGACTGCAGCAAGGACCCGCAGAGCAAGGATTGCGCCCCAGCGATGCCAATTCCGCTGCCCGGTCTGCCGACCACCTGCTGCAAGCAGTCGGGCGGCGGCGGCGGCGCCCCTGCCGACCCGATGACCTGCCTGCTCAACAACATGCAGCCCAAGGCGGATCCGATGTGCTTTGGCGGCATCACCTGCAGCGGTCTCGCCGGGTGCTTGACTGGCAAGCCGGGCGGCACCTGCGGCAAGGGTCCGTTCTAAGGGCCTCGCCGAGAACTTTACAGGATCGCGGTGACCCGAGGTCATCTGCGATCGCTGTTCTTGCTTGCTCAGTGGGTCGCAAACTCGCGGCTTTGCAAGCCGACTCGTCGCTCCTTCCTTGCGGCAGGTTTGATCTCACCTCAAGGCGATTCTGTATAGTCGTTCTTTTCGGTGCCCGTTTGCTTGCTGGCTGGGTCGCAAGCTCGCGTCGTTGCAAGCCGACTCGCCGCACCCGTGTATCCACAGCGATCGAGTAAGATTGGACAGGGTCCTAACCGGCTAAACAGCCTGGGATTTGTCGGTCGCCGAGCCATCGCGCGCATCGTAACGGCCGTATCGTACCAGCAGCGCCGATGGCTACGGCCCGCTCATACTCTGCTGGTAGGCCCAGGCGACGAGACCCAGGGCCACCACGGCCAGCAACGTCACCGCAATCCAGCGCATCGGCAACTTGGGCTTGGCGTCCTCAATCATCAGGTCGTGGAAGCTCGACGGACTCGGCCCCCGCCACGCCAGGCGCGTCACCTCTTCCAGAGCCGTGAGCGCGGTGTCAATCTCTGCCGCGTCGATCGTCGCGGCGCGCTGAGTGGCTACGATCATGCCGCCGATGCACTGTGTCACGGCAAAGCGCGTGTCGCTGACCTGTCCCATGCCCAGACCCCGGCCTTGGTTGCGCCAGGCCAGCGGCTTGTAGGCGCGGTAGGCGATGGCGGCGTAGGGAACGTGCTGTCCGCCGGCGTCGAAAAGGTCAAATACCGCATTGGCAAGGCAGCGCGGTGTCCAGGCAAAAATCGCGTGCAGTGGCGCCTGGCCTTCCGCCTCGGGCACCACGAAGTGCGGTTGCATGTCGGTCACGATGGCAAAACGGGTGCCATTGCGGCGCAATTCGAGAACGTGCGCCTGCTCCAGCGCCAACTTGTCCGCTGCGGCGGTGGCGACGGGCAGCGCGGCCGCCAACGGAAACGGCGTGCCGCCCAGCTTGGCCTGCACGGCATTCCAACTTCGGCGAGCGCGGTCGTCCATCCGGTCCTACTGTGCAACCTGCTGGCCGCACGCGGTGATTCTCAGGGTTGGCGCCGTACACACCAAATCGCGCCTGTGGTCCAGGCGCCAACCACGCAAGGTGTTGCGCGCTACGGCATGGCCACAGGCCACTGTTCCAGTGCAGTGACCGTGCGATCCAATTCGGCCAACAGCGGCGACTGCCTGTGATTGGCGAACGCCAGAACCACGGCGCGGTAGTACCATAGCGTGTCCGCCTTGCTGGCACTGAAGCGCAGCCAAACGCTTTCACCTTCGCTCCGCAAGTCAGCCAGAATCGACCGCGCGTTGTGCAATTTGTCGCACATCGACACCAGGCGTGCGTCGGCAGACGCGCCAGCGATGTGGGCGATGTAGTCTTCTTTGCGCTGCCGCCACGGCGGCTTGGGCTGCTTGTCGGTGTCGCTGCACGCCCACACGATGTCGGCCACTTTGTCGCCAAAGCGCCCACGAATCTCGTCCAAGCGGGCCCTGCCACCGCCATCCTCGACCGCGTCGTGCAGCAACGCAGCAATCGCCGTGTCTTCGTCGGCTTGGTTTTCGAGCGCCAACGCCGCGACAGCCAAAAGGTGCGAAACGTAAGGAGTCTGGGTGCCTTTGCGCGCCTGCGTCTGGTGCCAGGCGCATGCGCAAACCAGGGCATCGGCAAAGCGGTCGGTTAGGGGGCGGTGCAATCGGTGTTCAGGCATTGGAAATCCAGGCGACGCCAGCGTGACGCATCAGCAAGTCAAGTAGCGGCCACGGCGATTGTGCGCGGCCGGGTGGCGGCGGTCAAGGCCTTCGCTTTTCGCTTGACACCACGGCCCGCACCGCGCAGCATCTTTGTCCCTGTCCGCGAGGTCTGCATGTTCTCCAAATCGCTGATTTTTCCATTGACCCTGGCGCTAGCGCTGGCCGCCTGCATCCGCGGCGGCGGTGGTGGCGGTGGCGGCGGCGGTGGCGCCATTGCGGTGGGCGGCGCGGTCGGCAGTTCGTGCACCTCAGAAGGCCAGGGCGGCTGCACCTTTGCCAACGGGCAGCCTGTGACGGTGTCGTGCACCGGCGGCGCGTGGGCAGAGGGCGTGGCTTGCGGCGTCGGCAATTCCTGCGTCGTCAACGGCGCGGCCTCGTCCTGCGTCGTCAACAACTCGCCCACGGATGCGGGCACGGTGGCCGACACAGCGGGCAATGGCGGCAATGACGCAAATCCGTCTGCTGATACCGCGGTCGGTGGCAAAGACACGACCGGTCAAGCCGACGTCATCGCGCCCAAGGACAACGGCCCAGCGGGCCCGCAGCCGCTGGTCGCCATGGGCTCGTTCAGTGCGGCCATCGACGGCGGCACCTTTACAGTCGACTACGCCGGGCAGCTGGCAACGGCGCTGGCGCAGCACAAGCTGAATTCCAGTCCCATGGGCCTGGCTTGCTTCGGCAAGCTGCAACTGGCCCTGCAAAGGCCGGACGGCAGCTGCCGCCTGGAACTGGTGTTCGGACCCGGTGCCCCAGGCCAGGGTCTGATCTTCGAGAGCGCGGCATTCCACGCCAAGCAGGCGCAGCCGGGCGGTGCGGTCAAGGCTTGCGAAGGCTGGACCAAAGAGCCGGCATCGGGCGCCGTGGTCTACCAGAGCGTCGGTGGCACGGGTGGTATTGCGATGCCGGCCCTGGCGCAGCCCGGTGCGGGCAAGACCAGCGCTACCATCCCAGACGTGACGCTGCAGCCAACCCTGTTGGCCCCGGTGACCATGAAGTTCCTGGGCCGCACTTTCAAGCTCGACTTGTCCGGGCTCGCGTTCGGCGGCGACCTGCAGAGTGAAGGCAGTACACAGACGGTGTGCGAAAAGGTGGCGCCGCCCGTGACGACGCTGCCGGCGTTTACGCTGCTGGACATCAACCCGGGAAGCCCGGGCTACAACACCAGCTATGGGCTATCAGCGTTCGCCGGCAAGAAAATTGTGGTGGCGCTGGTCAGCGACTGGTGCAACTCGTGCATTGCACAGGCCAAGATGATGCAACAACTGCAAGATAGCGCCGTAGCAGCGGGCAAGACCGACGTTCAAATGGTGCTGGTCGCGGACAAACAGAAAAGCACGCCCGCCAACCTGACCAAGCAGGTCAAGAACATCCCGATTTTCCAAGACACCGCGGCCGTCAACGCGTGGATCATCCTCAACGAGAAGCATGCGGGCAAGTTCAAGGCTTCCGAGATCCGCAACAGTGGCTATGGGTTCGCCAAAGACGGCACGGAGATCATGTACTTTGCTCCCAGTGGCACCGGGTCGCTGAACCTGACCGCGTTCCAGCAAGCGGCGCAGAAGGTCATCAACAGCCCAGAGTGATGGATGGTCAGCGCTGCGTTGCAGTCGTCGCAAGCTCCAAATCGCAACGACGGCCAATCTTGTGGGCGACTTGCGCGCCCTGGGCATTCGGCCCGGCGATATCGCCATGGTGCACGCCTCGCTGCGGCGCATCGGCCAGGTGCAGGGCAGGGCAGCCGGCGTGGTGGCGGCGCTGGACGCAGCGTTTGGCCCGGACGGCTTGTGGTTGATGGTGCTCGGTGCCGAAGATGGCCATGCCTGGGTCAACGAGCGACCGGAGCCTGAACGAGAAGCGCTGCTCGCCGATGCTGAGCCGTTCGATTGCCTGCGGGCGCCGGCCCAGGCAGACGTCGGCGCGCTGGCCGAGGTGATGCGGCAGACGCCAGGGACCGTGGTCAGTGACCATCCCGAGGGGCGCTTTGGCGCGCGCGGCGCTCAGGCTGCGCAGTGGATGGCTGATCCACCGTGGCATGACTACTACGGACCGGGTTCGCCGTTGCAGCGGCTGTGCGAGGCCGGTGGGCGCGTGTTGCGGCTGGGCGCTGACGACGACACGGTGACGGTGTTGCACTTTGCGGAATACCTCGCGGACCTGCCCAACAAGCGCAGGGTGCGGCGGTATCGCAAGGTCATGGGGCCAAACGGGCCTCATGTGCGGGTCGTCGAGTGCCTCGACGACTGCGACGGCATCGTGGATTGGCAGGGTCCGGACTACTTTGGCCTGATTGTGCAGGCGTATCGGGCGACTGGCGCGGGTGTGACGGGGTGGTTTGGGCATTCGCGGGCTGAGGTCTTTGAGGCGGCGGGGATTGTGGAGTTTGGGCGGGCGTGGATGGAGCGGGAACTGTCGCTCGTTCGATGATTGAGTGCTCAGTCCACCATTGACGCCGACCACCGCAAGGCGTAACCTGCCCCCCAACGCCGCAGGGCATAGGCGCGGAGTCAGCCATGCGTTTGCAGTTCGTTTGCCTTTGGACAGTTGCCTTGGCTGCCTGCGGCACACCCGCATCCTTGCCGGTTGTCACCGGGACGACAGCGGATGCAGTCACAGTGGACGTTGCCCTGGCGGACGCCTCCGCAGCCGCTGACAGTGCTGCCCAAGCCGCCGCCAGCCCCGACGCGGCCGAAACGGTGCCAGCCGTCGATGCCCTCGCGGACCTGACTGCCCCGGCAGACGTCAGCGCGACCGCGGATGCAAGCGCCGACGTCACGCCAGCGGATGCCGCCCAAGACGCCGCCGTTGCATGTTCGCCCGATTGCCCCAAGGTGGTCATATCTGGCGTTTCGGGCGGGCCGTTTGTGCCACAGACCATCGTCAAGCCCTCCTGCGCAGACTCGGTGCCCACTTGCGGCGCCAAACTGGCCAAGTGCCTGTGGACGGTCAAGACCCCCAATGGCGACAAGAAAGTCGAGGCGCTGCCCGGCGTCTTGCCGCCCTTTGCCGCCGACCAGTCTGGCGAGTACAAGTTGTGCCTGCAGGTCTTGGACAGCGCCGGCAAGTGGTCGTGCAACGACGTCTGCCTGTCGTTTCTGGTCATCCCAAACAACGCCTTGCACATCGAACTGACTTGGTTCACACCGGGCGATCCCGACCCACTGGACAGCGGCCCCGCGGCCGGGGCGGACCTGGATTTGCACTTTGCGCATACGTTGGCACTAATCGCCGACAAAGACTGTGATGGCGTGCAAGACCCGTGGTTCCACAACCCATTCGATGCCTTTTGGTACAACAACAAGCCGACTTGGGGAGCGAAGTTCAATCCCGACGACGACCCGAGCGTTGACCTGGACGACACCGACGGCGCTGGGCCGGAAAATTTGAATCTAGCCGCTCCCGAGGGCTCAATTGCCGAACCTATGGCGTACAGCGTCGGTGTCCACTACTGGAATGACCACGCTTACGGGGCTTCGACCGCCAAGGTCTACGTCTACGTGCAGGGAGGGTTGGCCTATCAAGTGGCGCAAACATTGAACGTGTGCGACATGTGGTACGTCGGCAAGGTCAACTGGCCCAACACCGCCACAGGCGGCCCACTGCCTGTGTTCAAGCCGTGCTTTCAGACTGGACAGTCCTGTCCCGCCGGCAAGAACCTGATGTGGGCGCCGGCGGGCGATGGTTGCGTGACGCCGAAGTATGGCGTGCCAAAGGTATTCCCTGGGCTTGGCGGTTGTTGATGGTCGTGACCCCGCCTACAACCACCCAACACAAGCCCCGATATTGCCCGCGCACTTGGCATACTGCCCGAGCTTGCTCGCCTTCTTGAGCGACTCGAACACCTCGAGCATGGTCTTGGTGGTCGCCCGGTTGACCATAAAGGTCGGCAGCGCCCCGCCCGGATCGGCGTGCACCTGGTACACCACCTGGGTCGTATTCGGCTCGGTGCCGGGCGACAGCGACCAACTGCCGACGTTGGCGACCATGCGCACCACGCCGTCGGTGGCCGGGCAGCCCTCTTCGGTTTGCTTCCAGTCGACGCGGTAGCCAGTGCCGGCACGGGCGCTGGTCGTCACGGCGCAGTAGTCGCGCTTGCTGATGACCGGCGGGTTGATGAGGAAGTGGTGCTTGGCGACTTTGCCGGCCGGCGACAGGGCTTTGACCGCTTGCGTGGGCGGCAACGTGCGCGGGTATTTCTCGACGTCGGCAATGACGGCCATCACGGTGTCAACGTGTGCGGCGACCACGCCGACAGCCTTGAACTCTTTGACGTCGCTGCCGGACTTGGCGCGCCGGTAGACTTTCACGCCGTCATCGTCCGTCACTTCGTCCCACGCAAACGCAGCGGTGGGGCAGAGCAGGGTGGCGGCGAGCGCGAACGCGAACCACAAACGGGTGGGCATGGCGAATACCTGGCGGCATGGGCCGCGCGCGCCGCACTTTTGGTGGTTTGACGCAGTGTGTCAAGCGCGGTTTTCGCGCTGCGCTGTTGCCCCTGTAAGATCAGAGCAGGGTGCGTCAACAGCATGACTTCGTTAGCGTCCGCGCTGCGGCCACGATGTCCGCCGCCAAGTTTGCGCCGAGGGGTCGATGCGCCACTGTTCCACTTCTCTGCTGAGTTCCCTGGGCCTGGTCGCCGCGCTATCTGCGTGCGCCGATGGGGCTGCGCCGCCCGCAGCGTCGGGTTCGGCCGACGCCGCGGGTGGCGCGGACAGTGTCGCTCTGGAGACGACTGCCGCTGACGCCGCTGGGCCAGAAGCGACAACAGGAGACGTCGGTGTCGTACCTGACAGCTCCTCTGATGCAACCGACGCGGCTTCTTCGGTCGATGGCGCGGTCGCCGATTCCGCGCCTGACGCTGGGCCTGACTCTGACCCTGACTCTGACTCTGACTCTG
>SXRM01000418.1 GCA_005792545.1 Pseudomonadota bacterium | reverse complement strand
GCTGGTCACCGGCGATACCGGCAATCGGAATGCCGTCAGGCAGGCCCGGCACGCCGACGGTGTGGCCGTAGACATGGGCGCTCGGCTGCACTTGGGGCAGCAGCCCGCGCGGCACTCGCAGCAGGTCGCAGAGCTCCTGACTCCAGGCGCGGGCCGTGATGTCGTAGAGCATGGTGCGCGAGGCGTTAGACGGGTCGGTGACGTGAACCGCGCCACCGGTCAGGCGCCAGACCAGCATCGAGTCGACGGTGCCCATCGCCAGTTCGCCGCGCTCGGCCGCCGCACGTGCGCCTGGCGTGTGGTCGAGCAACCACGCGGCCTTGGTGCCGGAAAAGTAGGCGTCGATGGGCAAGCCGGTGCGCTGGCGGACCAGGGTCTCGGTGCCTGGTTGGGCCTTGAGCGCGTCGCAGACGTCGGCCGTACGCCTGCATTGCCACACGATGGCGTTGGCGATGGGCTTGCCGGTCGCGCGATCCCACACCACAGTAGTCTCGCGCTGGTTGGTGATACCGCTGCCGGCGATGCCGGCCGGATCGATGCCGGTCGCGGTCAGCACGCCGCGGATGGCGGCCACGATCGACGCCCAGATGGCCTCCGGGTCGTGCTCGACCCAGCCCGGTTTGGGGTAGATCTGGGCGAACTCCTGGTTGACCTTACCGATAACGCGCAGGTTGCGGTCGATGACGAGCGCGGTCGAACCAGTGGTGCCCTGGTCCAGGGCGAGCAAGTACTGGGCAGTCACGGGGCAACTCCACGGGCGCAGGGGCGGCAGCGGCCGCGATTGTGGCAATCTGGTGGTGCGGATGGCAACTGGCGAAAGGCGACGCTCAGCCCGCGACCCGCGCCGGCAGATTCGGCAGTTGCGCGGGGTCGCTGCGCGCCGCGGTGCCGACCCAGCCGTGCTCGTCGATGCGCGGCTGCGGCAGGCCGGCGCAGCGGCCTTGCCAGGTGCACGCCGCGCAAGGCGGCCCGAACGCATGCGGCAGCTCGCCCGACTGCACGGGACCAGCTGAAATCGCCGGCATGCTGGCGACGGCGAGCCCCGCGTGCGGCCCCAAGTGGCAGGCGGGCAGGCCTTCGGTGCGCACGTCCATGCCGGCGGTGCGCGCCAGCTGGACTGCCGCCTGGACGTACGAGGCGACCAGCGGCAGCGGCGCCAGCAGCGGATGCGCGCTGCGGTCGGGTCCGGGCGGCGCCCACAGGTACAGGCCCTTGACGCCAGCCGGAATGGCCTTGCGCACCACGCCCACCAGGCCGCGAAAAGTCGGACGCAGCACCGGAACCAGCAGCCGCACACCCAAGCCCGCCGCGCGTGCGCGCTGCACACCGGTCAGCACGCGGGCAAAGTGGCCGGCGGCACCCGCGACGTAGTCGTGGCCCTCGGCGGTGTCGCCAAACAAGAGCACACCCACGTCGGTGGCGCCCGCCTTGTGGATGGCTTGCGCGAACCGCGGCCGACCCAGCAGCGGACCCGCGGTCCAGACTTCGACCCGCGCAACGCCAGACTGGCGGCATGCGGTCAGCAACTCCAGCGCGTTTTCGCGCAGCAGGCACTCGCCGCCGCGCAAAATCAGCAACGGGGGCGTCATGCGCAGGCCGCGCAACAGCGCCGTCTCGACGTCGGTGTCGGCTGCCGGATGGCCGGCGTTGTCGGGCGGCGGCGCCATCGGGCCTGGCGCGCACAGCGGGCACACGCCGACCGGCCACGGGTGCGGACACGCGCTGCAGGTATCGATGCCAAGGCCGATGAGTTGCTGGGGGTGCGCCACGGCGACCTCGGATGGGCGGATCGGTTTGGAGGGTGTGTTCATACTATGCCGGACACGAGGGTCATGAGGCGCCCGGAAGGCGCGGCGCGACGCGGGGACCGACTGAGGCGTGCTTGCGGCACGCCGCAGGGAGGGCACAAGGAGCAACAACGCATGCCGGGGTCGATGAGTCCTGCGAACTCATCGACGCGTGAGCCGCAGTCGGCGTTCTTTTGAATACACGCTCTTAGAGGGTGTTTACCTACATCGCCGCAGCGAGCGGAATCAGGCGCCCGCAAAGCGAGGCGGAGGCACTGTGACGACTGAGGCGCACTCGCGGTGCGCCGCAGGGAGGAACAGGGCCGACAACAAAGCTTGGCGGGATGCATGGTTACGCGCAGCAGGTGTTTGAATGTAAACACCCTCTTAGACTAGGCCACGGTGTTGACGGCGTTCTCGGCCACGCCGTCGCGCAGGTAGCGCACGACCTGGTGGGCGATTTGCACGCCGACCTTGTCCTGGGCCTCGCGGGTGCTGGCGCCAATGTGCGGTGTCGCCAGGACATTGGGGTGGCGCAGCAGCGGGTGATCTGCCGGCACCGGCTCTTCGACGAAGACGTCGAGCGCCGCGGCGCCAATCTGGCCGCTGTCTAGCGCCGCCAACAGGTCGGCCTCGACCACGATGCCGCCGCGCGCCGCATGGACCAGCCACGCCCCGGGCTTGCACTTGGCGAACGCGGCCGCGCCAAACAGACCGCGGGTCTGCGGCAAGAGCGGCACGTGCACGGTGATAGCGTCACTTTGGGCCAGCAGCGCGTCGAACGAGCGCGGCTCGGCCCCCAATGCCGCGATGCGCGCGTCGTCCAACCCGGGATCGTGGCCGATGACCTTCATGCCCAGCGCGTCGGCCTTGCGCGCGACGATGCGGCCGATGGCGCCCATGCCGACGATGCCGAGCGTCCTGCCCTCGATCTCGCGACCGACAAATCGCGACTTCTCCCACTGACCGGCGCGGGTCGAGTGGGTGGCGTCTGGCAGACCGCGCGCCAACGCAAACAAGAAGCCGAGCACCAGCTCGGCCACCGCGTTGTTGTTGCCGCCGGGCGTATTCATGACCAGCGTGTGGTTGGCGGTGGCGGCCTTGACGTCGACGTTGTCCACGCCGGCGCCAGCGCGGCCGACCACCTTGAGGCGCGGCGCACAGGCAAACTCGTCGGCGCGCACCTTGGTCATCGATCGCACCAGCAGCGCGTCGTACTCGGGCAGGATTGCGCGCAATTCGGCGCCCGGCAGACCGGTCTTGACGTCGACGCGATCGAACAGGCCCGACTGCTGCAAGACCTGCACACCTTCAGCGGCGATGGGGTCGCTGACCAGGGCACAAAGCGACATTTTGGACTCCGGGCGCGGGCCCGGGCAGAAATTCCGGGCGGCGATACCTTAGACCCGTGGGGGGCGGTGTCAATGGCCGGGCTGGCATGGGGCAGGCGCTGCGACGAGCGCTGGCTCTTGCTTGGGTTCAGGGTCAGGTCCAGGCTCAGAATCAGGCTCAGGCTCAGGCTCAGGTTCCGCCGCGTCGACGGCAATGCCTCGTCACAACCCGGCCAGGCACGCCTCGCTCTGCCGCACGTCAATGCCCAAGAAGGCGTTGAAGCAGTAGTCCGTCGAAAACCCGGTCTTGCTCGCATCGCTCCACTTGACCACGCCAGCGGTCTCGCCGCCCAGTCGGTGCCACAGCTGCCAGGCGGGATCGAGAAACGCCACACCGCGCGGCAGGTCGTAGTAGCTCGCCGACAACGTGCCCGGCTTCCAGCGCCAGGCCCACGGCGGCCGTGCGAAATCGTCGCTGGTGGCCGACACCAGCTTGGAGCCCAGGCCATACGCGGGGCCCGCCGGCCGACTCTGCGGCGGCACGTAGGTGAACTGGGTATCGACGAATGGCGCAAGCGGCCCGGCCTCGTCGCGGCGCGGCCACCAGGTGGTCAGCATCGGCGCCAGCGCGTAGGTGGCGTAGGCCTCTGGCAGCAAAGCAGCGGTTGCGAGCGCGCCCGGCTGGTACTGCACGACCTTGAGCGCGGCCTTGACCGTCGCGTTGAGCACGCACTGCTGGTCGGCCATTTCGCCGTTGTCCGTCCACACGCAGCTCTGGTGGTTGCCGGCCGTCAGGTACGCGGGATAGCGGCGCTTGCACGTTGCAGCCTTGGGATCGCTGCAGGCGGCGGCATCCGCCACCTCGAACAGCTGGTCGCGCGGCACCACAGCGCGGATGAACTTGCTCTTGGTCGGCCAGCCAGCTTCGGTGGTCGTCCACAGCCAGGCCTGCTCGTCGCTCTTGGCCTTGAAAAAGGTCTGCAACGCCACCGGCAGCTGGGTCTTGCGATCCACGACCACCATGGCGCCGGCGCTGTCGTTGTCAAACCCCACGCCAGGCGGGACCGCCGACCGCGCCGGCCAGTAGAACAGGTAGGTCAGGTACAAGTGCGAGCGCGTCTCCGTGGCCGACCACGCGACCTGAGCGAGCGCCGGCTTGTCGGCTGCGTTCTTGGGGTTGTTGGCCAGGTTCCAGTCGCCGTCGAAGTCTGGGGCGCGCAGGTAGTCGTGCTGACCGCCAATCGCCTGCCGGACGCTGGGCGCAAACCGCTCGGCGAGTTGCCCGTAGCCCGTCTGGTCGGGCCAGTCGGCGGTGTACCAGCGCAGCGCCGTCTCTTGGATCGGCACACCCTGGTAAGACTGCAACAGCGTCCCAAGCACCACGTCGACGCGGCTGGCAAAGGGCGCAGCCACGGTTGGCGTGATGGTCAGCAGGTTGCCAGCGGTCGAGAACTTGCACGGCAGCGGTACGCCACCGTTGGTGGTGACCGCGATGGTGTTCTTGGTGGCCGAAGCGGCTTTGATGTCGACCGAAAACGTGAGCTTGATCGAGAAGCTGGCCGGCAGGCCTGCGGTACCGGCCGGCGGGTCGCTCGCAACCAGGGCGAAATCCGCGAGACCTGCGTCGGCGCCCACCGCGGTGGCGTCCGTGTCAGCGATTGCGGCATCAGGCGTGGTCGGAGCATCGGCCGCAAGCCCATCGGCGTCCACTGTTGCGTCCGGGGCAGTGGCGCCGCTGTCTGCCGTTTCGGGCTTGGCGGCGTCGGCCTGGGCTCCCACCTCGCCGCCATCCAGGCCGCCCGCGGCAAAGTCCGCGAGCGCCCCGGACGCCGAGTCCGTGCTGGCCGGCGCCAACGGCGGGTCGCCGCAGGCCACAGCCACGACCAGCCCGCACAGGACCGGCCATCGCCAACCGCGGCGCGGGGTTGAGAAATCCGCCATGAGCTTGCGTCTCCCGGACGCCCGTGGCAAGGTCCGGCCGTCGGCGACAGGGTCGCCAAAGGGGCTCGCGTCGTCAATCGGGCACCCGCAGATGGCCGTGTCGAACCCAGCCCTCCCGCATACCGCCCGCCCCGCCCCCGGCCCCATCGGCCAGCGTTGGTTTGAGCTGATCCTGGCCGGCCGGCTGCTCAAGTCGCGGCGCAGTACCCACTTGTCGTTGGTGACGGCGCTGTCGGTGGCCGGGATCGCGCTTGGCGTCGGCGCGCTGATTGTGGTGCTCGCCGTCAATACCGGCTTTCAGGTGGCCTTCCAAGACCGCATCCTGGCCAGCTATCCGCACCTGGTGGTCATGCAGCGCGGGGTCGATCTGCGCGACTGGCGGCCGGTGGTCGACAAGCTCAGTCGGGTGCCCGACGTGCGGGCAGCCAGCCCCGCCACCTACGACGACATGATGCTGTCGGCCGCCCGCGGACGGGCAGGCGCCATCGTGCGCGGTGTCGGGCCCGAGACGCTGCGCAACCTGCCCACTGGCGCAGTCGTGCAAGGCGCAGTCGACGCGGGCGGCGAGGGCCCGCGCCACAAGCTAGTCGAGGGCGCGCTGCAGGTCGACCGCGGCGTGGCGGGCGCACGGCACCTGGCTGTGGTCGCGCCACCGACCGTGCATTGGCTGCCGGTGCTCGCGACCGGGTCGAGCCTGGGTGGCGTGCTGGTGTTTGACGCCAGCCGCTGCGACCAGCCGACGACGGCGACCGCTGGCACGGTTTGGCTCAAAGCGCCGGAGCTGACCGAGCCGATGCGCTCGGGTCCGCGGCGGTCCTGTGGCCTGGTAGGCAGCTGGGAGGCCCTGCCCGGCCGTTACACCTTGCGCTGGACCGACGGCGAGCGGCAGTTCGACCAGGAACTGTCCCTGGACTCGGGTCGCACCGCGGCGGTGGTGCTGCACGGCGACCACGCGACCTTGGTGCCGGCGCCGTCGCCGGAGTTGGGGGCGATGGCGGCCGCGGTCGCGGTGGTGCGCGCAGACGGCGGAACGATGCGGGTCACGACCCAAGCCGCCGGAAAACCTCGGCAAATCGCGAGCGTGGAGGGCTGGCACCCGATTTCGGCAGAGCTGCCGGCGATGGTGGTGGGCGAGGGCCTGGCAGCGCGCCTGCGCGTGCAGGTCGGCGACGAAGTGCGCGCAGTGTCACCCTTGCGCGGCCTGGACCGCAGCAGCGAGGGCAGCGACAGCAGTGCGTCTGGGCGCTTTCGTATCGCGGCGATCGTGCGCACGGGCTTTCACGACCACGATCAGCGGCTGGCGCTGGTCGACTTCGTGGCCGCCCAGCGCTTTTTGGGTCGCGGCGACATCGCCCGCTGGGTCGAAGTGCGCGTGCAGGACCCGATCCTGGCGGCCGACAACGCGCAGCGCTACACGGCGGCGCTCGACCCAGCCGACCTGGGCGAGTTGCTGACGTCGGCCAATGGCCTGCAAGCCAAACTCGCCGGGGCGGCTTCTTCCGCGCAAAAGCCGCAGCATGCGGTCGCTGCAGTCGACAGCTGGGCCGGCGGCGTTCGAGCTGCGCGCGAGCTGCGGCTGCGCAGCCACAGCCAGTACCGCGTCATCGACTGGCAAGAGATGAACCGCAACATCTTTGACGCCGCGCGCATGCAGAAGGTCGCGATGTCACTGTTTCCGTTCATCATCGTGCTGGTGGCGGCGCTCAACGTGGTCGGCACCCAAGCGGTCATCGTGCACGAAAGAGCGCGCGAGATTGCCATCTTGCGGGCGATGGGCGCGGCGCGGCGCTCTGTGGCGGCGGTGTTTTTGTTGCAGGGCCTAGTGGTCGGCCTGCTGGGCACGCTGATTGGCTTGCTGGTGGGCGGCTTGACCTGCTGGCTGCTCGACACGGTCGGGTATCCGCTGGATCCGCAGGTCTACTTGATTTCGCGGCTGCCGGTGCACGCCGAACCGGCGACGTTTGGGCTGGCCGCAGCGTCCGCAGTGGCGCTGGCCTTTGTGGCGGCGTGGCTGGCGGCGCAGCGCGCAGCGGGCCGGCCGCCGGTCGATGCCCTGCGGCGGTTGGATTAGGGCATGGCAGAACCGCAGTCTTCAGCCGTCGTTCGCTGGGCGGTGGCCCTGGTCGCACTTGTCGCAGCGTGCGTACTGGCCGCCAAGCTCTGGCCTGTGGAGGACTCGCCCGCGCCAACGACCGCCCAGCCGTCCAATGCCACCCCCGTGGCGGGCGACGCCGCGGTGAGCGCCCCGCCAGAACCGGAGATCGCCATCGCGCCGCGACAGCCGACCGATTTCCCGTCCGGCGAGCTGACTCGGCTGGGCGTCGCCACCGCGCAAGTCTGGCCAGCGGTGCGGGCCCGGACGCCGTGGCTGCTGGTCGATGCGCCGCCGAGCGCGCCGGCCGAAGCCGTGCACCTGCGCGAGCTGGCCAAGGCCGTGTGGACCCGCCGCGACGTGGCCGCGGTGGTGGCGCTGGCGCCACCGCAAGACCGGGGCGATGCCCGCAACCACGCGCTGGCGACCCTGGATGCGCTGCAGGCCCGGCCGGATGCCAAGGGGCGGCGGGCGGTGGTGGTGGCGTTTGGCGTCCGCTGCCGCGATGCGGCGCTGCTGGTCACGGACGACCGCGTGCAGGCGGTCGCGCTCGTCGATCCGCCGGCCGATGTCACGACGGTTGGGGCGCAGGATCCGACCTGGGCGGTGCATGCGAGCCGCAAGTTCGCGTGGGTGGCGGGGCCGATGGCCTCCGAAACGGTCGTGCGCGCGCTGGCTAGCCGCTTTGCCAATGGCAAGGCGTTAGTACAAGGCGACGCTGCCGGGGTCGCGTGGCTGGGCGAACCACGCCACCGTGCGGCGCTGCTGGGATGGTTGGGCAGCGTGTTGGGGCAGTGAGCCTGGGGCGCGGTCCGTGCCAGTCAGAGCTAATTCTCTCGCAAACACCGAACGTGTGATAGCCCGGCAATCGCGCAAAACCGACCGTTGCGGCGCACAGAAGATTGTGCAAAAGTGTGAGGACAGCGTTTCTGGCGCGTATTGCGCCATTGTGGCCTTGCTTTTGCAGAGAGAGAGAGAGAAAGACTAGGTGCCGCCGGGCCGCGCTGGTTCGGAGGGTGAAATCGAAAATGCTGAAAATCGTAGCGAAACATGCGAAGCTCGACGCCACGGCGCTCCGCGGCAGCACCTCAAGGCAGCTGATCGGCAGGGGCATCGACGTCAGTGTCCTCAAGAGCGGCCGGCTCATGGTGCGTGTAGAAGACGCCGTGCTGCAAACTGGTGATAGCATTGACGTCTACATGGTGGCCGCCTGGCCTGATGAGCAGGAGCCACTCCAGCTGATCGAGGAAATCCCTACTGTGAACAAGCGCGGTCAGGTCACGGTCACGGGTCCGCTGACCCTCACGCAAGCAGGGGTGATGGTGGGACCGTTATCTGCGAGTCCAAACGAATTCGTTGGCCCGGCTGTCGACGTGTGGGCTGACTGCGTTCGGGCAAGCGCGACGACAACGTTCACCGCCACTTTGAGCGTCGGTATCCTGGGCTGGGAGGCGTGATGATTGGGGAGCAGGCCCGCACTTTCGACGGCACGAGCGAATTGCCGGGCAGCCCGTGGCGCGACAGCCTCGGCGGCAATCCAGCATGGCTTTCCGCCGCGGCTGCGCCACCCGACCCAGGCGCGCCAAACGAGCCCGCAACCGCCGTGTGGTCCGCAGCCGTGGCGACCGCAATCGCGCTCCTGGAATCGGGAGGGTACGACCGCGGCATCGACGGTAGCCTCAGGGACTTGTTGGAAGCAAACGGTCTGGCTCAACGTGGGTTGGTCGATTGGGGCCGCGTCCAGACCATCGTAGACACGCCGGGGGGGCGCGCCTGCTTCGACACGCTCAGCGCGATTTTGCCGGCACCAGAGAATCAGACAAAATGAACTGCTGGGAAGAGTTCTATGCATTGGGCGGGTTCTCCGAGGCGAACAACCTGTCAAAGTTCGTCTCTTGCATCCGACAGCAAGCCGCCAACGACAAGGTCTCGCTCAGCGCTCTGTTTTTCATCGTCGCAATCGTGCTGTTCGTTCTGTTTCACGAAGCGTGGCGGAAACTCTCGCTGCAAGCGCCCGGCCCTGGCGGCACGCCGGCCAAGGCCGTATGGATGTGGAACGACGGCGTCGGACCCTTCGCCACCAAAGCCGTACTCGCGAACCCGGCGCCCTATCTGGCGTGGACCAAGAAGCACGGGGTGAACCAGACGTGGATGGACATTTGGGGGTTGTTCAAAGAAGACGCCGCGATCAACGACTTTTGCAGCGCCGCAAAGAAGCAGGGCATGACGGTAGGGTTCCTCTTCGGCGCACCCGAGCAGGCACTGCCGCCCTACCACGCCTGGGTCATGGCGAACATCGTGGAGCAGGCGCTGGATGTCATCAAGAAAGTTGGGGTCAATCACAGGCCGACCAGCATCCAAATGGACGTCGAGCCTCACCTGTTTGGGCCTGAGTTCTGGGCGAAGCCGTCAAGCAAGGTCTTGCTTGACGACCTCCCGGCCAAGAGGGCCGCCGCCGTGGCACTGGGCGACATTGTGACGGCAGCACAGTTGACCTTTGCTCCGCCGGACCCGGCAAAGCCGAGTTGGTCCAAAGACAAAGGTGTGCTCATGACCGGGCTGTTGGCATTGGTCAACATGATCAAGGCGAGATTGGTGGACGAGAGCCTTGCGCTCGGTCACCACATCCGGCTGGTCGTCGCGGTTCCTTCGTGGTGGGCCGGCAAGCCGGCGCTCGACGACGGCGCTGTGGTCGCTGGCGTGCCAGTCGCCGTTCCAATCCTCGCCGCGAAGGCCGACGTGGCGGTCATGGACTATACGGCCACACTGGTCCAGGCGCAGAAGCTCGCGAGCAACTGGTTTACGGCAGCCACGGCGAGTGGTCAGCTCGCGTGGATCGGTTTCGAAACGTTGGAATTGACCGGCGACGAGAAGAACATCACGTATTTCGGCAAGATGACCCAACTTGAGCCCGAGCTCGACGCGATGACCAAGTACGCCAAGGACGAGCCCGCGTTTGCTACTGTGGCCGTGCACACGGCAAGCGGCTACGGCGGGAAGCTCCCATGAATTCTGGGGGCCTGCCCGTACAACTCTTCTGTGTGCAGTGCGCAGGTGGTTGCGCTGAAACGGTCGCCAGTCACGCGAGCGTCGGCACCCGGTGCAAGATGCGGGCCACCCGTCACGCCGCACTGGCTATGGCGTGGCTCCTGCTCACCTCAGCCCTGACCGTCGCCGGGTGCCAGGAAAGGACAGCGGCAGGCCAGGCGACGCCGTCGATCGCAGACGGAGCTTCGGCCGCCGCGGATGCGCTTGCCACCGAACTGACCGAGGCGACACTGAACGCGAACGGCTGTGCACCGAGTGGCAGCGGTGGCAAGTGTGGCAACAGTTTGGGAACCTGCGCAAACGGCCTGTGCCGGCATACCGACGAAAAAGGGTATGAGTGGACACGGGTGCCCGCCGGCGTATTCTGGATGGGCTGCAACGTGGTCGTCGAGGGCGAGTGTGGGGTCTACGATTCCCCCCAACATCAGGTCGAGCTTTCGAGCTACTGGATCGGCGTCTACGAGGTCACCGCAGCGGCCTATGCCAAATGCGCCGCGGCAGGGGCGCCCGGCTGCACAGTGCCGTTGAAGACCGGCGGCGGCGCCCTTGACCTCTCGACCTATGCCGCGAGCGGGAAGGAACAGCACCCAATCAACTACGTCACCTGGTCACAAGCGCAAGCTGTGTGCCGATGGCTGGGCGGCGACCTGCCCACCGAGGCGCAGTGGGAGAAGGCTGCGCGCGGCGGCTGCGAAGTGTACGCCGGCAAGGACTGCAAGTCGTCGGAGGGCAAGTATCCGTGGGGTAACAGTGAGCCCGTCTTCGGCCAACATGCCGTCTTTTTCAACAAGGCGAATACCTACAAGCTCACGACCTACGCGGTCGGCACAGGCAGCGTGCTGGGAGCGAGTCCGTACGGCAGCTACGACATGGCTGGCAATGTGCTGGAGTGGACGAGAGACTATGCGGATCTCAAGTTCTACCAGACCGCCACGGCGACAACAAAGGACCCTAGGAACGATGTGGTCGGCGACTACGTGGTGCTGCGCGGGGGCAGTATGATGTCAAAGCCCGACACCGTGACGACGAGTTGGCGCAGCAGCACCACACCGGATAGCGCCGACAGCGAAGTCGGCGTACGGTGCGTGAAGCTGCTTGGCGGTTAGGCGACCGCTCCAGACATCCGCAGGGTCCCTGTCACAGTGCCAACGGTTGCCGCTGCCCCTTGTTGTTCCCCGCCTGCGCCCCTTCCCCCGCATTGCATCGACGCGCACGACCATCTTGCACTTTGACAGCGGCTTGGCGGTTGCCTGTTGGACGACCCTGCGCCTGACTGTCCGAAAGCCGCCATCGCGCAAGGCATGGGTCGTATTCTCCGCGCAAGGAGGCTGGCGCGGTGCCGTCAGGCACGCCGACAGCGCCGCGTTACACTATGCTTGGCGGGCGCGCGTGGCGGTCGAGCAGCAAGCGCCCCCAGCCATCTGGCAAACTGTCGGCCAGCACGCCTGGCAGCCCCGCGAAGCTCGCCTCGGCGCTCTGCCACGGCCCCAACTGGCGCGGCAGCGTGAACGGCGACATGTCGATGCCGCGAGCAACAAGCGCCGGGTCGTACTCAATTACCGGTCGTCGGTTGACCATCGCCAAGCGGCCGACCGGCACACGCTCTGCGGCTTCCCAGCGCAAGGCGACGGCGACCACCGCATGGTCCGGCAGTTTGACGCGGGGGGTTCACGCCACTTTCCTGCGCGACGCCCGCTGGCGATGCTTGGGCTGGGCGAGCAGTTGATCGAGCGACTGAGGCGGCTCGGCGGCGAAAAGGGCGTCGAGACGGTCGACGCGACCGACGACGATGACCAGCCGCAAAAGTGCGAACAGGGCGATCTCGCCGCTGCGCTCAAAGCCCCTGTAAGTGGGCAGCGCCACGCCGGAGCGCGCCGCCAGTTCGGCTTGCGTCCAGCCTTTGACGATGCGCAGGTCGCGGAGGCGGCGGGCAAGGGCGCGGGCAAGGTCTTCGGCTGGCAGTAGGGCTACGGGCGCCTCGTCCCGCCTCGTGGTTCAGCCGTACGGCCCTCACTCCGGCGTACAGCCATCCCCGCCACACACATCGATGATCTCGCCGGTCCGAAAGAAGTGCACCATCTGCTTTTGATGGTGCGCCATCTTGCGCGGCTTGCCGTGCGGATCCCCCAGCTTGTCGTGGGGCGGCAGGTTGCCAGGCGGCGGCCACGGGTTGCCGTGGTCGTACAGCACGATGCCGCTGCCGGCGTAGGGATAAGGCGTCTCCGGCACGTCGAACACAGGCTTGCCGTAGTGGGTCATGAGCTTGATGCCCAGCCCGGACCGCGCCGCAATCTCGTTGGTCAACACCGCCACTTGCCAGTCGCCTTTGGCCGGCGCAAGCAGCACCTGGTGCTTGCCGTTGCCGGGCAGCGGCTCCTTTTCTAGATAGCGGTACCAGGTGATGGGATCGACCGCGTCCCACAGCAACTGGATGGTCATCAGCAGCACCTGCTGGTCGCGCGACTCGGGGTGCAGGCCCTTGAGCAGCGCGAAAAACTCTTCAAAGTCCACCGACCGCAGCAGCAGCGTCGAGTAGTTGTTGCCGGGAACGCCCAGGTGCCCGCGGGTGACGTCTTTGCTCATCGCCAGCACGGTGCCGCCGTAGATGCCGCCTTGCGAGATGCCGCTATAGAACATCTCGTTTTTGTTGACCACCACCCCCAGTTGCTTGACCTCGGGCAACTCGGCGAAGTGGTCGCGCATGGCGCGCTGCAGCATCAGCGCCTCCAGCATGCCCTGGTGCAGCTTGTCCGGCATGGTCCGAAAGGTGCTCATCTTGCCGATGGCGGTCAGGATCGAGCCGATGTCCGGGTTGCTCATGCCAGTCCAAAAGCAGCTGTAGAAGATGAGCTTGTGGGTGCTGGCGATGGTGCCGTTGTAGCCCGCGTTGACCTCGCCGTAGTGGCCGTTGAGCCCGTGGCCGTACTGGACCAAGCCGTGTGGCTCGCCCTTGAGCGCCGAGCGCGGAATGCGCACCTCGAACGGCCGCTTGACGGTGCCCTGCTGGATGGGCAGGCGGTCGGGACCGAGCTCAAGGCGCTGGTTGCCGTCGGCGTCGGCTTTGAGCCACTGCGGCACCGTGAACTCGCCGTCCAGCTGTGCCGCGATGTCGGCGTTCTCGGCCTCGGTGAAGGTGGTCACCTTGGTGACTTTGAGCGGTGCCTTGTCGGCATCCATCAGCGGATAACTTGCCTCGCGCATCTTGAGCAGCCGCCCGTGCAGCGCTTGCTGGCTGTTGGTCACGAAGTCCCAAGCAATGGTGAGCTTTTGCTTGTTCCAGCCGGCACCTTCCAAGATGCCCAGCAGGCTGTCAAAGCGCGCCTGGCGGAAGGCGTCGGCCGTGCCCGCGGTCTGGCCGGCGACGAGCTTGGCAAACGCCGGACTTGGCGCAATCGCGTTGCCCTTGGTGTCCTTGAGGTTGCGCACGCCGATGACATAGCGCGTGGCCGGGTCCAGGATGATGGCGGGCCGCACAATCAAGGTCTTTTTGGTGAGATCGGACTCGGTGGCATCGAGCTCCGCAAACCACGGCACTTTGCGCACCACCTTGCCGGCCGAATCGACCTGCAGCCAGACCAGCGCGGCGTCGTCGGCGAGCGACAGGCTGATGCTGGCTTCGTTGGGCAGGTTGGCGATATCGAGGTTGGGCCAGTGCATCAAAAGCGCGCTGCCCACCGAATAGCCGTCGAGCAGCGCATAGTCGTCGGGGCCAATCTGGTCGTCGGCGATGTTCTTGGGCAAGGTGGTCGCGCCAAAGCGCAGCGCGTAGCCGGTCTTGCGGGTGGCGTCGGGCTGCAGGTACAGGTTGGACGGCCACGGCATTGCGCACGCGGTCTCGATGAGGCCGTCGCAGGGCTGCGGCGGAAAGTCGGGCTTGGTGGCGGTTTCGGCGGCGGTGTCGGCGGCGATGTCCGCGGAAGCGTCAGCGGTCGTGGTGTCCGTCTTTTCGGCACCGTCCGCGGCCACCCCGCCGCTGTCTGCCGCCGTCGTGACGTCAGGGGTCGGCGCCGGGGTGTCGGCCGCAGAACCGCCACAGGCGGCAAGGGCCAGCGACGCGAAGGCGGCGATGAAACAGGTGACGTGAGGCAAGTGGACAAGCTTCATGACAATTCCTGGGCTTGGGGCGACCGACACCCGGAATGGCGCGGCGCGGCGGCGTTGGCTGAGTTGGCGGCCTGAATGCGAGACCGGCCGCGGGTCGGCCAGGTGGCCGGGATGCTGCGCTGGGGCGTTATGGGTGTCAATCGACAGGACCTGGGCAGCTGGCAGTTCCTTTAGAGTCACGCCCGACAACCAAACCGGCCACCCATGAAGCTGCCATAGGCCCACCGCCCTACTTTGCCACCCCCAACCGCAGGCCATGCGCCGGCACACTGCCGACGCCTTCCACGGTTACCGCCGCATCGCCCGGATTGACGCCCAGCAGCTGACCCGACGGCAACGTCCAGGCCAGCGGCAAGATGTGCTGGCTTTTCTGCTCGGCAAAGTCCGCCAACGCAGTGCGCAGCTTTGGCGGGGCATTGTCCGGCATCACTTGGACCGGCTCCGCGGGCTTGCCGCTGACCGCCGCCGCGATCCACTGCGGCGTGACCCCACGGGCCTTGGTGGTGGCGTCCAAGGCTGGCAGATTGTCGCTCAGCCACCAGCCGCCGCCGGCCAGCATCAGCACCGCGGCACCAAAACCGACCTCGTCAGCGGACAAGTCGCGCAATAGCGCCGGGTCGGCGTCGCACAGCACCGCCCGGCAGTACGGCCAGCGCACGGAGTAGGTGCGCAGCTCGCTCGGCAGCCAGGCCCACTTGGCGCCAAACGGCTGCAGCGCAATATCGGGACCAAAGCGCCAGGCGTCGACCAGGCCAATCGTGCCGAGCGGCGGCGCGCCGACGGCCAGCAGAAGCACCTTGGGCCCAACCGCCTCGCGGATCGCCTCCAAAGCGAGGCGATAGGCCTGCATGCCTGTCCGCGGTTGGTGGCGGGTGCCTTCGTAGGTCCCCGCGAAAAGGAAGTCGATCTTGAGCAGCGTCAGGCCCGCGTCGCGCAGCGCCGTCAACTGGCTTTGCAGGTGCTTGCGCGCGTCGGGGTGGGTGACGTCGAGCACCCGCATCTCGCCGTGCACCAGGTGCGGATACACCGCGCCGCCGACGAACCAGTCCGGGTGTTGCTGCACCAGCGGCAGCTTGGCCGAGACCAAAAGCGGCGCCAGCCACAGGCCCATCTCGACGCCTTCGGCCTTGCGGTCGGCGACCAGCTTGGCCAGGCCACCGGGGAACTTGTCGTTGGCCCGCCAGTCGCCCCACGCCACCTGCCAGCCGTCGTCGAGCACCATCCGCAGCGGGACGTTGTGGGCCTTGGCGGGCTTGGTCAGCCAATCGCGCGCCTGTCCGACGTTGGCCAGGAAGCTGGCTTCGGTGACGGTGTCCCACAGGTCGTACCACGAGTTCCAGCCAATTTCGGGCTTGGCGAGGCGCTTGGGCAAACCTTCGGCGAATTCGTGCAAAGCAGAGCGGAGGTCTGGGCCAAAATAGAGCCGAACGCTTGGAGCCGAACTTGCCCACGTTCCGTCATGAACGACGCTTTCTCCGACGCCCGACACCACACGCAGACGCAGGTCTTCGCCTCTCTTGCTGGCGATTCGCACGTACGACTTCCAAACGCTGGCATTGCGAACCATCGCCATGACGCCGCCATTGTCGCCCGGCCGACCGACGGCGGTGCCCCACCACGACAGCGCCCCGCCATCGCGCATGGTTTCGGCGTCGCCACGCACGGCCAGAGCGGCATCGACCTCGGCGTCGCTCGGCGGGACATCGGGCAACGCCAGGGCGCCGCTTTGCGACCAAGACTGGAAACCCTGCGACCACCAAGTGGTCAGGTGGGCGGTGCCAGCAAAGGTCGCTTCGATTTCGAAACCCGAAATTGTCTCCGTGGAGAGCCCGTAGACGATGCTCTCAAAGTCGAGCCAGCCACGCTCGCAATACTGCGGCTGCCCGACGTACGCGGACGCAGGTACCCGCTTGCCGTTGACCACGGCTGTCGCGTGCACCGTCACCTTGCGCCCACCCAGGTCGAAGTGGACGCCGTCGACGCGGTTTTGCGTTACACAGAACGGCACTTGGGACTCGGACGCGCAAGCTGCCAAGGCCAACGACCAGAGCACAGCAACGGCCAGGTCGACGGTTCGCGGCAGGCGGGGCGGCTGCTCATGGCGGCAGTAGCGTCGGTTGGCAGGCGTTTTCATGGCAGAAGCCTGGCCCGGCCGGATGCTAGTGCCGCTTCGCCAGGCCGAGGGAGGGTGGGCGCGGGCGAGGGCGTTGTCAACGCGAAGACGGTCGCGGCCAGGCACGGGGCGGTGAAGCACCTTGACACCCCCACCAACCCAGCGCACCATCCGCGCCCCGCAGAAACATACCGACCAGTCGGCCTGTTATCTCGCGCCCAAAATATTGCCGCATTTTCACGGCATTGGACGCCAAGATGCCCGCTACTTCGCAGCCCACCGCCCACGGCAACAGCCTCTTGGAAGCCCTGCAACGCGGGCAGGCCCGGGCCACAGTGTCCTTTGCCGGCCAGGGTGTTGGCTGGATCGACGGCCTTGCGGCCCTGGACCGCCAACTGCCGACGGTACGCGCGCTGGTCGACGCCGCCGACGCGACCTTGCGGACCACGGTCGCCGACCGCGCTTTCGCCTGGAGTGGCCAGTGCCCCAACGGCTTCGCGCTAGCCCAGTTGCTGCGCCGACCCGAGACCCGACCGCCAGCAGAGGTGCTGTCGAGTTCCGTGGTCTCGCAGCCGGGCATCCTGCTGGCGCAAGCGGCGCGCTGGCAGTGGCTGCTCAGCGAAGGCTTCGACGCCGCGGTGTTGGCGGGCGCGGTGCAGGCGGCGACCGGTCACTCGCAAGGCGTGATGGCGGCGCTTTTGTGTGCCGAGCATGGCGCGCGCGACCTCGATCCGGCCCGCGTGGCGCAATACGCCCAGGTGATGGCCTGGCAGGGCCTGACCATGGCGCAATCGGCGGGCCAGCGCGGCCGGCGGCAGGGCGAGGCGACCGCCATGGCGGCGGTCAGCGGTCCGACCGCGCAGGTACTGCAGTCCGTGCTCGACCGCGTCGCCGGCGGGATGCTTGGCGCTGATCAGCCGGTGCTGTCGCTGTGGAACACCCGCACCCGCCACGTGGTGAGCGCCGCGCCGGCGACGCTGCTGCGGCTGCAAGAAGCGCTGACCCAGCGGGCGGCGGACCAGCAGAAGGCGCGCAAAGAAGGCCGGCTGGGTGGCAAGCCACTGGCGTTCACGTGGGAATGGTTGGACGTCGGCGCGCCGTTTCACGGTCCGGCGATGGCCGCGGGCTTGGACGCCATGCGCGCTGCGCTACACGACCTGGGCTTTGCGATCGCGCCGTTGCATTTCCCCGTGTTGTCTTCGAGTTCCGGCCTGCCCTACGACGCGGCGACCGTGCTCGGTGAAGTCATGCAGGACGAGTTCATCCGGCCGGTGCGCTGGGTGGAACTCGGCCGGGCGCTGGCTGAGCGAGCTGACACCGTGCTGGACCTTGGTCCCGGCGACGGCGTGGCCAAGCTGACCATGAGCAACCTGCGCGGCCGACCCGTGCGCGTGCTGCCGGTCGATGTCGCCGAAGGCCAGCGGCAGCTGCTCGACGGGGCCGGGCCGGGCGCGTTGCCGCTCGACTACCGCTCGTTCGCGCCGCAGCTGCGCGAGCTGCCGGACGGCGAAGTGGTCGCCGACAATGCCTTTTCGCGTGCCTGTGGGCTGCCGCCGGTGCTGCTGCCGGGCATGACGCCGACCACATCCGACGCGCCCATCGTGGCCGCGGCCGCCAATGCGGGGTACTGGGCCGAGCTCGCCGGCGGTGGTCAGCCGTCCGCGCGGATCTTTGACCTGCGGGTGCAAGAGCTGGCGGAGTTGCTGCAGCCCGGCCGCGGCTTCTGGCTCAACCTGCTGTACCTGGACCCGTACCTGTGGGACTTGCAGGTGGTCAAAGGCCTCGCGGTCCGCGCCCGCCAACGCGGCGTTCCGCTTTTGGGTCTTGTTGTCAGCGCCGGCATTCCGCCCGTCGACGAGGCGGCGCGCTGGGTGCGCAAGTGGCGCACCGTAGGCATTGAGCACATCGCGTTCAAGCCCGGCACCGCGGCGCAAATCGACCAGGTCTGCAAGATTGCACTCGCCGTGCCCGAGACGACGCTCTACGCCCACATCGAAGGCGGCAAAGCCGGCGGCCACCATTCGTGGGAGGACTTGGAAGAGCTGTTGCTCGACAGCTATGCCAAGATCCGCGCCAACCAAAACCTGGTGCTGTGCGCGGGTGGCGGCATCGCCACCGAGGACCGGGCGGTCGAGCTGCTGACCGGAGCGTGGTCGCGCCGCCACGGTGTCGCCGACATGCCGGTGGACGCGGTGTTCCTGGGCACGCTGGCGATGGCCTGTCGCGAGGCGACGGCGACGGCGGCGGTCAAGCAGGCCCTGGTCGCGGCCCGCGGCACCGATCGCTGGGTCCACGCCGGCGCGGCGGCAGGCGGCATCACCAGCGGCAAGAGCCAGCTCGGCGCCGACATCCACTACCTCGACAACCACGCGGCGCGGGTCGGCCGCTTGCTCGACCAGGTGGCGGGCGACGCGGCGGCAGTGGCGGCGCGGCGCGACGAGATCGTTTCAGCGCTGGCGGGGACCGCCAAACCGTACTTCGGCGACGTACAGACCATGACCTGGGCGCAAGTCCTGGAGCGCATCGCCCAGACCATGGCCCCGGGTCTGCACGGCCGCTACGACGACGGCGCGTGGTTGGACCCGTCGTGGCGGGCGCGGGCCTTGGACCTGTTCGCGCGCGCAGAGGCGCGGCTGGCCGGCATGGCGGGCACTGCGCCACGCATACGCTGGCAAGCGGCCGCCGAGCTCGACAACCCCGATGCGGCGCTGCACGATCTGTGCCGTCACTATCCGCAGGCGGCCAGCGAGCCGCTGCACCCGGCTGACGCGACCTACTTCGTGCAGGTGTGCAGCCGGCCGGGCAAGCCCGTGCCGTTCGTGCCGCTGTTGGATGAGAACGTGCGGCGCTGGTACAAGTCCGACGCGCTGTGGCAGGCCCAGGATGACCGCTATCCGGCCGACGCGTGCCTTATCATCCCCGGACCGGAAGCCGTCGCCGGCATCGCCAGGGCCGACGAGCCGGTCGCCGAGTTGCTCGGCCGCTTCGACCGCGCGCTGCTGGCCCACCTGGCCCAAGCGGGGCAGCGCCCAGTGGCGACTGCGCGGGTGGGCTCCGGCGCGCGCGACCGCTGGGCTGCGCTGGCGGCAAACGACGCCGGCGCGGTCGGCGCAGTGCTGGCCGGTGCACCGTGGTGGGCCGACAAAGCGCCAGGTACCGACCTCTGGCGTGCTTTGTGCCCCGCCGACGCCGACCTGCAAGTGCACGTCGAGCGCGACTCGGCAGGCCGACTGGCGCGTGTGCAAGTGCTCGACTGCGGCGGCGAAACCGTGCAACTGGTCGCCGATGGACCGGACTGCGCCCGTGTAGAAGCGCGCCTGGCCGGTTCACCGGCAGCACCCGTTTTTGGCTTTGCCGTGCGGCGCGAGCGCCTGGGCCGTGGTGGCGAGCGGCTGGTGGTCGACCCGGCTGCCTACGCCGATGGCGTGCAGGACCTCTATCAGGCGCTGGTCGCCGACCAGACGGCGGGCGCCGTCGCGCTGTTCGACAGCGCGCTCGACACGGTGCAACTGCCGACCGAGCGGGCAGCGGCGTGGGCAGCGTTGTGCGGGGGCGATGGCGCGGCGGAGGCGCCCGCTTTGGACCTGGGATTTGCGTTGGTTTGGCGCGGGCTGTTCCGCGCGATGGCATCTGCCGAGCTGCGCGGCGGCTGGCTGCGCCTATTGCACGCGGAGCACGCGGTGCAGGCGGTGACCAGCGATCGGCCGCGTGCTGGAGCGCCGGTGCAGACGGTCGTGCGGGCGGTGCGGGTCGAGGACGGCGACATCGGTAGAAGCGTGACGCTGCGCGGCGAGGTGACCCAGGGCGCGGCCCAGCTGACGGTAACCACACGGCTGGTGATTCGCGGCCTGGCGGCGCCGCTGCGGTCGGCGTGGGTTGCGGTGCCGGCGGATCGGCCGATCGTGGCCGCTGCGAACGAACCGGTGTCCGCCGCGTTGGCAGTCGACGTGGCGGCGCTCGACGTGCTGCGCGAACTGCCGTGGCTGACGCTCGATGCCAAGGTGGTAGCGGGCGACCGCCTGATATTGCAGGCCGAGCGCCGCGAACTTGTTCTCGCCGACGGCCAGCGCTGGCATGCCGGCCATGGCACACTGCACCGCGACGGTCAGCAGGTCGGCACGGTGGCGCTGTCGGGCGCCTGGCAGCGCGACGGCGAGCACCCGTTGCAGCGGCTGGTGGCTGCGCTGGCGGAGTCCTCGACAGAAGTGCCGACCCCAAAAGCACTGCTGGCCGAAGCGACCGTGCGCGCGCCCGCCGATGCCCTGCCGTTCTCGGGTGCGGGCGGCGACTTCAACCCCATCCACCATAGCGTGTTGGCGGCGCGGCTGGCCGGCCTGTCGTCACCGATCGTGCACGGCATGTGGACGGCGGCCCGCGCGTGCCAGTTCGCAGCCCAGGCTGCCGGCGTGCCGGAAAGCCACGTGCGCGCTGTAGCCGCGACGTTTTCAGCTCCAGTGCCGCTGGGTGCAGCACTGCACTTGACTGCCTCGCGCGTCGCGGTGCAGCGGGGCCATCGCATCGTCGAAGTCGCGGTGCACCTGGGCAACAACGGTCCCGAGAGCGCCCGCGCCCGCTACGACATCGCGCCGGTGGCCACGGCGTATGTGTTTCCCGGCCAGGGCGTGCAGCAGCAGGGCATGGGCATGGCCGGTTTTGCGCGCAGCAAGGCCGCGCGGGCAGTGTGGGAGCGTGCCGACGCCTTTACCCGCGCCGAGCTCGGCTTTTCGGTGCTGGACGTCGTGCGCCTCAACCCCAAGGTGCTGGTGGTGCGCGGCCAGCGGCTGGTTCACCCGGACGGCGTGCTGCAGCTGACCCAGTTCACCCAGGTCGCGATGGCCGTGCTGGCGATGGCGCAGGTGGCAGAGCTGCGCGGCGCTGGCGTGCTCGACGAGACGGCAGCGACCTGTGGCCACAGCGTCGGCGAATACAATGCGCTTGCAGCCTACACCGAGGTGCTGCCGCCCGAGACGGTGATCGACATCGTGTGGCAGCGCGGCAACACCATGCACACCGTGGTCCCGCGCGACGCCCAGGGCAAAAGCGCCTACGCGATGGGCGTGGTGCGCCCCAACCTCGCCGGCCTGGACCACGCCGGGGCCGAGGCGCTGGTGGCCGAGGTGGCGGCGGGCAGCGGCCAGTTCATCCAGATCGTCAACCACAACGTCCGCGACCGCCAGTACTCCGTGACCGGCGAGCTGGGAGCGCTCGCTGCGCTGCAGGCCGAGTTGGCCCGCCGACAGCCCGCCGGCAGCAAGCCCGCCTGGATCACGGTGCCGGGTCTGGACGTGCCGTTCCACTCGCGGGTGCTGCACACGGCGGTGCCGGTGTTCCGGGCGGTGCTCGACCGCCGGCTGCCGACGAGCATCGACCCGCACAAGCTGGTCGGTCGCTACATTCCCAACCTGGTGGCGCGGCCGTTTGCGCTGGACGACGGGTTCGTGCGCGCGGTGCTGGACGCCACCGGGTCGCCGGAGCTGGCGCAAGTGCTGCGCGACCGCTCGGCATGGCAGGGTCGCGATCCGCAGCTGGCGCGGTTGCTGCTCGTCGAGCTATTGGCCTGGCAGTTTGCCAGCCCGGTGCGCTGGATCGAGACCCAGGACCGGCTGTTCGCGCCGCGCGACCAGGGCGGTCTTGGCATCGCGCGGCTGGTCGAAGTCGGCCCCGGCCACCAACCGACGCTGGCCAACATGGCGCGGACGACCCTGCAAAACACCTACCCCCCCATTGTTCAAGTGCTCAACGCCGAAGCGGATTTTGACACGGTCATGGATCGCGGACCGGGTCTTGAGGTCGCAGCGGGGGCAGACTCAGGAGCAGGTGCAGGGTCAGGCATAGGAACAGGGTCAGGGACAGGCACAGGGTCAGGCGGAAACCCGCCGCCAGCCGCGGCGCCGCGGAGCACCCCAGCGCCGGCTCCGGTGATGGCGCGCGCGGCCGCCGGTCCGGTCGGCAGCCATCCGATCGGCCACGCCGACGCGCTGAGGGCGCTGCTGGCTTTGCAAGCGCGCGTGCGGCCAGAGCAGTTGACCGACGCGGAGTCGATGGAAGACGTCTTTGAAGGCGTGTCGTCGCGGCGCAACCAGGCCCTGGCCGACATGGCCGCCGAATTTGGGGTGGGCGCGCTCGACGGCGCGGCCGATAAGCCGATGGCCGCGCTGGCCGGTGACCTGGCCAGAAAGGCTGCGCACTACAAGGCGCCAGGCAAGTACCTCAAAGCGGCGATCGACGACACGGTAGCGCGCCTGTTTGGCAAGGCCGGCCTACAGCGCCGCGATGCCGTTGCCTGGCTCGACAGCCAGTGGGGCCTGGACGAACCGAGCGCCGACCATGTGCTGCTGCACCTGGCGCTGCTGGCGCGGCCGGGCGATTCGGTGCGCGGCGGCGTCTTTGGCGATGCGCAGCCCGCGGGGGCAAAGACCGCGGCACAAGCACTGTTGGACAAGGCGGCGCTGGCCTGGGCGCAGGCGCGCGGCGTGGGGCTGCAGCCGCAGTCGGCGGCCAGCGGGGGCGGCGGCGCGGTGGTGGATTCGGCGGCACTGGATGCGCTCAAGGCCGAGATCCTGGGCGAGCACGGCATCCTCGCCGACGCCGCCCGCGCGACGCTGGAGCGGCTGGGTCATGCCGAAGCACAAGTGGTGCTCGCAGGCGACGCCGACAGCAAGCTGGCCGCGCTGCAAGCCGAACTCGGCCCGGCGTTTGCCGAGCTGTGCGCGCCAGCGTTCGACCCGAAAAAGCACGCGGTGTTTGCCTCGGCGTGGGCGTGGGCGCAGACGCGGCTGCTGCGCGCCTATTTCGACCTCGTCAACGGCAGGGCACAGCTCGACGCTACCCGGCCGACGCTGCGCTACTGCGCGGCCTTTGCCGACGACCGGCGCGTCGCCGATACGGCGCGCTGGTGTGCCACCCAGCTGCGCCAGCGCGGCCAGACCGACGCCGCCGATGCCTTCGCGGACGCCAGTCGGCCGCGGCCGCTGGCGCCGTTGCCGGTCGCGGCGACGCGCCCGGTAACGACCGTTGCCAGCGACGGTTCGGTCAGCACCAGCGAAGTCGCTGACGCGGAGCGGGCCGCCGAACCGGTGGTGCTCGACCTGCGCGGCCAGGCGGCGCTCGTCACCGGCGCCAGCCCCGGCTCCATCGCCGTCGAACTGGTCAAGCATCTGCTGTGGGCCGGCGCCAAAGTGGTCGCCACCACCAGCAGCTTCGACGACGCCCGCCAGCAGTGGTATCGTCGCTTGTACCAGGAACACGCAGGTCCAGGTGCAGAACTGCATGTCGTGCCCTACAACGCCGCGTCCGCGCAGGACACCGCGGCGCTGGTGGCCTGGCTGCATGGCCCGGCCGGTCTGCCGCCGGATCTATGCGCCCCGTTTGCAGCGCCCAAGGATGGCGGCACGCTCGACCAACTGGGCGACAAGGCTGAAGCAGCCGCGCGGGCGATGCTGTGGCACGTGCAGAAACTGGTTGCTGGCCTGGGTGCGGCAACTGCCCGCAGGGCCGACGCCGCGGCGCCGTGCCATGTGCTGCTGCCACTTTCGCCCAACCACGGTCAGTTTGGCGGCGACGGCCTGTACGCGGAGAGCAAGCTCGGCCTGGAGACGCTGCTGCGGCGCTGGCACAGCGAACACGCGGCCTGGGGCAGCGGCACCTCGCTCGTCGGCGTGCGCATCGGCTGGGTGCGCGGCACCGGCCTGATGGACGCCCACGACCAGGTGGCGGCCGGGCTGGAGGCCAAAACCGGTGTGCGCACCTGGTCCACTGGGCAGATGGGCGCCGCCATCGCGCACCTGTGCCGCGACGACGTGCGCAGCCAGGCCAGAAGCGCACCGGTCGACGTGGACCTGACCAGCGGCTTTGCGGCGATCGCCAATGTCGGCGAAGTGGTGACCGCGGTGCGGGTCGAGCTGCAAGCCGCCATCGCCCGCGCCCAGCGGGCTGCTCAGCTGCGCACGCAGCTTGCACCCACGGCGCCCACGATCCTGCCGCCCGCCGCGCTGCCAGACTGGCCGGCGCCGCTACTGCCCGCGGGTCACCCGGCGACCTTCGCGCCGCCGCGGCTGCCGCTCAATCAACTGATTGTGATTGTCGGCATGGGCGAGCTCAACCCCTGCGGGACCACCCGCACCCGCTTTGCGCTAGAGGCCTGGGACGACCCGGACGCCGCCGCCGTGATCGAGTTGGCGTGGCTGTGTGGATTGGTGCGCTGGGATGAGGCGGGCGGCTGGCGCGACGTGTCTTCTTCCGAGCCGGTCGCCGAGGCGGACCTGGCGACACGCTATCTGCCGCAGCTGCGCACCCGTGTCGGCATTCGGCCGGTCGACCCCAAGACTGCCGGCTTCGACCCGCGCGCGCTCGACAGCTACGTGGTCGCGTACCTCGACCGGCCGATCGCGTTCGAGGTGCCCAATCAGGCCGAGGCCCAGGCCTACGTGACGGCCGACCCGGCGATGACGACGGCGCACCCCAATGCCGACGGCACCTGGCGCGTGCACCGCAAGCAGGGCGCCGAGGTGCGGGTGCCCAAGACGCTGGCGCTGACCCGCCACGTGGCGGGGCTCTTGCCCGATGGCCTGGACCTGCGGCGGCTGGGCATCCCGGCCGACCTGCGGGACACCGTGGACCCGGTCACACAGATGAACCTGTGCGCGACGGCCGACGCCTTTGCCAGCGCGGGGTTGCAGCCCGAAGAACTGCTGCACCACCTGCACCCGGCCCACATCGCCAACACCCAGGGCAGTGGCATCGGCGGCATGAAGTCGCTGCACAAGCTGTACGTCGACCCGGTGCTCGGCCGCGACCGCCAGGGCGACGCGCTGCAAGAGACGCTCATCAACGTGGTCGGCGCCTACGCGGTGCAAGCCTACGTCGGCGGCTATGGCTCGATGTCGCACCCGGTGGCGGCGTGCGCGACCGCGGCGGTCAGCATGGAGAGCGCGGTCGACAAGATCCTGCTCGGCCGGGCGGAATTCGTGGTTGCCGGCGGCTACGACGACTACGGGCCCGAGGGTGCGATCGGCTTTAGCGACATGCAGGCCACGGCCGACAGCGTGCAAATGGAGCAGGCTGGGATCGCGCCCAAGCGCATGAGCCGGCCCAACGACTTGCGGCGCAAAGGGTTTGTCGAGGCCCAAGGCGGCGGCACCTTCTTGCTCACGCGCGGCGACATCGCGCAGCGCTTGGGTCTGCCGGTGTACGCCGTGTGCTGCTACACGGCCAGCCACGCCGATGGCGTGCACCGCTCGATTCCGGCGCCGGGCCAGGGCGTGTTGTCGGTGGCGATGGGTGGCATCAACTCGCCGATCGCCAAGGCTCTTTTCGACCATGGCCTGTGCGCCGACGACATCGCGGTGGTGTCCAAGCACGACACCTCGACCGGCGCCAACGACCCCAACGAGTCGCGCGTGCACGACCGCATCCAGCAGGCGATTGGCCGCACGCCCGGCAACCCGCTGCTGGTG
Source organism: Pseudomonadota bacterium (assembly GCA_005792545.1). GTDB lineage: Bacteria > Myxococcota_A > UBA9042 > UBA9042 > UBA9042 > SXRM01. The sequence goes on along the minus strand of SXRM01000418.1, from coordinate 15,600 downwards.
GTGTCGCAAAAATCGCTGACCGGCCACAGCAAGGGTGGCGCCGCGGCGTGGCAGCTGGGGGGCCTCATCCAGGTGCTGACCAGCGGGCGCATTCCCGGCAACCGCAACCTCGACAGCGTGGACCCGGCGCTGCGCGACCACCGTCACCTGTGCTGGACCAACGAGGCGCTGCAGGCGGGGCCCGGCCAGCCGCTCAAGGCCGGACTGGTGACCAGTCTAGGCTTCGGGCACGTCGGCGCCCTGGTGCTACTCGCCCATCCGGGGGTGTACGAGGCGGCGCTCAGTCCGGCGGAACGGGCCACCTGGCAGGCGCGGGCCGAGCAGCGCTTGCGCCAAGGTCGCCGCCGGTTGGCGCAGATGCTGATGGGCGGTAAGCCGCTGTTCGAGCGCCGCAGCCACCGCCGCTTCGACGCTCACGACGGCACGCCAGCCCAGTTCGACGCGGAAGCGCAGCTGCTGGTCGACGCCGATGCCCGCCTGGGCGACGACGACCGCTTTGGAGAAGCCAAGTGATTGCCGGCATCGGTCTGGACATCGTCGACGTTGCTGCCTTTGCCGCGCAGCTAGCGGACCCGGCGTCGGTGTTTGCGACGACGACGTTCACCGATGGCGAGCGCCAGGCGGCCGACAAGCCCGGCGACCGCGCGCACCATCTGGCGGTGCGCTGGGCGGCAAAAGAGGCGTTCGTCAAGGCGTGGTCGGGCACCCGCCGCGGGCAGCCGCCGAGCCTGCAGACGCTCGACTGGCGCGACATCGAGGTCGTGCAGGACCCGTTTGGCCGACCGACCGTCGTGCTGCACGGTCAGGTGGCGCGGCTGTGTGGCCGGCCGCAGCTACACGTGTCGCTGTCGCACGACGGCAACATCGCGGCGGCGGTGGTGGTTTGGGAGGAGCTGCGGTGACTAGAGCTTACCAGTGGTCAGTCTGGCACGGTGAAAAGCCGCTGCAAATCCACGCACAGGCCAGCAAACGTCGGCGGCGCGAACTGGCCGTCGCCGATGCCCAGCGCGTGAGTCACCTGCCACGCCGGGCCGGCAGCGGTCTGCACTTGCACAAAGCAAGTCAGCGTTTGCGCTTCGGGGTCCACCAACCAGTATTCAGGCACGCCAATCTGCAGGTAGTAGCGCAGCTTGGTGACGCTATCGATCCCGCGCGAGCCAGCGGAAATGACCTCGACCGCCAGATCCGGACCGCCTTCCGTCAACGCCTGGGCCGGGGTCGAGCGGCCGCGGCGGTAGAACTGCACATCTGGCATCACTGCGCGGCGGTCGCTGATGCGCACCTTGTACGCCGACGCCAACGCCCGGCCGCCGTTGCCGAACGCCCAGGTGTTCAGCACGGTGATGAGGTACGCCACGATCCATTCGTGCAGCGCAGTCGCCACGTCGGCCTCCAACAGGTAGCCGTCGAACAGCTCACGCCGGTCGTCGTCGGCCAACGCCAGGTAGTCGTGCCAGGTAAATGGCCCCGCAGCGGGGGCCGCCAGTTGCGCGGCTGTGGCCATCCGGGCCTCGCCAGCGGCAGTAGCGCCGCACCAAAAGGGTACCGCCAGGGCCGGTGGCCGTCCAATTGGCGCGCCGACGACCACAACGACCACCAGGGCCCAACACGATCTACCCACCAGGAACAGCGCGCATGAGCCTGCCCATCGCCCACATCGCCATCCTGAACCGCGGCGAGGCCGCCAGTCGCTTCTTGCGTGGCCTGCACGACTACAACTTGCTGCGCGGTACGACGATCGCACACAGCGTGTTCTACACCGACCCGGACGCCACCGCGCCGTTCGTGCGGCGAGCGACCCACGCGGTCAGCCTTGGGCCAGCCTTGCAGCCCGATGGCACTGGGCGACTGCGCTCGGCGTACCTCGATGTGCCACGCATCGTGGAGCTCTTGCGCAAGCACGGCTGCGACGCGGTGTGGCCGGGCTGGGGGTTCCTGAGCGAGGACGCAGCATTCGTCCAGGCGCTGACGGAGGCCGGCATCGTGTTCTTGGGGCCGTCGGCCGACGCCATGCTGCGGCTGGGCGACAAGTACGCCGCCAAGCTGCTGGCCGCCAAAGCCGGCGTGCCGCTCGGACCCTGGCGCGAGATTGGCGATGCCGACGACGCCAGCTTGTTGTCGCTGGGCGAGGCGGTGGGCTACCCGTTGATGGTCAAGGCCAGCGCGGGCGGCGGCGGCCGCGGCATTCGCAAGGTCAGCGACCCGGCGCAGCTGGCTGAGGCCGTGGCCAGCGTGCGCGCCGAAGTGGCGCGCGTGTTCGGCGCGGGCACGGTGCTGCTCGAGCGCTGCATCGAGGGCGGCCGTCACGTCGAGGTGCAGGTCGTCGCCGGTGCCGACGGCCGCGCGGTGGGGCTGGGCGTGCGCGACTGCAGCGTGCAGCGCCGCCACCAGAAGATCATCGAAGAGGCGCCGTGTCCGGTGCTGCCGCCCGATGCAGAGGCCACGTTGCTCGATTCGTCGGCGCGGCTGGCCGAGCTGGCCGGCTACCGCGGCGTGTGTACCGCCGAGTTCCTGTGGCAGCCGCAGACGCGGACGGCGTCGTTTCTCGAAGTCAACGCGCGCCTGCAGGTCGAGCACACGATTACCGAGCTGGTGACCGGCTGTGATCTGGTGCACGCCCAGATCGACATCGCCCGCGGCCTGCCCTGGCACCGACCCGAGCGCGCGCCCGGCGGCCATGCCGTCGAAGTGCGGCTGTGCGCAGAGGATCCCGACCGCGACTGTGCTCCGGCGCCGGGGCTGGTGCGCGTATTGGAGTTTCCGGCGGGCCCCGGCGTGCGCGTCGACTCCGGCGTGCAGGCCGGCATGGCGATTGCGCCGGAGTTTGACTCGATGGTCGCCAAGGTCATGGCCTGGGGACCGGACCGGCCGACGGCGCTGGCGCGGCTGCGGCGGGCGCTGCGCGAGCTGGACCTGGTGGTCGAGGATGGCGCGCACAATAAGGCGCTGTTACTGGACCTTTTGGACCACCCGGCCGTGGTCCAGGGCAGCGCCGACACCCAGTGGCTTGACCGCGCGCTGGCCAGCGGCGAGCTGGTCGGGCCGCGCGATCCGACGCTGGCGCTGTACGCCGCCTCGATCCTGGCGCTGCACGACGAAACCGGCGCCAAGGTCGCGCAGTTTTTCGCCAACGCCCAGTCGGGCATGCCGCAGCTGCCGGCGCCCGCGCGCGGCCACACCGTCAACTTGCGCGCAGGCGGCGTGCAGGCCGCCATCCACGCCTGCCAGACCGGACCCGTCGAGTATTCGCTGGTGGCGCCGGGCGCGCGGGCCCAGGTGCAGTGGCTGCCCGAGACGCCGTGGGTGGCGGTGCTGGTGCACCAGGGCATTCGCCATCGGGTGCTGTGCGCGCGCGGCCAGACCGGCATGCGCATCGAGGTCGATGGCCGGCCGTGGGCGGTCGGCTTGTCTGCGGGCAACCATCTGCCCGCGCCCGCCCCGGCGCTGGTGGTGCGGGTCGAGGTGCAAGACGGCGACAGCGTGCAGATCGGCCAGCGACTGGCGGTGCTCGAGGCCATGAAGCTCGAGATGCCGCTGTTGTCCGACCGCGCCGGTCGCATCGCCGAGGTGCTGTGCCGGCCGCACCAACAAGTCAGCGCTGGCACGCCGCTGTTCCTGTTCGCCGATGGACAAGAGCAAGACGACAACACGGCCGCACCGCAGCTGCTGAGCGGCGACCAGCCGCGACCCCTCTTGACGCTGGTGCGCGGCGACCGCGCCCACCCGCAAGGCCTGGACGACCTGGACGCCTATGGCGCCGCGCGGGTGCTGGACGATCTGGTGCACGTCGCCCACGCGGTGCTGCTCGGCTACGACCTGCCGACCGACGCCGAGGCCGTGTTGCGCGGCCTGGTCCACATCGACCTGGACTTCGCCGCCATCTCGCACCCCGAACGCTGGCTGGCGCTGTGCACGGCACTGGCTGACTACGCTGCGGTCGAAGCGTGCTTTGCGCGCGAACCCGTAGGCGACGCCGACGGCAACCGCCACACCGCCGAGTTCGCGTTCTTTGACCTGTGCCGCCGCTTGCACTTGGGCGATACGCGCTGCGATCCCGGCTACGCGGCGCGTGTCGAGCGGGCGCTGCGCCGCTACGGTCTGCCCGGCCTGTCGTCGGACCCGGCGGTGCTGGGCGCGCTTTGGCGAATGACCGCGACGCGCAGCGACGGCGACTTTCGGGCCCGCTGCGCGTCGACGCTGCTTCGCGCAGTGTTGGGGATGCAGACCGCCGGCGTGCCACTGCCGGACAGCGTGCGCGACGATCTGCTGCTGTTCTTGCGGTTTGCGCCCACCCAGTACCCGGCCGTCGCCGACCATGCGCACCAGGCGCTGCTGGCGCTGGAGCTCGCGCCGCGCTGGCAGGCCTTGCGGGCGGCACAGTCGCAGTCGGGCGAGCTGCCGGTGGTGTCACCCCAGCAACTGCCGGATACGCCAGAGGCCAGGCAGTTACTCGATGGCTTGGAGTTGCCCGCTGGCTTGGACGGCGAAACGGCCTTGCGGCTTGAGCTGTGGCGGTACAAGAAGTTCCAGCTGCAGGTGCTGGCCGCGCCGGCCCCGCTGGTGGCGCTGCGGCTGGTCGCGCGCGACAACCCCGACGACGAGCGGATCGTGGTGCTGGCAGAGGTCAGCGACGCCCCGGATGCGCTGACGGTGCCGGCCGATCCGCGGCTAGTGCCGTTCGAGCTGGCGTGGCTGGAGGCGACCCGCCTGCTGCGCGCTGAGCAAGGGCGCCGCGAGGCCAAAAAGCGCCTGCACAGCAACCGTCTGGTGCTGTTCGTGCGCAAAGTGCTGCACCTCAAACCCGCCGACATCGAACGCCTGGCGCGCCGCTACCTGCCGCAAGGCCGCGGGCTGGGTCTGGAAAAGGTGGTCATCCACACCCACCTGCGCGACGCCAAGCTGGGGGCGCGGCCGGTCGCGGTGTCGCTGCAGACGCTCGGTCGCCACCGCTTTGAGGTCCGGCAGGAGCCGCAAACGCTGGACCTCGTGCGCACCCAGGATCCGCTGTCGGCACGCCGGGTCACGGCGCGACGGCTTGGCGTGCACTGTCCCTACGACGTAGTGCGGATGCTGGTGTCGCCCGCGGGCAAGGGCGACACGTCGATGGCGCCGCACCCCGACCTGCAGCGCGGCAGCTTTGTCGAACTGGATCTCGCGGCCGACGGCCAGACCCTGCACAGCGTCGAGCGGCCGCCCGCCCAAAACAGCTGCGGCGTGGTGGTGGGCCTGGTCGACCACCGCACCCGCAAGCACCCCGAGGGCTTGCAGCGGGTCATCGTGCTCGGCGATCCGCTCAAGGCCATGGGTGCGCTCGGCGAGCCTGAGTGTCGGCGCATCGTGGCCGCGTTCGACCTGGCCCAAGCCCGCGGTCTGCCGGTCGAGTGGCTGCCGGTGTCGTCGGGCGCGCGCATCGCCATGGACAGCGGCACCGAGAACCTGGACTGGACCGCGGCGGTGCTGCGTCGCATTGTCGAGTTTTGCCGGCAGGGCGGCGTGGTGCACGTGCTGGTGGCCGGCACTTGTGTGGGTGCGCAGAGCTACTGGAACGCGATGGCGACCATGCTCGTGCACAACCAGGGGGTGCTGGTGATGACACCAGAGGCCTCGATGGTGCTGACGGGCAAGCGCGCGCTCGAGGTCTCAGGCGGCGTCGCGGCCGAAGACGAGCGCGGCATCGGCGGCTTTGACCGCATCATGGGCCCCAACGGCCAGGCGCAGTACCTGGCCCGCGACCTCGGCGACGCCTACGCGCTTTTGTTCGAGCACTACCGCCTGACCTACCGCCAACCCGGCGAGTCCGGTCCGCGCGCGTTCGACAGCAGCGACCCGGCCGACCGCTCGATTTTGCACCACCCCTACCGCGGCGAGGGCAACGGTTTTGCGACCGTGGGCGACCTGTTCGACGAACGCAGCAACCCGGGGCGCAAAAAGCCGTTTGCCATCCGCGAGGTGATGCGCGCGGTGGTGGATCAGGACGGCGGCTGGCTCGAGCGCTGGGCGTGGTGGCATCACGCCGAGACCGCGGTGGTCGTCGACGCGCACCTGGGCGGCATGCCGGTGTGTGTCATCGGCTTTGAGAGCCGGCCGTTGCCGCGCCGCGGCCAGATTCCCAACGATGGGCCCGACACCTGGAGCGGCGGCACGCTGTTTCCGCAGTCGAGCAAGAAGGTGGCGCGGGCGTTGCGCGCGTGCAGCGGCAACCGGCCAGCGGTGGTGCTCGCCAACCTCAGCGGCTTTGACGGCAGCCCCGAGTCGATGCGCCGCTGCCAGCTGGAATACGGCGCCGAGATCGGCCGCGCCGTGGTCGAGTTCGACGGCCCGATTGTGTTCGCGGTCATTGGGCGCTACCACGGCGGGGCCTACGTGGTGTTCAGCAAGGCCCTGAACCCCAACCTGCAGGCGATTGCGGTGCAAGGCAGCTTTGCCAGCGTCATCGGCGGGGCGCCGGCGGCGGCGGTGGTGTTTCCGCGCCAGGTCCGACAGCGCGTCGACGCCGACCCGCGGGTGGTGGCGGCCAAGGCGGCGATTGCGGCGGCGCCGGCCAACAAGGCGCCGCGGTTGCGCGAGAAACTCGACCGGGTGGTGGCCGAGGCGACGTTGGACCACCAGGCCGCCGTCGCCAAGGAGTTTGACGCCGTGCATAGCGTTGAGCGCGCGGTGCGGGTCGGGTCGCTGGATGCGGTGGTGGCGGCCGACCGGCTGCGTTGGGAGATTGTGGAGCGGCTGCGGGCGGCAAAGACAGACCGAGGTCAGGGTCAGCCGCTTCGCGGGCCGGGACAGGGACAGGGACAGGGACTGGGACAGGCCGGCCATACCGGCGCAAGGGAGGCGTAGATGCCCCGACCCAAGAAAACCGACGGTATCGACCCCAGCAAGACCCGCAAAGAGACCTTGCGCACCGCCGCCTATCGGCTGTTTCGCGACCGTGGCTACGAGTCGACCAGCGTCGAGGCGATTTGCGAGAGCATCGGCGTGTCCAAGGGCGCGTTCTACTGGCACTATCCGAGCAAGCACGACGTGTTCGTCGACATCTTGGAGGTGTGGACGCAGCAGGTCATCGAGCAGATGTTCGCGCAGTTCCAGGCTGCACTGCGCTCGCCCGATTACGTGGCGCTGACCACGCTGGCTTTGGACCGCGAACTGCGGCGCGGCCGGGCGATGGTGCCGCTGTGGCTGGATTTTTCGCTGCGTGCGCGCCGCGACCCGGGGCTGCAAATGGCGCTGGCGCGGTTCTACCAGCGGGCGCGTGGTGCAGTCGGTGACATGCTGCGGCCGGCGTTGCAGGATCGGGTAGACGAAAACGGGCTACAGGGGCTCGCCGCCGTGGTTTTCGGCGGCTACATGGGCGTGCTGGTGCAGGAGATGGCCGACCCCGACGGCGCCGATGCCGGGCGGGCGGTGCTGGGCTTCATGCGGGTTTTTGAGCGGGTGGGGTTGGTGGGGTAGGCGTGCTGGGCGGCCGACAGTTGCCGCACCGACCGCGCCTGCTAGAATCCCAGGGTTGCCGCGGCCTTCGCCGCGACGTTGCACATGCAAGAGCGGGCGCGCTACGTGTGGGACTACGACGTAGACGAGGCCACGTTCTCGGCCATCCTCGCCAGCGAAAGCAGTGTCGGTCGCCTGGACCGCGATTGGGCCGCCGTTCGGTTGCCCGAGTACGCCCCCTATGGCGAGTTTGCTGGTGCCCGCATACGCCGCGACGTCGACGCCCGACTGCGGCAGCCAGCGGCTCGGCATCGCCCCAAAGAGCAGTAAACCCGCCAAGGTACAGGCCGCGTCTTCGCTGTCGTTGTCGAGGATTTCGGTGTTGGCCAGCAGCGTGCGCCAACCGGCCGCGTCCCCGTCGTCCGGCACAGACTGCTCGCGGACGCGCACGAAGTAGTCGCGCAGTCGCTGCCGGTCGAGATGCGCAAGCGAACTGCCTTGGATCGGTGTAGAATCACAGCGAAACACTTGGCGGCGCTGCAGCAAACGCGCGAGTTCTTCCTGGCTCGCCTCGCGCGACTGAGATCCAACGCGAATCAGCCACGTGCGGTGGCTGTTGTGCCACAGGTGATGAGCGGTGTAGCTGCGCTCGACCCGCACCACGGCAACGTCGCGGCCGGGCACCACGCCAACTACGCGTTGAAAATGGGGAATAATCGGCGGCGAGACTTTGTCGCGGCACGCGGTCATCACCCACTCTTCGGTTTTGGCGTCAGCGTTGCCGGCGATGGTGCCGTCGTCGTCGACGCCAAGCAGAATCACCCCGCCGTCGCTGTTGGCAAAGGCGACCACCTCGCGCGCCAACCGCTCATTGCCAGCGGTATCGCGCTTGAATTCGACGCTGGAATTTTCGCCATTGGCGATCCAGGTCAAGACGTCTTCTCGGGTGGCCATGAGCATGGAAGGACTGCGCGCGATTGGCCGACCAGGGCCGGCTCAAAGCTTGGCGCAGCCTTGCGCGCGGGTCAACGCTGGCAGGCGCCTCAAAGCCGCGACGGCTGGGCTAGGCCGCACTGACCATCACCGCCCCGCCAACTTACTCATCACCGCCTGCAAGTCGGTCCACACATCGCGCTTCTTGCTCTGGTCGGCCAGCATCTCGGCCATGCTCCAGGTCGCCCGGGTCGGCACGCCTTTGACCACCTGCCAGCGCCCGCGCAGCTCGGCCATCGGCGCCTGCTGCTGCAGCAAGACCTGACTGGCGCGCTCACCGAGCACCACCAGGGCCTGCGGCTGGATGACCTCCCACTGCTGTCGCAGGTAGGTGCTGCAGGTCTTGGCGTCTTGCGGGCTGATGGGCAGGTCGCCGCCGCGGCAAAGGCACAGGTAGGTGAGCCACACCTCGTCGCGGTGCAGGCCCATCGCGTGCAGCATCTTGTCGAGCAGCTCGCCCGGCGGTCCGCTGGCAGGTCGCGCCGCCTTTTCGCTGGCCTCGTCCGGGCTTTCGAGCACCAGCATCAGCCGCGCGGCGATGTTGCCCTGGCCCGCGACCGTGCGCAGCCGGCCCTGGTGGCGCGGGCATTTTTCGCAGACGGCGGCTCTGCCAAACATGTCGTGCAGCTTGTCGCGCAGCAACTGGCGCTCTTGGGTCAGCGACGAGGCGACCGGGCCCGGCTGGGGCGCGGTGACACGGGTGGCGATCGGCTGGCTCGGGCGACTCGGTTGCGCGGAGGCAACCGGCCGCGCGGGCCCAGCGTCCAGCGCCGGCCGCGCCGCGCTTGCTGGTGGGGCGATTGGGGGCAGTTTTGGCCGCGTGACGGCGTCCACGCCACCAAACCGCGCCATGCGCAACGTCGCCACCACTTGCTGCAAAAGCGCCGCCGGGTCGTCGCGGTCGCGCTCTTGCAGTTCATCGGATAGGGCGGGCCGGTCCACGCGGCGATGGTGCGCGGCCGGGCCGTCGGCGTCAAGGTTGACCAGAAAGCCAGGTAATTTCAAACTGTTCTTCGGTTGCCGCAGCCGCCACGCGCACGCCCGGCCAGCCACCGCACAGTGGCACCAGCAGCGCGCCTTGCAGCGCCATCATCCAGCGAAAGGTCGGGGCCGAAAACACAGCGTGCCCGCTCCAGGTGGCGCTGACCTGACCGCAATTGACTTGAGCCTGGGGCGGCGGCAATTCAAACCCCGCAGCCCACACCCCTGGCAGCTGCCGCCCCGCTGCCGCCAGACCGAGCGCCCGCAAGCCCGAGCGCCCGATCCACGGCACGCGACCACCGACCTCAGCCAGCCACAGCCGCCCAAACGCCGCGCGGTCGCCGTCGCACAACCTCGCGGCCAGGTGGTCGTGCAGGTGCAGCCACGCGGCGACCGCGATGCGGCCGCCGGTATCGGGCTGCAGGTCCAAGCCCTCGCGGTCCAGATCAACGGCGACGGCAGCGGCCAGCGCAGGTGCCACCAGCGCGCGCCAGTCGCGCACCAACGCGGCGTGACAGCGCCCGCCAGCGGCACGCAGTCGCTCGACCGGCCACGGCGGCACCGCGGCAAGCCCGGCGAGATCCAACGGCGCAGCGACCACTTTTGCGGCTACTTCCCTTGCCGTTTCAAAGAGCTGAACAATCCCCCCCTGCGTTCAACCGGCACGCTCAGGACCGCGTCGCGGGCCGCAGCGATGGCGAACAGCAGGGTCTGGCGGTCCAGGCGGTGTCCAACCGGCGCAAAGCGCACCGCATCCCAAGCCACGGCAAAGGCGCCGACCGCCTGCGCCGCTAGTGGCGCCTTGGGTCGCAAGCGCTCTGCCACCGTCGACCAGGTTTCGTGGGGCGCGCGACCGTCGCCGCGCTTGTGCAGCGCCGCCTGCAGCCGATCCACCGCGCGGTCGACCTGGCGGTCCACGACTACCTTGGGTCGGTCGCGCCACGCCACCCAAGCCAACCGCGCGCCAGCGACGACAGCCAGACTGAGCAACCCAGCAATCGCCCACCACGGCACCGGCGCCTTGTTCTTGGTCTGCTGCGGCTCGTCGCTGGACGAGGCAAACAGGCTGCCGAGCTTGGGCGCCCGCAGCTGGCCAAAGCGGCTGCCCAGCCCGCGCAGCATGTCGACCTGGCGGTCCAGGTCGTACTCGACCACCCACTGGTACCACAGCAACGACGCGCCATCGGCGACGTGGCGCAGCTGCTGCAAGAGGCCTGAGTCCGGCGGCGCTTCCTGGCCCGAAGCCGGCGTGGGGTCGAAGGTGCGCCAGCCGATCTGCGGAAAGAACACCTCGACCCAGCTGTGGGCGTCGGCCTGCCGAATCATGCGGTAGTTGCCGATGGGGTTGTACTGCCCGCCCGAAAACCCGTGCACCAGCCGCGCGGCGATGCCCTGGGTGCGCAGCATCAGCACCATCGAACTCGCGAAGTACTCGCAGTGGCCCGATTTCTTGCCGAACAGGAAGTCTTCGAGCGGCTTTTGCGCGTCCTGGTCGCCAGCCAGCGAGTAGGTCCAGCCCTCGCGCAGCGCCGACTCGATGGCCGCAGCCTTGTCGTACCAGTTGCCCGCCGGGCCGGCGAGTTTTTGCGCCAACTGCGCCACCCGCGGGTCCAACGTCTCGGGCAGGTGGGTGTAGCGCGTGAGCAGCTGTGCCGGCGGCTCACCCTCTGCCGCGCGCAGACGCTTGGCCTCGGCAGCGGCGCTCACCGGTTCGACGACGTGCACCATGTAGTGCAGCGCAGTCTCAGGCGGCGCGAGGTAGGTCAGGTCGCCGGACGGCGTGCGCATCACGCTTTTCTTGCGACCCCGCAGGTAGTCAAAGCGGGTGTCGAGCAGCTCGACCGACCAGGTGCCCGGCGGCGCGAACAGCACGCGGTTGTTGTTGTCGAGCGGCTCTAGGTAGACCTCGACGCGCACATTGCGACTGACCCCTTGCTCGGGCGGATCGACCCGCGGCAGCACCAGCTTGCCGTCGCGGTAGCGCAGCGGCCACGGCTCCTCAGGCAGCCGGGTCCAGCCATTGTTGGCGTAGCTGTCAAAGGCCACGCCGCGCAGGCGCACCCCGCTCAACAGCCGCTTTGGCTCATCGGGAAAGGTCAGCCGCGCCACCACCTCGGCGTTGCTTTTGATGGCGCCGAACTGCCCCAGCTGCGCGTCGGTCGAAAAGCCGACCACGCTTTTGGGCGGCCGCGTCTGCGCAAAGAAAAAGCCAACGCCAAGCCGCGGAAACAGAAAGAAGAACAGCGCCGATCCGGCCAGCACCAGCAGCGACAGCAGGCTCGTACCAGCAAAATAGCGAAAGCCGACCAGTTGCCGCGAGCGCCACTCGATGGTGCTGGCATGCACCGGCAGCTCGGGCCAGGTCACCGGCGGCGGCGCGGCCTTAGGCGGCAACAGACCCAGCCAGCGACGCTTGGGCGGCGGCACCGGCAGCAGGTGCTCCGGCCCCGTGTGGGTCTGCAGCTCCAGCTCGCGCACCAGGTGCAACAGCGTCAGACCCCACATGGTCAGCACCGTGTAGGCCAGAAAGCACACCGCGAACATCGGCCCCGGCTGCACGATGGCGCCGGTCAGCAGCAAGATGAACGACAGGCCCAAGAGCTGCAGGTAGTCCTTGGCAAAGCGGCGCTGAAAGAAGCGGCTGACGGTCACCAGCAGCGCAAACTCCATCGCGTGCATCAGCCACAAGCTGTCTTGCAGCGAACGGGCGATGGTGCCGGCAAACGAAAACAGCAGCACTGCCGTCCACAGCTGCGCGGTCAACGGCCGCACCGGCGACACCCGCGGGTCGCGCAGCAGCGACACCAGCATCGCCGCCACGAACGCCGTCGGCGGCAGCCAGCCCAGCTCGCCCGAGACCGCGATCGGCAGCACGCCTGCGCCGACCATGCCGTAGGCGACCGCAAGCAGGCTGTGGTGCACCGTCCAGCCGACGGGTTGGGCCAGCGCTGTGGCCATCTACGCGGCCTGCCGCGCGGCACGGTGGTGCAGCGTCTGCTGAATCTGCCCGTCGGCGTCGAGCACGATCTCGCGGTCGCTGGGGCCGTGCGCGATGGCGTCGCCGCGGCTGGCAAAGCGGACCAGCACTACCTCGGCCGGCGCGGCGGTCGCCAACGGCGCCCACAGCAACGCCTCGCCACGCTGCAGCGTCGCCTGGGCAGCATAGGCAGCGCGGACCGCTTGGGCCCAATCGGCGTCCGGCAGCGGCCACTGCGGCGGCGGCGGCTGGTCGACCGGCGTCAGCCACGCCAGATGGCGGCGAATGCGCAGCAATTGATCGCCACGACTCGCCGCATCAGGTTCGGGCGCGACGCTGCCGACAAAGGTCTGCAGACCAACGGCAAATTGGGCCTGCAGCAGCGCCTCGCAGATTCCGGCGACCCGGGCGCACGCGGCGTCGAGCGTCGCAGGGTCCTGGCTCGGCCCGGGCGCGAGGTGGGCAAAGCGCACCACGGCAATGCGGTTGGCTTCGGCCTGCCACTCGCGAACGATGAGCCGCTGGCGGCGCGCCGAGGCTTTCCAGTAGATGTCGCGCTGGGCATCGCCGGGCCGGGCATCGCGCAATCCGGCGAAGGTATCGCCCTGCCCCATACGCCGCGACAGCTCGGTGGCGCCGCGGTCGTGCGCGCCAACGCCGTCCAGTTGGGTCGGGGTCACCGTCGGCAACGCCAGGAACGCGGCCTGCTCGTCAAAAAGTCGCGATTTTCGAGCAAACCCAAAGGGATACGCGGTAGTCAGTTGCAGCCCAGCGGTGGTAATCGGCCCGCGACGCAGCGGCCGAATCGCGGCGAACGCCTGTCCGACCTCGCGCGGCCCCAAGTGCAGCACGTAGCCGTCGCGCACCTGGACGTCGAGGGCGCCGTCGGTCACTTCGCCAACTTCAAGATGCAACGCCGGCCGGTTCTTGTCGTTGAAGACCTCGATGCGCAGCGCCGTCACCGCGCCGACTACCAGCTCGCCGGGGTAGCAGCGCAGCAGTTCCAACTCGCGCAGGCACCACTCGCTCAACATGCCGGAAATCGCGATGACCGAGATCGCCAGCGACAGCACCAGGTACAGCAGGTTGTTGCCCGTATTGACGGCAGCGGCGCCGAGCAACAACGCGATGCCGATGATCCACTTGCCTTCGCGGGTCACCACGAGCTTACGCGGAAACAGCCGGTTGTTGCGGCCAAGCGACCGCCAGAAGCCCAGCCGCTGCCGGCGCAGGTCGGCCAGCGCCTGGTGGCGGGCCTTGAGCACCGGGTCGCTGGGCGCCGCGGCAGGCAAGTTGCGGGGATCGCGCCACTGCACGCGAATGCGGCGGCCGCCAGTCTTGGGCGTGACCATCGATGGGCTGGCGGCGTCCGGCACGTTGGTAAGCTAGGGCCTGGCTGACCCGCAGTCAAAGTGTCGCGGCAGGCGGGCAAAAGGGCAACGACGGCCCCCCGTGCGAACCAAACTGGCAACGCCTACGCCCGAACCCTCCGCAACGGCGGATCTCGGACCTCGGAGGCGTGGGCGGGCGCATTCGGCGCCCATGGTCTTGACCCAACCCGCAAACCCGCCAAAGATCGCGCCCCCGCGCCAGCCCGGCGCAGCCCGCCAACCCGCAACCTGGAGTCACCCATGGCCGATATCGTGCTCAACCGCAGCCACAGCTTTCCGCTGGACGTCGCCAAGTCCAAGATGACCAAGATGGTCGAGTCGTTCAAGTCCAAGAACCCGGGGTTTGTCGACGACGTGGCCTGGGGCGCCGACGGCTGCAGCGCCAGCGCCACCGGCAAGATGTTCGACAGCCGCTTCAAGGTCACCGAGACCACCTTTGGCGTTGAGGTCGATCTCAAGGGCTTCGCGGCCAAGATGGCCAAGGGCATGGCCCAGGGTCGTCTCGAAAAGACGGTCAACGAAGAATTCCCCGCTTGATCAAGGTCCGCCGTTCGTTCAGTCGCGCTGCCGCGGCTGCGCTGGTGTGGCTGTGTTGGTTGTCGGCGTGGCCGGCCCAGGCAGCCGCACCAACACCAGCGCCAGACGCGCTGCAGCGCGCCCAAAATTGCTACGCAGCAGGCGATCTGGGTTGCGTCCTTGATGCGCTACAGCCCGACACCGCGTTGCCCGCGGATGCGCCAGCACCTCGGCATCTCGAGCGCTTGCGGTTGCTGGGCTTTGCCGCTGCGCGGCTGGAACGACCGGACGTCAGCAAGGCGGCGTTCGTCCAACTGCTGCAGCGCGACCCCAAGCACCGGCTCGACCGCGACGCGACGCCGCCAGTCGTGTGGCGAGCCTTTGCGGCCGCGTGGTTGCAAGTGCACGGCGCCGGTCTGGACCTGGATCCGGTGGTGCAGGCCCACCCTACGCTGCCGGTGCCCAAACCGACGCCGCGCGACTGGCCGCGGTTTGCCCCGCCACCGAAGTCCGGTCGCGACGCCGCCCGCGACTATGTGCTGCTGCTCGCTCCGTCTCTGACCGTCAACCTGGGTTCTGCGGGCCAGGTCGTCAAAAAGCCCCTTGATCATGCTGGCGTGCTGCTGGGTCTGCAGCTGGAGCCGTGGCCGTGGCTGCGCGCCGGGCTGATGCTGCACGCGGTCCGCTGGCACGACGGCGCCCGCACGCGCCTGCGCAACGACATCGGCCTGACCGGGCACGCCCGGCTGGTGCAGTGGTCCACGGGTCGGCTGGAGCTCGGCGGCGAGTTCGCGGGTTCGATCGACATCGCCCGCAATGGTGGCGCTTGGGGTGCCATCGGCGCCGGCTTGCGCTACCATGCGCAGCCCGCGCGTGGCGCGATCGGCTGGATCCTGTCGGTCGGCGATCGCCAGGCGCTGGGCGGCCAGGGCGACAACCAGTTGCTGGTGACATTCGGCCTGGCCGTGCAGCCGGCCGCCCGCTGACCGCAGCAAAGCCCGCCAACTGCGCTGGAGCAAACCATGAGCCTGGACGTAGGCGACGACAGCGGCGACCAGGCGACAGGTGCGGCCGCGAGCGCCATGACGCCGACCGGTCTGTCGGCGATCCTGGGCGACAGTGACGCCTACGATCTGGCGCGGCAGGCCCGTCAGGCCGTGCTTGGGCAGGTTGCCAAGCGCGTAGTCGGCCAGGACGGCGTCGTCGACTTGCTGCTGACTGCGCTGTTTGCCGGAGGTCACGCGCTCTCGATTGGCGTACCCGGTCTGGCCAAGACCACGCTCATCCAGACGCTGGCCGAGACCCTGCGACTCAAGT